>CALWUZ010000037.1 GCA_944384845.1 uncultured Clostridia bacterium
GTATGTATTGACAAGCTCCCAGCATTCCTCTACCGTATACGCCCCGCCTACCTCCAGCGCGACCGCCTTTCCGGCATCCATCGCCCTCACGGCTATTCCGGCATGCGCCTCCCACGCGGCGGAAATCACAACCGTGTTTACGTTTTTATCGGCAAGCAAATCTCTGTAATCCAAATATACGGCGGGCTTCCTCTGTCCGGAGGCGCAGACCGCCTCGCAGGCGGCGTTTGCCCTGTCCTCATACAGGTCGCAGACAGCGGTGACCTCCGCCTTGTTATGCGGCAGCACAATGTCCTTCAGCAGCATGCCGCCCCTTTGTCCGAGTCCTATAAAACCGATTTTGATATTCTCCATGCCGTTTGCCTCTTTTCATTTTTTCTTTACTTTTTTATACGCTTGTATTATTATTAAAGCATACTTATAATCATATATCTATACTATAAAAGACAATTTTTATACGATTTCGGACCGGAGGCAAGCGATATGTGGAAGCCATATAAAATAACGGAGCAGGTAAGGATAAGCGAAATGTATTCCCTGTTTGAGGCGCGGTATGATTACGGCTATTCCTTTGCGGGCGAAAGTCATGATTTCTGGGAATGCCTTTACGTAATCGACGGCGGAATACGGGTATCCGCAAATAAACGGATATATAATATGAAAAAAGGCGAAATAATTTTTCATAAGCCTCTTGAAATACATAAATTTGACGTCACCGGCAAAGAAGGTGCCCGGCTTCTTATTTTTTCCTTTACTCTGGAATCCGATATTTCCGACTTTTTTAAAAACAAGGTGTTCGCCCTCAATGAAGAGCAGAAAAACACCGTGTCTGATTTTCTCATATTCTTAAGAAAGGAGGCAGGCGCTTCCGAAAGCAGCAGGGAAATTAAATATACCGGACTGCTCGCGTCTTCCAAATATTCACAGACTGCCGTACTATACATTTACAGGCTGCTTTTATCGCTTTGCGGAGAAAATACGGTCTCATATTATTCCGAAAGTCCAGACGCCGCAGTTTTTTACAACGCTGTAAACTATATGAACAGCCGAATATGCGAACAGCCCGGTATAAAAGAAATTGCGGATTACTGCGGAACAAGCGCCAGCAGTCTCAAACGGATTTTTTTCAAATACTCGGGTCTCGGTGTGCACCGATATTTTTTAAAGCTGAAAATCAACGCCGCCGCTCATCTTCTGGAGAACGGAAGCAGCGTGTGTGAAACGGCGGAAAAGCTCGGTTTTTCGTCTCAGGGATACTTTTCCTTTGCCTTTAAACGGGAAACAGGCTTTCCGCCGTCGCGCTTAACCAAAAAGTCTGAAAGCTCTTAAGCTTTTACCTCCCGGCAGCCGCAAAGCCTTCATACGCCTGTTTTATCAGCCCTATGTTTGTTTTCAGCCTCTCGTCCAGCGGAGAAAGCTCCGCAGCCATTTCCGCCATCTGAAGAGCTTTTTTATACTCGCCTGTATAATAATAGCCAAGCGAAGCCAAATCATACGGCAACGAGCCCCAGGACTTCGCCTCACAGATATATGTTCTGGGGCGCTCTGTTATTTTCAGCGCGCATTCGGTGAAAAAAATCACCCCATACCATTCTTTTTCCGCGTAAAGCAGCATGGCAAGATCAGTATACGGCTCTCTGAGATGCGGCGCCTCGCTCACTGCCCTGTAAAGCCATGCGCGCGCCTCTGCCCTGTCTCCCTTTTTTATATATGCCTCGGCAATATACCGCATAGACGCGCATCTTTCATCCTTCCAGACAGCGCTCGGCATTAAAAGATGCTTTTTCAGCGTATCAATACACTTATCCCACTCGCCCCGGTACATATATTCGCGTCCCAGATAATGCATATTGCGGTCGTCGTCGGGTCTTTCCCTTACCGCAAGCTCAAGCAGAGGCAGATACTGCGCCCGCGATTTCTGAATATCGGCGTAATGATTCAGCTGTATGCCCTCGGCATAAACGGTACTGCACGGAGCGGCTCCGGTATACCTTAAAACTTCGTGAACGGGATGCTCCCAGTAAAAATTATGCCTTGAATGAATTTTATCCAGCCAGAAAACATAGCCTTCCGAGCCGTCCTCGTTGAAATTCCAGGTATACCGGTACTGAGCCCGGCAGGTATCGCTTTTCCACGCTTTTTCAAGCTTTTTACGCCAGCCGGGTTCAAATCTCTCGTCCAAATCCACGCAGACGCAGATATCCGTATCGGAAGGCACCAGCTCAAGCGAGCGGTTACGCGCGGTGTCAAAGCGCCAAGGGGATATTGTCTCCTCATAAACCTCCGCTCCGGCGTTTTTTAAAATCGAAACCGTCCTGTCGGTCGAGCCGGTATCCAGCACAACCACCATATCCGCTTCCTTTACCGATTCCATCCACGCCTCAGCGAATTTCTCCTCATTTTTGCAGATAGCGTAAACACAAATTTTATATTTCTGCATAGATACCGCCTTCTCTTTTATAAAAAACCGTTTTAAAGCTTATAATTCTTTTCTCAATATTAAAAATATGGGGGTATTTCCGTTAAAGAAATACCCCCGCGGCGTTAAATGGTACCGATTTTATTAACAGTAACGGTAAGATCGCTGCAAATCACGGAACCTCCGGAGGAAATAATATTCAGCGTCACAGGCGCGCTGTTAACCGCAATTATCTGCGTAAAGGCAAGATTAGCCGCCTCAGACGACGAATGGAAGGTATGCCTTGCCGCCGCTCCGGTAACGGCAGCCGCGTTCTGCTGCAAATTCAGTAATATTGACAGCGGAAAATTTGCTTTAGGACCCGGCGCCACCGTTCCGCTGAAGGAAACGCTGTAATATCCGGGCTCCTGAATTATAACATCCTTTGAATTATCCTGATGCGTCACCGCATTGCCGGCTATAGCGGCGCTTTTGTCAAAAACAATCGCCGCATTAGAAGCGACAGGCTGTGCGGGCGTGGAATACGCGTTAAGAAACTCTGCGGCCAGATCTTCGCCCGCCGGACCTGTGGGTCCGGTAGGTCCTGTCGCGCCCGTCGGTCCGGTAGGACCTGTTGCGCCTGTGGGTCCGGTCGGTCCTGTCGCTCCGGTCGCACCTGTGGCGCCTGTAGGTCCGGTAGGTCCTGTCGCCCCGGTCGCACCTGTTGCACCTGTAGGTCCGGTGGGTCCTGTTGCTCCGGTCGCACCTGTGGCGCCTGTAGGTCCGGTGGGACCTGTCGCTCCGGTTGCACCTGTTGCGCCTGTAGGTCCGGCAGGTCCTGTCGCGCCGGACGCACCTGTAGCGCCTGTAGGTCCGTTCGGTTCTGCGCCTCCGGAGGAAATAATATTCAGCGTCACAGGCGCGCTGTTAACCGCAATTATCTGCGTAAAGGCAA
>CALWUZ010000038.1 GCA_944384845.1 uncultured Clostridia bacterium
CGGGGAAGCCGACCTCAAGATTTTTCTGCTGAAGCTCCCAGACCACCTCGTAAAATTCGTCCCAGGTGGTGGGCACCGTCAGCCCGAGCTCATCGAAAATATCCGTCCTGTAAAACGACATCAGGAAGGTAAGCGTCTCAGGTAGGGCGTAAACGGTGCCGTCAAAGGTAAGCGGGGTGAGCGCCGCTTCATTGAACATAGCCGCCACGGTCTCAAAATCGTCAAACTCGGTAAGGTCTACTGCGGCGCCCCTTATCGCGAAGTCTATCGGCGTGCTTGACGCCAGATTCATTCCCACGTCAGGTCCCAGCCCCGCCGTGACCGCCGGCAGCAGAGCAGTCGCGGTAACAAGCTGAACATTTACCTTTATTCCGGTTTCCGGAGTAAAGTACTGCTCGGTAAGCCGCTGCATAATCTGGCTCTGTTCCCTGCCGTTTGTCATCCACACGGTTACGACGTTGTTGTTTGCGTAGTCCTCCTCCGTAATTTCGGAGGCGAAGGACTGATAATCCTCGCCGAAGCTTAAAACAAACTGCTTTATCTTGAACCAGAAATTTTTGAAAAAGTTATTTCCGTCCGACGGATATTCCCCGCCCTCGGGAACAATATAAATCGAATCAAGCTCGACAGGCTGGCTCATCGCGTTCTGAATCCAGGTGCCCATCGACGACAGATTGTCCTTAAAAGTGCTGAAGAGCTCTGATATTTTTTCCGGATCGTCCTCTATCTGGTCAAGAACGATTATTACCTTGTTTATATTATTGGTAAAATCGCCGCTGACATCGGCAAGACGGTTTATCTCCTCGATTACACTTTTAAGCTCTGCCGACTGCGCCTTGAAGTTTTCAAGCACCTCGGGAATCAAATCCTCAAAATTATAATCGCGGTATATGTCAGGAGAAACGCCGGTTATCATCAGGATTCTTCTGTAATTTTCGTTCAGGGAATCAAGCGAATTCTGCACCCGCTTTATAACGTCTGCCATCTCGCCGAGAACCACTTCCATTGTCAGCGTGTGTGTTCCCGCCTCAAGATAGAACCTCAGCGGCTCATCATTGTACGAAAGCGGCTGAACCTCCCAGGAGGACGTATACGAAAACTTTATAAACTTCGCTTCCTCAAAAGGACATTCACCGTCGATATACACCTTGCGGGAGGTATACGCTCCCTCGTATGTATTCTGCTTGAAACGCGGAGCAATCTGATAATATCCGGTTTCGGCTACCTCAAATTCCCAGGTTATCCACTGCCCGGCGCTTGACCACTTGTCACCGCTGATTATATTCAGCTTTGTCCTGATAGGGTCCTGCGGATTCGTGGCGTAAGAGGATTTATCGGAGGTGGGGTAAATCGTAAAGCCGGATTTTTCAAGCGCGTCCTCCGCTTCTATACGTATTGTTTCGGTATTTTCAAGCTCTGAGGGTTCTCCGTTTTCACTCAGATATTCCTCATAGCTTACCGGCTCTTCAATATTGCAGAAGGTAATATCACCGAGGCACAGCTCTTCCTTATTCGCCTCAAGTATCACCGAGTGAACCCCTTCAGTAAGGTAAACCTTCAAATAGCCGGACTCAAATCTTTCACTGTCGCAGAGTATGTATTCAAGCCATCTCGGACTCTCAATCTGTTCGGGAGTCAGCTCGTCGCCCTTTGCGTTTTTCTGGATTTCGCCGTCAGTATAGACCCTTGAAAAGGTCATATAGGAGGCTTCCTTAAAAGGCACACCGCCGTCAATATACAGCGTTCTTTCAATTCCGCCGCCTTTGGAGACCGTAGGATAATAGTCTATTTTAAGATTGTAAAGCCCCGCCTGCTCCACCGTAATTTCCCACTCAAGATAACTGTCGTTGCCGGTATTGACCGAACCGTCCTCAGCAATACTCACCGAGCCCTCACTTCTTATAAACGAAGCAGGCTCAATAACAATTTCGGTTTCCGGCTGTGCGGCGGACTCATACCTTTTGATGTACTCGGAATATGACTCAGCGTCCGCCTTGCCGGCGAGTCCGCCGAATCCGCCGTCCCGGGCGGTGCCTTCCTCCGCGGATACCGCCGCTGAAGACCAGCTTGTAATCACAAACAAAACAGCCGCTGTCAGCGATATGATTTTCCTCTGTATTTTGCCCACTGCGAAGCCACCTTTCACTATTTTTTAATACGAATTGGTATTAGAAATAACACTTATTTTTTATGATTATAGCATATATATTTATTAAATGCAATACTTTTGTTATATTTTCTCGATATTTCTATATCTTTTTACCTTAAACTCATTTTTTCGCTGTAAAAATTTGTATTATAAATTTTGTTTGACATTGCCAGCAAAAAATGGTATTATAATGATAAGATAAATTTGAAGGAGCATCTTTCAATGGCGTATAGCGGAAAAAAACTCGGCGCTGTTATCGATTACATAGAAAAATACGTTCAGACAAACGCACTCTCACCCGGAAGCAAGCTGCCGCCCGAACGGGAACTTATAGATAAAACCGGGGTCAGCCGCGTAACCGTAAGAAGGGCTATGGCAAACCTGCAGGAAGCCGGAATAATATATTCCATTCACGGAGGGGGCTACTATTTAAGCGACAAACAGGTCTCTCCCGCGATTGAATCCATTCCTCTGGTAATATCCTATAATCACGGAGATTCAAAAATTCTCGACATTGTCCACGGGGCTCAGGATTACCTGATACAGCATAACTGCCGCCTGAATCTCAGCGTTTCCGGAAAAAGCTCTCTGAATGAGCAGGAAATTATAACCCAGCTTTACAACGACGGCATCCGGAGCGTTATGGTTTTCCCAGTATCAAGCGAGACAAACACCGATTTTTACTTCAATATGATACAAAAGGGTATGCACTTTGTATTTATTGACCGAAAGCCCAAAAAAATATTCGGATACAGCTTTGTCCAGTCGGACAATATTTCGGGAGGCTATATCGCCACAAAGCACCTTATTGAGCGGGGTCACAGAAAAATCGCGATGTTCGGCTTTGAGGAGCTTGAAAACACCTCTTCCCTGTATGAAAGGTCGCTAGGGTACTTATTCGCGCTGCGTGAAGCCGAAATACCCTGTCCAGAACAGTATTATTTTATTTCGCGCTACCGTACCGCCTCACCGGATATCGAAAAGCTTTTCGACCCAAAGAACGGATTTACGGCTGTTTTCGCCACTACCGACCACGCCGCCGTGGATATCGCCAATCATGCTTTTAAAGCAGGGCTTCGCATTCCGGACGATATTTCCGTTATCGGCTTCGATAATCTTGACATAACGTCGGTTTTCTCGCCGACCATCTCGACCATCGCCCAGCCCTTTACGAGACTCGGCGAATGCGCCGCAGAGCTGGCTTACGGTTACCTGACGGGCGCTTATACCGACAATATACAAAAGACTCTTCCGGTAAAGCTCATAACAAGGGAGTCAACCGAAAAAATGCTGTTATAAGCGCGCCGGAAAATCCGCCGCACCTTTAAATGGGCTGTAATTTTACTTTTCCGAAAACCGTACCCGCAGGGAAGCTTCCCTGCGGGTACGGTTTTTTTGCGTTTTATCCGAACGTATTATATTTTATGCTTTTTTAGAAGCACCGCCGCCAGCGCGACAATTAAAACTATAAATACGCCAAGACCGGACACAGCAATGATAAGACCCACAGAAAGGTTTTCGGTTATCAGATTGACATGAAGTCCCGGATTCTCAAGAAGCTCAGGCGTATCATAATCTTCGCCGCTGGACGATGATCCTCCTGTCGAGGTTCCTGTATTTGAGCCTGAGGTATTATCCTGCGGAGAGCCGACGGTAAATCTCAGATCGTCAATCCGAACTATAGTGTCCGGAGTTCCCTCTGCGGCGCCGATAAAGTAAATTCTGAAGAAATTAAACGCCGTAAGGTCAAGACCGCCCCTCGCCTGGTTCTGAGGATTTTTCAGGTTAAGCCTGATATGGTACCAGCCGGGTGACGGCTCGCCGGAAGTAACCGCCTCGGCAAGTTCCGGGCAGCCCGCGAAAATCGCGGATTTAAGATACCGGTTAGACTGCTCATCATATGTACCCGAAGAGGTCAGCTCGACCATAAAGCCGGTAGAGGTTCTGAGCGCGGACACATCTGAAAGATAGAGATAAAACTCAACGTAGTTATATTTTGAAATATCAACAGGTTCATCAGGCGTATAGGCAAGCTGGCGCAGGATGCCGTTTTTAGCGGTGACACCTATTGAACCAATGCCGCTGACTTTAAGCTCCTTATCAAGCACGACCTCAGCGCCGTTGGCAGTCCAGCCCGCAGTGCTGTCGCAGTTGTTAAGAATAAGAGCATCATCGGTTATGATGATCTTATCAGCCACCTCACCCTTGACAAATCTCATATTGTCAAAGTAAACCTCGTAGCTTCTTGTTCCGGCAGGAGCGCCTATCGAATAAAATCTGAAATAGTTGAATTCTTCAAAATTAAGCCCGCCGTTCGGTTTATCATGCGGCGCGTTAAGATTGATCCTGAAATGATACCACTTATTGCCTCCGGTACCGCTTTCAACGTCGTTTGCAAATTCAACGCAGGACTCAAGCAGGGAGGATTTTGTAAATCTGTACGACTCTACGTCGCATCTTCCCGAAGAAGTAAGCTCAATCATCATATTCTCACTGGCATTAACCCAGTCAAGATTGGAGAACCATACGTCAAACTCAAGATAGGCATAATCCGAAATATCTATGGAATGCGACGGCGTAAAAGCGATTTCTCTTAAAACACCGTTTGCTGCAGTGGCACCGACAGAGGTGTTGCCCTGAGTTTTAAGCACGGAATTGAGCGATACGGTGGTTCCGTTTGCCGACCACCAGTTTACGGATTCGGCAGTTGACAGCCACATGTCTCCGCCTTCTGCTATTTCGCCGTAGGAGTCATAGTTAACCTCCGGTTCGGACGAACCTCCCCCGCCGGAAGATTTCTTGGTGAAAAGCAGATTATCTAAACGCATCGTATAGTCCGGAGTACCCGATGGCGCACCTATAGTGTAAAATCTGAAATAATTAAATTCCGCCGTATCAAGTCCGCCGTTAGCCTGACCCTGAGGATTGTTAATATCCAGCCTGACATGATACCACTTTCCGCCGCCTGCGCCTGTAAGCGCGTCACTGTAAAGCTCGGGGCAGGCGGTCTGAATAGCGCCCTTCATATAACGGTTGGACTCAACGTCGCTTGTACCCGACGAGGTAAGCTCAAACATAACTCCGGTAGAAGCGTTGTACCATGACAAATCCGAGAAATAAATATCGAACTCAAGATAGTCGTAATCAGATATATCAATCGGAGAGTCAACCGTGAAGACAATCTGTCTTAAAATCGAGCCGATCGCGGTAGTTCCCACGGAAGCGTTTCCCTGAGTTTTGTTTTCGGTATCAACCGCGAGCGCCGGATTTGAGCTCCAATTATCGGCGGTGTCGGCGTCACTCATCCACATACTGCCGTCCTCGTTGACAGTTCCGGGGATGATTATGGGATCGGGCTTTACAATATCGTCGTTTTCGGAGCCGGGCGTCGGGAGAATATCGGTTCTGAAGGACGCCGCGTCAATATATACCGAACCGGCGCCGATGTCGCTTACAATGATTGCAATACCGGACAGCGTCTTTAGTATGTCGCCGGTATCTATGATGACCTTGCCCTCATCGTTTATAATACGGTTAAAGTTGAAGGTATAGGCGGTGAACCCGCTGTTTGCCGGCACGGTGTATTTTGACGAAAGCACGCTGCCGGTGATAATGCTCGCGTAATACGAGCCTGACGGCGCGGTAATGCGAAGCTCGATATCCTTAGGCGCCGAATCCGGATTGCTTACATACACGGTCATACCGCTGTATGAATCAAACTGACTGATCATTCCGCCGTAGGTAAGCACCGGAGAAACAGTCGCTCCGCCGGCGTCATACGAAAGCTTAAGCGAAGCGCTTCCCTCCTGCTTTACCGTTTGGTCGAATACGGCAGAGTCTCCGTCGCTTATGCTCAGCGCATTTTTATATCCGGCATCCAGCGTAGTCTGGGCATCCCAAACCTTTTCGCTGTCAAAATATGTCCAGTCCTTGGATAAATAATAGGTGGAAGAAACCTCGTCGCTCCTGTAGGGGACGGCGGGAATTCCCGATGAGTTGCAGAGATTTGACGCCATATTGAAAGAATCCCACGCGTAGGTTACGGCGACCGGATTGCTTATCCCCTCCGCCGAAACCTCAACCGTATTGTAGGAAACTATTTTCGCGTCGGCGCCGACAAACACCCTGTCAGAGCCTGCCACGGCAAAGCCGTGCACCGTGTCGGAGGAGAGGGTTTTAAGACCGTCACCGACATTTTTAAAGGTTACGGTTATTTTATTGCCGGAAATACTTACACCGCTGACAGCCGGCGCTGTGGAAGCATCGGAGTTGCCTATGCCGTAATACGCACCCAGAACCGCGGTCGCGAATCTTGAGGCCACCTCCGATTTGCTGCTCGGATGTATGGGATCGGGGTTGTTTGCCGGAGGATCTTTATATTCAAGCGATATGTCGTATATCGGAAGCTGAGAAACCTTAGCCCCTGCATTTTCCGCAGCCTTAGAAAGCGATTCGGAGAACCCCGCAAGAATCGTGGTATAATCGCCCGGACGCACACTCTGATAATTGTACGGCGCCAGATGAGCGAATACAAAGGGCATTTCGCCTCTCTCAAAGCCAAAAAGGTCGCTGTACGACTCTATAAGTCCCGTAAGAGCCGCTGTATAGAAATCGTTCGTACCGTCCTCGTCAGCGTATTTAATGTTGTTTTCACCCTGATACCAGATAATTCCGCTGATTGAAATTCCGGCAAGCGGAGCTATTTTAGTATTGTAAAGGGTAGTCATATAGGTCCAGTTGGAGGTGATGCTTTCAAGCTCCTCTGCAGTTTTATACGCTCCGCGTTCTACAAGAGTACCCATAATTTCGCTGTCTGATTCTATGGTTTCCCTTGAAAGCCAGCTTTCAATGCCGGATGCGCCCTTGGCGGCGTTGATAAAGCCGACCGGAACGTTTAATTCCTCCTGCAGCGCAAGAGACATATAGTAAGCGATTGCCGAAATATATCTTACGTTTGCCGCCGAAGAACCGTCTGACCATTTTGCCTCCGGAATATCCTTAGCGGGAGTTGACGGAAGTATAGATTCCGCTCCTCCCGGGACAAGAGGTTCGTCAAAGAATCTTACGTTTTCATTTATCGGAATAAGGCTGTAGTCATAATCCGGAATAGTCTGAAGTACAAAAAATTCCATATTTGACTGACCGGCAGCCAGCCACAACTCGCCGATAAGAATATCGTTTATAGTTTTTTCAAGCGTTCCGTCTACCGAGATTTCTATTCTGTATTCCTGATAACCGCCCTCTCTCCCGTCAAACGATACGGTCCAGTAGCCGTTTTCTCCGGAAACGCAGGCTTCGGTCTCGAGAAGCTCCTCTTCCCGATAAAGGCGCGCTTCAACGCTGCTGCCGGCTTCTTTGGTATAGCCGAAAACCTTCATCGGAGCATTCTGCTTAAACATCATACCGTCGCTGAAATAGGTGCCTGTTACAGACTCCTCCTCGTTACGGGTGATATAAATATTTTCTATTCTTATATCAAAGGTGTCCTCGCCGCCATTTCTGCTGTATATCCGCAGATAATTAACCGACGAAAGGTCGAGTCCGTTATCGGCGGCAGCGCCGGAAATAAGCAGCCTTATTTTATTGCTTCCGGATTTAAGTCCTATCCGCGGGAACTGCCAGCTCGCCTCTTCCACATCGCAGGTGCCAGAGGAGGTAAGCTCTATCTGTCCGTCGCTTGTAAACTCATCGATGCTGTCTGTGCCGTCGGTATTGGCGACGTATATGTCCATACAGAGCCAGAGAGCATTTTTCTCATAATCGGAAAGATCAAATTCAAAGCCCTTAGTTTCAAAAGTAAAGGTTCCGGTACTGTTTTCTTTGCTGAAGGAGCCGGGTATCTCCCATATGCCGGTCTCGTCGCCGGGGTCCTTTACCTCGGTAAAGGAGGCGGCAAGGTTATCGATATTTATATCGGTGTTCGGTAACTCTTCATCAAGCGCACCCTCGGTTTTGAAATATATCGAAAAGGAGGTAAAGGCGCTCATATCCGGCTTCTGAGAAGTGCCGCGGTCGGTCTGTACGGTTATATGGTACCAGTTGTTTTCAAGCGGCTCTACCTGCCATTCGGAATAGCCGTATGTATAGGTACCGGTCGAGTCGCTGACCTCAACCGCCATATCACCGCCGTAGGATTCGGCTATGACCGAAAGCAGACCTGCCGAATCGGTGCTGCCGACTTCCTTGCAGCGAAGATCAAACTCTATCGTATTATAGCCGGTCAGATCCATTGAAGCGGTATATGTAAGCTTTCTTAAGGCGGCATAGCCGGTATAAACGTATATGGAATTTCCCGTCATTCCGGTATCCGCGCGCCAGTTGCCTTCGGCGCCGCCGTATGACCAGCCTTCTTTTGTCTCGCATTCTGAGATAACGGCGCTCTCCTGCGGCGGCTCTTCCTCACGGAGGTTAGCGGCGTAAATATTGTCAAGCCTGATATGTCCGTTGCGGACAGACGCGTTGACCGCGCCGTCTACTGTGGTAAAGGAAAAAACGGTCATCCTGGTCATATCAAAGCTTCCCGTTGTGTTTGACGGGTCGTCGATATCGACCGAGAAATGATACCAGAGATTATTGCCGGTATCCTGCTCCACCGTCATTTTGGAAAGGCGGTAAATATTATAATCGCTTTCCGATGAACCTATTTTAAGATATACCTCATCGCCGTAATACTGCTGAATATCATCCCACATACCCGGCTGAGCACCGGTATGCATCATAACGTCCCATTCGATATTCTGATAAGGAGAAATATCCACCGGTTCTGACGCGGTGTAAACGGCGGTTCTGAATGCGCCGTTGTTAATATCGCACGCTACGGCGCTTGAACCGCTGCCGAAGCCGTTCGCGTTTATTGAGAGCGCATTTCCGCTTCCCTTAGTCCAGCCGTCAAGAGTATCGCAGTCGGTTATAAGCAGACTGTCCGGCTGAGCCGCGGAGAAGCTGTTAATAACCGACATCGGAATCGAAAAAGCGATAGCGAACGCAATTATTGCCGAAATTATTCTTTTTCTCATAATCGTACCTGCCTTTCCTTACTTAATGGTATTCTTTCGCTTGGCGGAAAGCCTTACCGCCAGAACAATCACAAACGCTATAACCAGCACCGCAGCAACCGCCGCTTCCGCAATAACGGCAATTTTCAGCGCGTTGTTGGCGGAATTTTCAACCACTACCTCCTGCACAACCGGCTCGGATACTGTTTCGGTCTCGGATTCCTCTTCTTCCTCCTCCATAGCTCCGGCGGTGAACTGTGTAGTTTTAGTAAGCATCATATTGTCTATCCGCATAGTATAATCGGGCGTGGTTGAAATCGGGTCTACCGAGTAAAAGCGGAAATAGTTGAAATTAGCCTTATTAAGAACGCCGTTCGCCGTGCCCTGAGGCTCATCGAGCGATAAGGCAAAATGATACCAGTTTTCCTTATCCTCGATCCGGTTTTCTTCAAACTGAGTACGCATTATCTTCTTCATATAGCGGTTGGACTCAACGTCGCACATACCCGAAGAGGTAATTTCTATCATGACCGAAGAGCAGTCGCTGAACCAGGTCATATCGCTGAAATAAATATCAAATTCGAGATAAGAGTACCCGCTGGCGTCGATCGGAACATCCGAAACATATGCTATCTGATTTAATTTTCCGTTTATCGCGGTAGCTCCCACTGAAGCGGAGCCCTCGGTTTTATTTTCGGTATCGACGACAAGTGCGTCCATTCCCGCGCTGTTCGCCGACCAGTTGAGGGTCGAATCGCAGTTTGTGATAAGGAGTGTGTCCCCCGCTTCCTCTGCGGAAGCGGGAGTTATGCAGAATGCGGCTGCCGAAGCAACGATTAATAAAACAGCAATTATTTTTTTCATTTCAGCACCCTCTTATGACCACCAGGTTGATTTTTCGGTAATAGCAGCGCCGCTGTTTGATATAGTAATCTTAGGTCCGCCGCTCGGAGCCGCGAAGGACAGCGACTGTCTTACCAGATCACCCGTCAGGAAGATCTCGGCGTCAGCGGACGCCTTTATCTGAATCGTCTTAGGCTCAAGCAGTACGGAACAGTAGTAAAGCGTTCCTCCGTCCGCGTCCACAAGATTTACGGTATTTTCGAGATTATAATACGAAAGCTGCTCGATAATAAGCGTTCCGCCATGCTGGAGAATAGCGGACTCGGTAGGCTGAGCCCACATCATAGAGTTGAAAAGCGCCACCGTTCCCGTCACTGTTTCCTCCATTACGATATGATGCATATCTGAGGTATAGTTCATCGAAACAAGCTCCGCATTTATAAATTCGACCACGTCGGCCTCTTCAACCACCAGCGCGTTGCGGCAGCCGTCGGAGCCGTGGCCTATTATCGTGCCGTTGGTGCCGCCGCCTCCCTGTGAAATAAGCTTAAGCACCGTTTCGCCGCCGTAGGCAAAGTTGCCGAGCGCATGCTCTGAAGCATTGTCTCCGAAAATAAACACCTCAAGCGTATGATTTATCGCGTTGTTGAGATCTTCGGGAATATCCGAGGTTATAAGGCTTACATCGGCTCTCCTCCAATAATGGGGATTGAACTGGCAGTTTTCAACCCAGCCGTTCGACGAATTGCTGCCCACAAAAATGCCCGTCCTGAGCGGAGCTCCACTGCAATAGCTTATGTAATGTCCGTCGGACGGATTCGTACCGAAGTCCATTGCCTGATATGAATTGATAAACACGCAGTTGATCGCCCAGCAGTTTTTGCCGAGGCTTCTTACAGTATAAGGATACGGTATAAAATCGGTATAGCTCTGCTCGGTATAATAGAAGGAAACACCGTTTATGCCGGAGCCCTCGCTGAGGCTTATAAGTGCGTCGCCGCTCTCGCTGCCCTTTCCGATATTGGTCATCAGAACCGACCCTGCGGTAATGCTGTGAGTAGGAACATTGTAAATTCCGCGAAGCTCTACGCCGGTCGGAACCGTAAGCGGCTCGCTCACAATATACTCGCCTGCGGGAATGTAAACCACACCGCCGGTCTGCTCCGCCGCCGCAAGCGCCTGCTTGAGCGCTTCAGTGCTGTCCTCGCCGCTCTTCGCGCCGTAATCCGCTATGTTGTATACGTTCTTTGAGCTTGCGGTAGGTATGCTCTGACGGTATACATGCAGCCTTCCGCTGGTAACCGGCAGATTAAGCGCGGTATTATCAATTTTTGTGTATTCGGGACGGTCGGCGTCATATTCAATGTCATCACTGCCGCCCTCGAAGGTGCAGCCCATAACCGAAACGCCGCCGCAGGAGGAGTCTATGCTTACATGCTTTTCAGCCTCGCCGAAATATGTCTGCTGGATGCTCGCGCCTCCCCTTTTGAGGTCTATGGCATATGAGCTTCCGGAATCCCAATCCTCAAAGGTGCTGTTGACTACAGTTAATATTCCGTTTCCGAGCTGCGTAAGCTGCTGTTTTATGGGACCGCTGATTTTCAGATTCTGAAATTCGCATACAGCAGAAAAATCATTGCCGAGAATAACGCCGGATTCGCAGCTTTCGTCACCGGTTATAGTAACGTCGCTGAAGATAATTCCGATCGCGTTGGTTGCCTGAAGATCTATTCCGACCTTGCAGTTTTCTATAAGCACGTTGCAGAACTGACCGTTTATAGAGCGGTTCTCGTCATTATACTGGGTGCGCAGAGCGCAGGAAATCCCCTCCACATAAAGGTCATAAACATATTCCCAGTCGGTCCTGAGAGAATATATTCCGACCGAATAATCAAACATATAATCCCTTACGCGCTGAGCGCCCGCCTCGTCAAAGGGATAAAGAGTGTTTTCAAGGAAATAGTCAGGGCTTATATGTACGCCCTCAAGTCTTCCTATATCGGTTACATCGTCAATCATAATCGCGTTGTTAAAGGCGGTTATATAGACATTTTTAAGATAATGCAGCTCGCTCCAGTTAAGGTTCGCCTGATACGCGTTCCACGCGCCCGCTATGGTCATATTCATGACCGTGAAGCTGTCGCCTCCGGTCTCCTGAAGCGTCGCGGGATATTTATCTATATCGACCGAGGTCTGCTCAGGATACATAATAGTCATATTCCTGATGCCTGAGCCCTGGTTCAATCTGATAAAAGCGGCTCCGCCCTCTCTGCCGCGGTTATTGGTCTTTACAAGCAGTACCGTTCCGCAGCTTCCCGCCGGAGTTTCCTCGGGGCTTACCCACTCGCCTCTGAGCGTAACGCCGCTCGGTATTTCCATTGCGGTCTCGCAGAGATATATTCCCTCCGGAATGTAAACCACTCCTCCGCCTGCTTCCTCAGCGGCAAACAAAGCCTTTTGTATCGCCGTCGCCGCGTTGGCGCTGCCGTCGTTCACCGCTCCGAAATCCTCCACCACATCATATATGGCGACGCAGACTCCGGTGCCGTCGTCGTATTTCACATCAACGGCATACGGCTCGCCCGCCGTGCGCTCGCCGGCGTTTTCAGCCTCGGCAGGTACGGTAATAGGCGTATTGTCGTCAATAAAATTAAGTCCGGCGATATACGAAGAATCGTCGTAGCCCTCCGGCAGCACAGCCTCGGTCACTCCGCTGTCGGGATAGGGATACTCCCATTCAAAGCTCCCGAAAGCGGCGCTCGACGCGCCGCCGCAGCCGCAGCTGATACAAATTAAAACAAAACATAACAATAAAGCAGTCTTTTTCATAATCTCTCACCTTATTTCATAGCTGATAATATCGAACGGTCTGTATTCCTGTGCACCCGAATATTCAGAAACAATATCCTCCTTTAGGTCACATACGGATACGCTTTCTCCCAAAACGCCCGGATTAAGAGCGGCTTTTGTATGCTTTCCCGCCGCCTCATAGGTCCTGACGATATAGCCGCTGCCGTTTTCCGCTTTTTTTACGCCGTCTATAAACACTTCTCCGTCAATGCCGAGAAAGCTTCCGGTCTTGGCCTCGGAGCCTGATTTGCCGGTCTTTACGGCTATAGGAGCAATATTAAACATATATCCCTGTCTTACTGTTTCGTTGACATCTGCCGATATGTCGGCATAAACGCCGTATCTGAAGCTATGCCTGCCCTCATCCAGATCCTTTCCGGGATAATCGGTTCCCCTTAAGGCGTTAAGCTCAAGTTCGCTGCCGTAAACGCTGTAGCCGTACTTGCAGTCGTTGAGCAGCGCAAAATTAAGCCCCGGCTCGCTGAGCGCTATCCATCTATGCGCGCAGATTTCTATCTTCGCAAGCTCCTCTGAGGTATTGTGCCGACTGCTCCTCGAAATATTTCCGAACTGTATTTCGCTTTTTGTCTCGCCGCTCTTCACAGCCGGAGCAAAGGCTATGCGCAGCATTTTGTTTTTTTCGTGCCAGTCGGCCTCGGCGCGTATCTCAAGGCAGTCGCTTCCGTCCTCAAGCAGAAGGCTGAGCTTTATTTCAGAGGCGTTATATCTGTAAATCTGAATAAGCCTGTTCTCGCATTGCGTATGCTCGTAAAAGCTTTCGGAAAGCTCAACCCTTACAGGTCTTTGATTTCTGTAATCATACTGTAAATTCCACGCATTTTCATAATCCTCGTATATGTACAGGATATTTGACGGCTTTTCAAGCAGCTTTCTTCCGCTTTCCTTCAGGTATATCTGCGAGATACTGCCGTCCACAGCAATCTCCGCCTTAAGCCTTTCGTTTTCAAGACAGCTTTTCTCGGCTGCAGGCACAGCGTCCTTAATGTCGGCTACGGCGTACCCCATCGGAGGAAGCTTAATCTTAACCACGCCTTTGTCGGTTTTAAAATTATAATTCCTTTCAAAGGAAAGGGTATTGAAAAGCACTGTTTGGTTTTCCGGCTCACAGCTTACCGCGTCTGCCGCCGCCCTTGCCGCCTCCTGACAAATCCGCTCCGTCTCGTCAAGCAGAACGGCGTAGCGCTCAAGGCTCTCATCATATACCCGCTTTATCGACGAGCCGGGAAGAATATCATGGAACTGATATAGCAGTACCTCTTTCCATATCCGCTCTATGTCCCCTGCTCTGTACTTATATCCGCTTTGCTTTTCTGCAAAAGAAGAAAGTATTTCCGCGTCGCGCAGCTTAAGCTCCATTAAGCGGTTATATTTTTTATTTCTCGCCGCAGAGGTATAAACCCCTAAATGCCGTTCGAGATACAGCTCGTCGTCCCAAACCGGAAATTCGTCCGCCCTGTCCTTAAAGCGTTCAAAAAACTCCGCCATAGCTCCCTGCTTTATGGGACAGAGACCCGGAAGATTCTTCTCACGCTTTAAATATTCAAGATGGCAGGGACTCGGTCCTCCTCCCCCGTCGCCTATCCCGAATGGCAGCAGCGCCTCGCCGTACTGTCCGTTAAGCGCAAGCCTGCGCTTTATTTTGAAGACCGATTTCGGGGTCGCCTCGCTCAAATAATTACCCTCAGGAGGCATATGCACCAAAACCTCCGAGCCGTCTATGCCGCGCCATCTGAAATTGGTATACGGAAACTCGTTTATAAGGTTCCAAGATATTTTTATGGTAGCAAAATAATCTATGCCGCTTTTTTTGAAAATCTGCGGAAGCGCGGCAGAATATCCGAAAGTGTCGGGAGTCCAGACGTAATTCACTGTTTTGCCGAACTCATCCCTCCAGAATTTGTTGCCGTACATTATCTGGCGCACAACCGACTCGCCTGATATAACGTTGAGATCTGGCTCAGCCCACACAGCTCCCAAAGGCTCCCAGCGTCCCGCAGCCACCTGCTTTTTCACCTTTTCATACAGCGCAGGATAATCCTGTTTGACCCATTCGTACAGCTGCGGCTGGCTTGCCCCGAAACGATAATCCTCATATCTTGACATAAGCTCAATCGCCGTGGAAAAAGTACGCGCTCCCTTGCGCCTGGTCTCTCTTATCGGCCACAGCCAGCCGAGATCAATATGCGCATGTCCGAAAGCGAGGAGGCTCAGCGACGGGTTTTCCCCGCCGTCAGACTTAAGCCTCTCTCCGGTGAGCCTTATGCACTCGTCATATTCGCTTTCGGTGTAATCCCTTATTATGTAATGGCATCTGGAAAGAAGCGCGAGTATCTCATATTTCATCGGGTCCTCGGCATAAGTGTTCTCCGCCTGCGTCAGAAGCACAATCATATTGTAAAACAGCTCGCGCGCTTTATCGTCGCAGGAGGCTATATACGCCTCCTTTACCGTTCCGTTTCCCTTGTAATTTCCGGAAAGGTCGTTGCAGCCGGCGTCCATCCAGAAGTCAGCCGTTTCGCCGCCCTCGGCGCACTCTGTAAACTGAACTATTCTTTTTCCCGGATTGCCCATAGCGCGGTCAAAGGTTGAATTTACATTCGTTATGCCTCTCACCGGACAGCCTGAAGCGTCAAAAATAAGTCCTTCGCCGTTTATATCTATTACAAATACAAGCTTTTTGCCCTTAGCGGATTCCGGCACCCTTGCCGTACAGTGAAACCACGCGCAGTCAAAAAGCTCGCCCCATTTATCGCCCGGCACTGCTTTAAAGTACTCTCCCTGCGTTCTGTCCTTAAAGCTTACCGGCTCCTTTGTTTTGTAAACCTCAAGGCTCAGATCACATATGCGGCTGTATACTTTTTCCTTTACAGTCATTATTGTATGACGTATATTTTCAATTACATATTTCTCATTAAACATGTTGCTCACTCACTTGTATCAATATTGGTATTATTTTCAAGAAGCGGTAAAATCAAGCAATCAGTCTTATTTGATTAAATTTTATCATAAATATATAAATCTGTCAAGGTATATTTATAACTTTATTGTTTTTTATAAAATAACTTGATTTATTTCTGCACATATGATAAAATAAATTTGGAAAATTTATATTATTTATTTTGGAAGATGCGGCTTGTCAAACTGCGTCGAAAAAGCAAATAAAATCACACCGGCTGTTTTATAAAGCCGGTGAGTACATAATATATAAATCGCCGTACCGGTGATTTTTATAAAATCTGGAAAAAGGATAAGGTGTTTTATGAAAATTTCATTTAACCGCGAAATTGATTTAAAATACGACGTTGACGTTTTTATAGCCGGCGGAGGACCCGCCGGCGCCGCGGCCGCAGTCGCCGCGGCGGAAAACGGGGCTTCAGTTTTTATAGCGGAATCGTTCGGAGCCTTCGGCGGTGCAGCTGTGAACGCCCTGGTGCCGGCCTTTA
Source organism: uncultured Clostridia bacterium (assembly GCA_944384845.1). Classification (GTDB taxonomy): domain Bacteria; phylum Bacillota; class Clostridia; order Oscillospirales; family Acutalibacteraceae; genus UBA737. The sequence goes on from CALWUZ010000038.1 coordinate 16,302, forward strand.
TGCAGTTTACCGACGGGGAAAACTTTGTAGCCGACGGCATAGGAAGAAGGGTGCGCGATTTTATAAGGGAAAACTGTCCTGAAAAAATGAAAAAATACTGTCCCGACAGCATACCGGTTGAAACGCTCAAGCTCTGCTACGACAATATGATTGAGTCAAGCGGCGCCAAATTTGCCTTTTTTACCGACGTTATCGGAACAGTGGTTGAAAACGGCTCGGTAAAATACGCGGTATGCAGCACAAAGGGCAGCATTTACGCGGTCAAGGCCAAAATATTTATAGACTGTACGGGCGACGGCGACATGGCGGCTATGTCAGGCGCAGAATATAAAACCGGCGATGAAAACGGCTCGGTAATGGCGGCGACGCTCTGCGCGCTCTGGACCGGCATAGACTGGAAAAGAGTCGTAAGACCGGACAGCCGAAAGCTCAATGCCGCCTTCAAAGACGGAGTATTTACAAATGAAGACCGTCACCTGCCCGGAATATGGCCTATCGGCGACGATATCGGCGGTTCAAACGCAGGGCATATATATAATGTGGACGGCTGCGACGGCAATTCGCTCACAAAAGGCATGGTAGAGGCAAGAAAGCAGCTGCTCGAATACAGAAGATACTACAGGAATTATCTTGAGGGCTATGAAAACAGCGAACCGGTCATAAGCGCGTCAATGCTCGGAATACGCGAATCACGCAGGATAACCGGCGGCTACATTCTTAATGTGGATGACTTTCTGAACCGCGCCGTCTTTGATGATGAGATAGGTCGCTACTGCTATCCTATAGACATACATTCCGCCCAAAACACCAAAGAAGGCTATGAGGAATATGCAAAAAGCTTTGCAAGCCTCAGATATAAAAAAGGCGAAAGCTACGGAATACCCTACCGCTCATTGACGGTCAAGGGCATAAGCAATATGCTTACCGCCGGCCGCTGCATATCGACCGACCGCAGCATGCAGGCATCGGTCAGGGTCATGCCGGGCTGCTTTATTACCGGTCAGGCTGCCGGAGCCGCAGCCGCACAGGCGGCGCTGACGGGAACGGCATGCGCCGATATTGACATAAAGCGGCTTCAGAGAAGCCTTAAGGATTTGGGTGCTTACCTGCCTAACGCCGTTTTGTAATTTACTTGATTTTTTACACAAAAAAAGCTTGAGACGTTTCCCGCCTCAAGCTTTTTTATTAAAATTTATAAGTTTTTATTTTTTCATTGCAACTGCCCTTTTTGCCTTGTCGGCAATATTCACGGCGCGCAGACCGAACTCGTCAAGAAGCTCAGCTGCCGGACCCGAATGACCGAAGGTATCGTAAACCCCAAGCTTAAGCACCGGAACCGGACACTCCTCTGAAAGCAGCTCGCTTACCGCGCCGCCCAGACCGCCTATGACCGAATGCTCCTCAGCGGTAACTATCGCGCCGGTTTCCTCCGCCGCCTTGATCACTATGTCCCTGTCAAGCGGCTTTATTGTGTGCATATTTATAACCCGCGCGCTTATGCCCTCGTTTTTAAGAAGCTCGTAAGCCTGCAAAGCCTCATTTACCAAAAGTCCCGTGGCGATTATCGTAACGTCTCCGCCGGCTCTCAGCTCAACGCCCTTTCCGACCTCAAATCTGTAGCTGTCATCAAAAATTACGGGTACCGCGAGACGGCCGAAGCGCATATAAACCGGACCGTCCAGTTCAAACGCGGCTTTCACCGCTTTCTGCGCCTCGGTAACATCGGCAGGATTTATTATCGTCATTCCGGGGATAGTGCGCATAAGGGCTATGTCCTCACAGCATTGGTGGGTCGCCCCGTCCTCACCGACCGAAATTCCGGCGTGAGTAGCGCCGATGATCACATTAAGGTGCGGATACCCGATAGAATTTCTCACCTGCTCAAAGGCGCGTCCCGCCGCGAACATCGCAAAAGAGCTGCAAACGACCTTTTTGCCTGTCGCGGCGATGCCGGCGGCAATTCCCATCATATTCGCCTCGGCAATGCCGCAGTCATAAAACCTGTCCGGAAATGCCTTTTTAAACATACCGGTCTGCGTAGCCGCCGCGAGGTCGGCGTCCAGCACTATAAAATCATCTCTCTTGGCGCCTAACTCAACAAGCGCGTTTCCGAAGCCGACTCTCGTGGCGACCTTTTTTATTTCCGACATTTTCTACGCCCTCCTTACTGCATACCTGCCAGCGCGGCTTTAAGCTCGCTCATTGCCTGCTCATACAACTCGTCGTTCGGCGCGGCGCCGTGCCAGTTTACGGCGTTTTCCATATATGAAACGCCCTTTCCCTTAACTGTCTTCGCGATAATCGCCGTCGGCTTGTCCACAGCTTCGGCTTCTCTAAGCGCCGTTTCAATTTGATCGAAATCATTCCCGTCTATAGTTATCGTATGCCACTTGAAGGCTTCAAACTTTTTATCAATCGGGCAGGCGGAGTTGACCTCCTCAATAGTTCCGTCTATCTGAAGATTATTATAATCAATAAAGGCAGTAAGATTGGAAAGTCCCTTGTTGCCGGCAAACATAGCCGCCTCCCAGACCTGACCCTCCTCTATCTCGCCGTCGCCGAGAATTGAATAGACCCTGTAATTCTGCCCGAAGTGCTTGGCGGAAAGCGCCATTCCGACAGCCGCGGATATTCCCTGACCGAGGGAGCCGGTTGACATATCCACTCCGGGAATATGCTTCATATCGGGATGCCCCTGGAGAATACTGCCTATATGACGCAGCGTTTTCAAAAGCCCGACGTCAAAATACCCGCGGTTTGCCAATACCGAGTACAGCGCAGGAGCGGCATGACCCTTTGACAGCACAAAGCGGTCTCTGTTTTCCATTTTAGGGTTTTCAGGGTCGATATTCATATGAACAAAATAAAGATATGTAAGTATCTCAGCACAGGACAGCGAGCCTCCCGGATGTCCCGATTTCGCGCTGTGAACCCCCTCTATAATTCCCATTCTTACCTTTAAGACGACTGTTTCCAGCTCTTTCTTGGCGGCAGCATCCATCAAACCATTCCTCTCTTCAGTTCAGTTAAATAATCTATAAAATCAGCCACGGCGCCGTCCTCGCATTTACCCGCTCTGAAATCTGCACAGGCAGCGATTTCCTGCGGTGAATCCGCAGGTACGGCGCTTATGTCTGCTTTTTTTATCATTTCAAGGTCGTTATAATAGTCGCCCATGGCGAAAAAGCCGCCTTTTTTGACTTCAAGGATTCCGCAAAGGCTGTCAAGAGCGCTTGCCTTTGAGACTCCCTTCGGAAACTGCTCGTAATAATTACGTTTTCTACCGTAAAGCACAGCAGAGGTAACCGAAAAATCAGACCCGCCGGGCTCATCTGACAGCATACGCTTAACCTCCTCAAGATCATGCAGGCTGCTGAAAAGATAAACCACCTTGTTCCAACGGTATCCGGCTGCTTCCTCAAAGCTCACCGAAGCGCTTTCGAGCCACTCGTATTTCTGATGGTCTCTTGTCTCCGCATTTTCATGAAGCGTCAGTACCTTTTCGCCGCTGTGCACCTCAACTCCGACATCAAGCCCCAAATCAAGCACTTTTTTTGCCAGACGGTAATCCGCGGCGGGAAGAAAAAGCTGTTCAATTATTTTTTTGTTCTCATAATCGTATATCATACAGCCGTTAGCGACCACGGAGGGTGAAATATGCTTTATTTTGTCAAGCACCGGTGCTACCGCGCCGACCGATCTGCCCGTCGAAATAGAAAAATGACCGCCTTCGTCTGTAAAAAATTTAACCTTTTCGATATTCCGCGGATTTATCACGCCGTTAATCATCAGCGTCCCGTCAATATCACAGGCAAAAAGGCAGCCGGAAAAAAGACCCATTTTACTCACACCTCTGCAGGAATTTTATAAAATAATCGGGCAGAGGAGAATCAAACTCCATATAGCCGCCCGTACGCGGATGGATAAAACCGATTTTCTTTGCGTGAAGACACTGACCGCAAAGTTCGGCTATGACTTTTTTGGGACCGTAAACCTCGTCGCCTGCCACCGGATGCCCTATATAAGCCATATGAACGCGTATCTGATGCGTTCTTCCGGTCTCAAGCCTGAGCCTTATATGCGTAAAGCCGCAAAGCCTTTCCAGAACAGCATAATGCGTAACCGCGCTTTTACCGCTGCGTTCGTTTACAGCCATTTGCTTACGCTTTACCGGATGCCTGCCTATCGGAGCGTCTACCGTGCCATCTTCCTTAATGTCGCCGTAAACCACAGCTTCATATTCGCGGGTAAAGGAATGCTGCTTTATTTGCTCTGCAAGCTTATTATGCGAATAATCATTCTTAGCCACAATAAGCAGTCCGCTTGTGTTTTTGTCTATCCTGTGAACTATCCCCGGACGCATTACACCGTTAATGCCCGAAAGCGAGTCGCCGCAGTGATACAACAGGGCGTTTACAAGCGTTCCACCGTAATTTCCTGCCGCGGGATGAACCACCATGCCCTTGGGCTTGTTTACCACAAGCAGGTCGCCGTCCTCATACACAATATCAAGCGGAATATTTTCCGGAGCTATATTATAAGCCTCAGGAGGGGGCACATTTATAACCACGGCGTCGCCGGAGCGCACGCGGCAGTTTTTCGCCGCCGGTTTTCCGTTTATCAGAACGTTTCCGTCCGAAATGAGCGCTGCGGCACGCGAACGAGTTACATCTGCCGCCCCTGCCGCGCATACGTCTATACGCAGTCCTTCATCCTCCGCCCCGCAGATGAATTCAATTCTTTTCATCATCGCCTCCGGCGGAAGCGCCGGCCTTTTTAAGCTTTGACTCTTTTACGGAGTCAATAATAAAATAAAGTATCAGAAGCCCCGCGCCCGCAACTATTGCGCAGTCAGCGATATTAAAGACCGGAAAGGACGGGAAGAACTCAAAATGCAGAAAATCAACGACGTTGCCGTCCCGGAAAATACGGTCAATCATATTGCCTATGCCACCCGACAGCACCAGCGTCATCGCCCACAGCACAAGGCGGCTGTTTTTTGCGTACCTGATATAAAGAAACACACAAAAAAGCATTATAATAACCGTGACCGGCAGAAGAATATAGGTATAGCCGTACAGCATCCCCCACGCGCCGCCGCGGTTATGTATATAGGTGAGGTCGATAAAACCGCTTATAAATTCGCGGGATTCGCCCAGCACAAAATTTGAAGAGACATAATGCTTTGTAAGCTGGTCAGCCGCAAGCACCGCTGCGCCGCACAAAGACGCCAAAAGATATGAAACCAACCGCCTCACTCCCACAAATTATTCTTCCGCTTCATCCGTGCTCTCATCGCCAATAACCTTAAAGCCGTTCTGCCCGTCATCGGAAGCCGGCTCTCCCGACTCAGCCGAGTCCGCCTGCGAGTCAGACCCGCCGTCCTCCGCAGACCTTATAAAGCTTTCGGCGTCCGGCACCTTATCCACCTGAGCAGCGACAATTTCAGCCATCCGCTTGGGATCCATCGGCGCGGTGTCAGGCAGAGACTTTAAAAGCTCCAAATGCTCCTTATATTTGGCGGAGACCGCCGCCTTAAAAGCCGACATCTCCATTTTAAGCTTATCGTAAAGCATCTGCTGCCGCGCGACGCTGTCCTCCGCGGCGGCTTTCAGGCTGTCCGCCTTTATCTGAGCTGCCTTAACCATTCCGGCAAGCTCCTGGTCAAGCTTTGACCTGCGCTCCTGCGCCTTTATCTCAAAAGCCGCTGAAAGCTCCTTTTCCTTTTCGGTTATGCTCTCAATATTCGCCTGAGCGTTTCCGATTATTTCCTCGCTCTTCTGCTTTGCCTCCTCGACTATCTGTTCGGCAAGCTTGTGCGCGCTTACAAGCACGTTCTGAATACTGTTCTGCGAGCTTTTGAGGCTTTCGATTTCCTTGTTTAAAGAATCGATTTTCAGCCTGTATTCCTTCACCGAACGGTCAAACTGGGCATAATCTGCCTCGACCCTGTCAAGCAGAACGTCGACCTCTTCCTGTTTGTAGCCGCCCATAGCCTTTGTAAATTTAACATTCCTGATTTCAGCAGCGGATAGCATTGCTTTACCTCCTAAACGTATTTTTTATATTTTATTATAATCCTGTTTTTTTTAGTCCTGCCGTCAAGCGAATCGACGGCGAATCTGCCCTTTCCCCTGACGGAAATTATATCTCCCGCCTCAACCGTTTTGGTGGATTTAAGCACCTGGACCGAATTTACCGTCACCAGTCCCTGTGAGATAAGCTCGGACGACCTCGATCTCGAAAGTCCGCAAAGCTCCGAGACAACGCAGTCTATCCGTTCTGAAGCGCAGGTGCCGGAAAATCCTGCAAGCCTGCCGCTTTGCGGAAGCTGCCCCGCAAAGCCCTCGCTTACGGCTACGCCCGTACCTCCGACCTTTGTTACCTGCGTTAATATATAGCTCTTTATCTCGTCTGTTACGAAAACGACCGCTCTTCCCTGCTCAGTAAGAATGTCGCCCACTGATTCACGCGTTATTCCAAGAGACATCAGCGTACCCAAAAAGTCCCTATGGCTAAGGGAATCTATGCCTCTGTATGTAAAGGTAACCGAGCTTACAGGGAAAAAGCTGTCCTCCGCCCAGTCGGGAAAGCAGCCCAGCATAACCCTTTCAGCCGTTTCATATCCGCCCCATAGCTCCGTGCGGCAGGCGGAATTTTTCAGCAGCCGTTCCGCAAACACCGCCTCCGCCGCGGACAGAAAGCCCAGATATTTTGGTCTGCCGGTTCTCGCGCAGATGGCGGCGGTGTCCTCCGCGCGCGCCTTAAGCAGCTCGGTTTCCATCAATAATACATTTTTCCTCCGTCGTCAAAATCGTCGAGCATAAGCTCGCCCATAACATCAACGTCTGTCGGCACAATTATAAACGTACTGTTGGCAACCTTGCGGATATTTCCGTTATTGGCATATGCCACACCGCTCAAAAAGTCTATTATCCGGCGTGAAATATCCCTGTTAGCGGCTTCAAGATTAAGAATTACGGTCTTTTTGGCGTTAAGATGATCGGCTATTGAGGTTACGTCCTCAAAACGGTCTGGCTTTACAAGAACGACCTGCATCTGCGACTGATTAAAGCTGACCGTCTTTGATTTGCCTCCCGCCCGTACTGTAGGCTCGGGGCGCTTTGGCGGCGCCGGCTCATAAGATGAAGTCTTTTTGGGCTTTTCCGGCGCTTTTTCCTCTTCTATATCTTCGATTTCTTCATCGAAATCGTCTTCTTCCGGTATGCTCATTATATTTTTTATGCTATCAAAAAGTCCCATTTCCCTGCTCCTTTATTGTTTTACTTATAAACGCGTCCGCCGAAAAGCGACGTGCCGACCCTTACAAGAGTGGCCCCTTCCTCGACCGCGACATCAAAATCGTTTGACATCCCCATAGACAAAACGCTCATAATACTATTATCTATTTTTTTGTCCCTCATGTCAATAAACAGTTTATACATATTACGGAAATATTTTCGGGTTTCTTCGGGCAAATCGGCGGCGGGCGGTATTGCCATAAGCCCCTTTACCCTGATTCCCGGCAGGCGCGAAATCTCCCGCAGGGCGCTTTCGGTTTCTTCGGGCGCAAAGCCTGATTTTGAAGGCTCCCCTCCGATATTGACCTCAAGCAGCACATCCACCGACCTTTCCGATCTTACCGCCTGCTTTGAAATTTCATTTGCAAGCCTCAGCGAATCCACCGATTCAATCATTTCGACCTTGTCTATAATATCCCTTACCTTATTGGTTTGCAGATGTCCGATAAAATGCCTGTGTACAGGTTTTAGCGAATCGAATTTTGACAAAAGCTCCTGAACGCGGTTTTCCCCTATATGGGTTATCCCCTTGTCTACGGCGTAATTTATCGTGTCCGCGTCAACCGTTTTGGTCGCGGCAAGCAGGGTTATTTCATCCGGGGACCGTCCCGCCCGGCGCGACGCCGCGGCAAGCCTTTCAAGAACGCTTTCATAATTACGGTCAAACTCCTCAGCCGACAATTTTTCCGTCATAAAGATTCTTTCCTTTCACAATTACCTCATCGTAAAGTCTCAGCACCGTATCGTCGCTCGTTCGCTTTTCGCAGATCATATAGCTGTCGTTTTTATACAGCACGTTTACCTCTACAAACTTAACCTGCATTCCCGTAAGCACATATACTCCGCGCTTTGAATCCACCACTCTCAGCGCGCTGCTCGGAACCTTGAGCCCGCTGTATTCCTGCTTTACAATCGTCATGGGTCCCGAACGCATCGACGCCAGCTCGCTGTTCATTTCACTGCAGGCAAAGATTACGACCGCGGAGGATGAGCTTTCGGATATATTGATTTTGCTTACGGTTACCGGAAGCTTGGGATAAC
>CALWUZ010000039.1 GCA_944384845.1 uncultured Clostridia bacterium
TATGAAGATTTCCTTAATAATCCTGTAAGGGCGGAAAGATAAATGAATATTATTTTGCTGTCGGGCGGCTCCGGCAAAAGACTCTGGCCGCTTTCCAACGATATACGCTCAAAGCAGTTCATCAAAATATTCAAGAACGAAGACGGTGAATACGAATCCATGCTTCAGCGTGTTTACCGTCAGATAAAATCAGCGGACGCCGGTGCGTCGGTTACAGTTGCTACTTCAAAATCACAAGTTTCCCTCATACACAATCAGCTTGGAGCCGATGTCGGAATAAGCGTTGAACCTTTCAGGCGTGACACGTTTCCTGCAATCGCTCTTGCCGCGGCGTACATCCATGAAAAGCGGAAGATAGCTGAAAATGAGCCGGTTGTTATCTGCCCGGTTGACCCGTATGTTGACAGCGATTATTTCTGTGCGCTTAAAAAGCTCAGCCGGCTTGCCGAGAGCGGAGAGCGGCGTCTTGTCCTGATGGGAATTAAGCCGACATATCCGAGCGAAAAATACGGATATATTATTCCGGAAACAGACGACGCTATAAGCGCCGTAAAGACCTTTAAGGAAAAGCCGGACAAATATACGGCTGAAAAGTATATATCGGAGGGCGCGCTCTGGAACAGCGGCGTTTTCGCCTGCAAGCTGAAATATCTTCTTGACAAAGCAGAGGAACTTATCGGTACAGGAAGCTATGATGGGCTGTTTTCAAGATATAAAACACTGAAAAAGATCAGCTTTGATTACGCCGTTGCGGAAAAGGAAAGGCAAATCGGAGTCATGCGTTTTTCGGGGCGTTGGATGGATGTCGGGACATGGAATACGCTGACATCTGTTATGTCCGATGCGGTAATAGGCGATGCTGTGCTGAACGACTGCTGTGAAAATGTCAGCGTGCTTAATGAGACGGATTTGCCTATAATCTGTATGGGACTTAAGGATATGATTGTGTCAGCCAGTCCTGATGGTATACTCGTGTCGGATAAGGAGCAGTCGGGCTATATCAAGCCGTTTGTCGACGGAATGGACAGACAGGTTATGTTCGCGGAGAAATCCTGGGGCAGCTTCAGGGTCATAGATATAGGAAAGGAAAGCCTGACTATAAAGGTAACGCTTAATCCGGGACATAAAATGAATTATCACAGCCACGAATACCGTGATGAGACATGGATAGTTACGGAAGGAGAGGGCAAGGCTGTACTCAACGGAGAGGAGCGCCCGGTAAAGCCGGGTGATGTTATAAGCATGAAAGCCGGGTGCAGGCATACAGTCTCCGCGCTTAGCGAACTGAAAATTATAGAAGTGCAGACAGGCAAGGAAATAAGCATAAGCGATAAGAAAAAGTATAAGGATATTTTCTGAGGCGGCGCCGATTTTTAACAGGCTGTAAGATAAAGCGCAAAAAATACGCGCGAATACCGTAAATATTATGACAGCTTCCGAAGCTTTTACACGTAAAAAATATAGCTTGCTTTAGTGCTTCTGAGTGTACACCGGTTAGATGTACGAGGTCGGATTTTTCTCTTAAAGAGAAGAGTCCGTCTTTTTTTATTTTTGGACAACCGAAAATAACAGAACAAAAAACAAAAATCCGTAAAACCGGAAAAGAGTTTGGAAATTTTTGAAAATAACGGCTGCGGGGGCAGTTGAGTCCGGATTTTTATATAATATAAAAATAAAAAAGGCAGGCTGAATATTTTTAGGCTTTTACGGTACTATTTTACCGTATTATTTCATAAACTTAAGTATAATTATTTTTGGAAAAGGGTGTGTGTAAATGAAGCAGCCAAAGCTCAAATATCATTTTCATAACCCGAATCCTGCGGATAAATCCATTGATTACATACTGAAAATTTTAATCGAAGCAAATATTCCAAAGGCAGAAGCAGCAATTAAAAAATATATTGAGGAAAACAGTTTTATTTGAACTGTAAAAAAGCGGTTTGACTGATGTTTACAGCATTGCTCAGGCTGCTTTTTATTGACAAAATTAACCAATATGCTTATAATAGAAGCAACAAATTATAGGAGGTTAATGAGAGGAAAGAAATGAACATAGCCGCATATTGCAGAGTTTCCACCGATAAGAACGATCAGTTAAATTCCCTTGAGGCACAGAAAAAGTTTTTTGCCGATTACACTGCACGCACGGGCGATAATCTTGTGCGCCTTTATGCGGATGAGGGGATTTCCGGCACAAAGATTAAAAACCGAAAAGAATTTTTAAGGATGATGGACGATGCGGAACAGCATATATTTGATATGGTGGTCGTAAAGGATATTTCCCGTTTTGCGCGCAATACAGTCGATCTTTTGCAGAATATCCGCAGGCTTAAGTCGCTTGGCATTGAAACGCAGTTTTTAACGGCTAATATGACAAGCATGGGCAATAGTGAATTTGTGCTTACAATATTCGGCGCATTGGCGCAGGAGGAAAGCGCCAATACTTCAAAGCGTGTTAAATTCGGAAAAAGAATAAACGCCCAAAACGGCAAAGTGCCGAATCTTGTGTTCGGGTATGATAAAATCCCGGGGGATTATTTCAATCTGTCGATAAATGAGCAGGAGGCTAAGACCGTAAGGAAAATATATGACCTTTATATAAATGACGGGTACGGCGCTGCTAAAATCGCAAATTATCTTAATGAAAACGGTATAAAGACAAAAAGAAACTGCCGCTGGACTCAAAATGCGGTATGCCGTATTCTTGCAAACGAGCTTTATACAGGCAAGATAATAAACGGCAAGGAAGAGGTTGCGGATTTTTTGACCGGTAAGCGCACGGAACGCGATGAAACCGAGTGGATGGTGACTGAAAAGCCGGAGCTTAAAATTATAGAGCCGCAGGCATATGAACAGGTGCAGCAGATTATGAGGGAACGCAGCAGGCGCTTTAAAACCGAAAATACAAGGCAAAGCAGCCGGCATATATTTTCTACTCTTATAAAATGCAGGGAATGCGGCTGGTCTTTCAGGCGAAGCGTCCGCAGATATAAAAATACTTACATAAAATGGGTTTGTTCAGGGCATAACGGCAAAGGTGCAGACAACTGTCCTAATGCTGTGTCAGTAGATGAAAATGAGCTTATTGACGTTTTGCAGAATTATTTTGCGAATTTGCTTTCAAAGCAAAAGAAGGTGATAAAATATGTTGTGGATGAATTTCATAAGGTATATAAGGCTAAGGACGAAAATATTGCTTATGAAAAAGAGCTTAAAGCACAAATTTCAAGGCTTGAAAATGCAAGACAAAAATACATTGATTTGTACGCAGACGATATTATAACCCGTGCCGAAATGAATGAGAAAATAGGCGGCAGCAAAAAGGAGCTTGAACATCTTAATAACGAGCTTAAAATTGTTTCCTGTCATCTTACTAAAGAAGAACAGCTCGGGGAAATTTTAAACAATACGTTTAAAGAAATTGCCGACATTTCAGATGTCAGAAATATGACAAATACTCAGCTCAAGAAAATTGTTCAGAAAATAGAGGTCGATAAAGAGGGAAACGTGGATATATATCTGCGGCTGTTCAGTGAGCTGGGGCTCGAGCAAAGCGCTCTAATAAATAACAACCGTACATAAAGATGTTACCGAGCGGCTTCTGCATGAAAATCCGCAGCTTTACCGGCAGGTAAAGCAGGTACTTGAAAAAAATAAGCAGGAAAGGCATATCCGCGGCGGAATGGCTACAAAGAGAAAATATAAGGGAGAAGGGGTTAAATAAACTGAAAAACGGATAATTGCCGCTTGACAGGGGAATATTAAAATGCTATAATCATTTTGCAATTCAGGGAGCTTGATGAAACTCAGGCTGAGAGGAAGTCCGTTTTTTTACGACTATGACTTCGACCTGCGACCTGATACGGATAATGCCGTCGTAGGGAAATACACAAAATGTATTGCCGCGGGCATTTCTGCCCGCGGTTTTTTATTCGCCGGGGAATTGCAGAAACAAAAAAAGCCGGTAGAATCATCCGGCAAAAGGAGAGTAAAAAAATGGAAATGTCAAAAAAACCTGTTTACAAGCTTACGCTCAGCGCAATATTTGTGGCGCTTGCAACGGCGCTGAGCCTTATCAAAGTTTATGAGCTGCCTTTGGGCGGATCCGTCACACTGTTCAGTATGGTGCCGGTGGTTATGATCTCGATAATGCTCGGCTTGAAATGGGGGATAGGCTCGGCTTTTGTCTATTCGCTGATACAGCTTATTTTCGGAATCGCACTAGAAGGGATGCTCGGCTGGGGGCTTACGGCGGCGTCTCTTGTGGGCAGCATTTTATTTGATTATATTATTGCATTCACCGTGCTTGGATTTGCCGGTGCATTTGCAAAAAAGGGATATGCCGGAATATGTGCCGGTGTTGTTTTGGTAGTGGTTTTAAGATTTATCAGCCACTTTATTTCCGGAGGTATTTTTATAGCCTCTTTCAGCCCGTGGGATAATGTTTGGTTTTATTCGCTCTGCTATAACGGCTCATATATGCTGCCGGAGCTTATTATTACCACTGCTGCGGCAATGATTCTTTTCCGTCTGCCGCAGGTCAAAAAGCTTATGGCGCAGTAATAATTACATAAAAACGGCGGTATTCCCGCTGATACAGTACATACGCGATTGAAAAACGCAGATTTACCGGCAGGTCAGCGGTATTACGCCGCATAAGCCTGTCGGATTTTTTATACCGCGGGAAAAAGTGCTTTTTTATGATATACGGAGAAAACACAAAATAATTTTTATCATCAAATCCCGTTAAGCGGAGGGAATTATAATAAATATTGCCGGCTTAGCAGCTTACCGCATACGGAGATCTGAAAAGCTACGGAATCAGATTTACAATCAAGCCCGAAGCAAGAGAAAAAAGCATTACAAAAGCCAGATACAGAAAAAAACGGCGCACACCCAGCACAATTTTTACCGCGCCGAGATTGGTTATTTTCGTAGAGGGTCCCGTCAGCATAAAAGCCGCGGCGCCGCCGAGGCTCATTCCGTCTGCGAGCCACTGCTGAAGCAGGGGAATAGTTCCGCCGCCGCAGGCATACAGCGGCACGCCGACTGTAGCCGCCATCAGCACGCCGAACGCCTCGTTTCCGCCGAAAATCGCCGTCATAGCCTCTGCCGGCACATACCTCTGAAACAGGGCGGACAGCACAATTCCGATAAGAAAATAAAGTCCTGTCGCTTTTATGTTTCTGCCCAGGTTTTTTAAAAAGCGCAAAAGGAGATTGGGGTCGGTATCGCGGCTTTTCGGCTCCTCAAAGCCGCTGAAATTGAAAAAGGATTTATTCTTAAAGAAAAAATGCACAAGAAGCCCTGCCGCGGCGCCGCAGAGAAGGCAGGATACAATACGAACGGTAAGCGCCGCGCCCCCCAAAGCCGCGCTGTAAGCGATAAGCTGGGGATTAAGCAGTATAGAACTCATCATAAACGCGGCAAGCCAGTCGTCTTTAATTCCGCTGCGGGAAAAGGATGCCGCCAGCGGAACTGTGCCGTACATGCACAGCGGCGAGGCAACGCCGAGTACGCTCGCTGCAAAAATACCGATTACTCCCAATTTTTTCCCCTGAAGTGAACGGAAGGCTCCGTGGATACGCTCCTTTGCGAAAACCGAAACAGCGGAACCGAGCACCATGCCAAGCACCCAATAGGGAAAAATCTGACCGAGCTGGAGCGTAAAATAGTACCAAAGATAGACAAATTCCCTGTGCAGAAGCTCCGTCATTATTCCGCTCCCTCGGTATCAAAGCAAAGCTCGCAGCGCTCCTTGACGGAAAACGCTTCAAAGTATCTTTCTTCAAGCGGAATCCATTTGCTTATAAAGCTGTCAAGCACCTCCGCCCCGCCGCGGTTTTCAATTCGGCGGAGCTGTTCCTTCGGTGAAACGGTAAGAAAAATATGCAAATCGTAATAATCCCACAGCAAGGGGTGGCAGCTGTATGAGCCCTCTATCAGCATAAGCCTCTCCGGTTCTATACGGACAGGCTCCTTAAAGCCCTGAGTACGGCAGTCGTATGGGCGGTAGGAAAAGGACTCTCCGCGCTTAAGCGGCAGCAAAACCTCCTGCAAAAACCGTTCTCGGTCGACATTTCCGCCGGGCTGACTCAGACGCTCCTCAGTGCGCTGTTCGGGACGGAGAAAAAAGTCATCCATATGTATCACCCCGCATCCCACCGCTTCCCGCAGAGCGGAAGCAAGGGTGGTTTTCCCAGAGGCACAGCGTCCGTCCAGCGCAAAAAGGAAAGGTCTGTCTGTCTTATCGGGCAGAGCCGCCTTAATTTTCTCAATCGTCCTGCCGGTCATACTTCGCGCTCCGCGGGCAGGTCGGCGGACGCCTCCCTGCGGAAACGCACAAGACCGGTGCGGTTGAGCGCTACCATAATCGCTGGAATCAGCACAAGCTGCAGAAGAATGCCGGGAACTGCATTAAGAAATGCCTCGGTCATAAAAATTTTAAATGTAAGACCGCCGCCGGACAAGCCGAGCTGAACCGCCTGAACAGCTCCCCACACCGCGCGTCCGGCAAGCATAGCGCAGATAAGACAGCGGTAAAGCGCGCGTATGCACTGCCATTTTGAAATACTGTAAAGCAGACCCGATACAAGACCGTAGGTCATCAGCTCAAACGCCATTGCCGTAGCCGCCGGAAAGAAAACCGGCATACCGAATATCGCTGAACGAAGCAGGGGAAGCACAAGACCTATCGCCGCGCCGTATTGCCAGCCGCAGATAAGTCCGCACAGAAAAACCGGAATATGCATCGGCAGAAGCATATTTCCGATCTGAGGAATTTGTCCGGTAAAAAGCGGAAGCACCAGCCCCAGACCTAAAAACATTGCCGCCAGCGTTATATTTTTAATATTCTGTCTCATAACAAATCACTCCTTAATTATCTACTCTTATCAGCTCATAGGTACGGCTGCCCAGCCCGATTTCCTCGGCATGCTCAAGCGTATGCAGACCGTTTCGGGATTCAATTCTCCTTATAAGAGAGGCGCCGTCGCCGTCCCGCTGTGCATATATAAGGTCTATGCATGCCTGATCCAGCGCCACCGGATCGGATGACGCCAATATGCCTACGTCGTGCATATCAGGTTCCGCGGGATTGCCGTCGCAGTCGCAGTCAACCGAAAGGCGGTTCATCACATTGACATATGCTATGCGCTCTCCGTTTCCCAGATAGTCGGAGACGGATTTCCCTGCCTCCGCCATGCTTTCCAGAAACGCGTCCTGCTCGCCGCCCCATACGTTTGTACGGCTGGTGCCGCCGCTGTGAATCCACGCCTTGCCCTCGCTTGAGGCAAGCCCTATCGAAATATTTTTTATCGCTCCCCCGAAGCCTGCCATAGCGTGACCCTTGAAATGGGAGAGCACAAGATAGGAATCATAGTCTCCGAAAGCGGCTCCGACATAGTTTTCCTCCAGCCTGCTTCCGCCGTAGGCGGTGTTGCACTCTACGATCGTTCCGTTTAAGGACCTGACTAAATCCGCGATAAGGTCCGGGTCAAGGTAATTGCTTGCGGGAGGCTCGCCGGTGGAAAGCTTTACCGCCGTATTTCCGGAGGGAGTCCAGCCCAAAGCCTCATAAACCGCCGCCAGTCCTTCGGGTGAAATGTTCTCGGTCATATATACCGAGGCGGCTGTTCCGCCCTGCTGTCCGCCGCCGGAGGCGGAATCTGACTGACCGGCAGACTGCGGCTCTGAAACAGACGGGCTTTGCTCTGATGCGCCGGTTGAGGTCCGCGCGCAGCCTGCGAAGCATAACAAAGCCGCCGTAAGCAATACCGAAACAATTTTTCTCATTCACTCTCACTCCCGTATGTTACACTAAATCCGGCAGCCGGAGAAGCTCAGTCCAGCGAAATAATTTCATATTCGCGTCTGCCTAAGCCGTGCTGTGCCGCGGCTTCGACCGTGTGGATGCCGTGACGGGAATCCATACGCTCAATCAAGGCTTTTTTGCCCTGATCCGAGGAGTTTATAACAGCGTCATAGCACGCCTGATCCACCGCTACGGGGTCGGCGGAGGCGAAAATCCCGAGGTCTCCCATTTCCGGCTCGGCGGGATGCGAATCGCAGTCGCAGTCGACGCTTAAACGGTTGGCAACGTTTATATAAAGCATATTTTCCGCGCCCTTATAATCTATTACCGCCTTGCAGGCATCCGCCATAGACTCTAAGAAATGGTCCTGAGGGGGCAGTTTATCAAAAAGCTCAGACGCCTTATCGGTCACTCCGGCGGTATGGATATACGCCTTGCCGCGGGTGGAGGCAATTCCGATGCTGATATTTTTCAGCGCCCCGCCGAAGCCGCCCATAAGATGCCCTTTAAAGTGTGACAGCACCAGAACGGAGCCGTAATCCGCAAGATGCTCTCCCACAATGTCTTTTTCAAGATGGAAGCCGTCTTTAACCGGAATTTCCATATCTCCGAACTCGTCCATAATGTCGCAGGGCGCCATAGCCTTAAAGCCGTGCTCCTCAATAGCCTTCCAATGCTCCTCTGCGTCCATGCGCCTGCCCTCATAGGCGGTGCAGCACTCAATAACCGTGCCGTTCAGCAAGCGGACAATATCTCCGATAAGCTCCGGATGAAGATAATTGTTTCCGCCCGGCTCGCCTGTAGAGATTTTTACGCCTATCCTGCCCTTAAGCCCGGAACCCAGCGCCCTGTAAACCCTAATCAGGCTTTCCGGTGTAATTTCCTTAGTAAAAAACACCTTTGACTTGCTCATAGCTGTAATCCTCTTCTTTCTTTTTATTATATTTTTGGTTTTTGCGTCTTTTGGTTACGCACCGGTGCGGAACGGACGGCATAAAACAGATAAAAAGCCTTTCGCACAGCCTGTTTTTTACCAGACCGCGGTTATACATATATTATATTTACAGAGCGGGGCTGTTTCAAATGCTTATTTTGAATTATGAATTATGCCTCTTGTAAATAATAACACCGCCGTCGTAAAATCGGAAGTACAAATTGGTTTTTGAGTATAAACTTACGGCTTAACAGTACTGAGAACGGTAAAGTATTCGCGAATTAACAGATAAAATGCCGTATTGAGAAAAAAGCAAATAAATGTCGAATTATTTATTAAGACAAAAAATATCAAAAAACTCGATATTTTTCTATTTATAAAATTTTTTTAGACATTTTTTAACTATTTCCCCAATTTTATCATTTTTTGATGTATAATAGCGATAAAAAGACAAAACGAGGAGGCATTACAAAAATAAAAAAGGTAAAAAGTTTGCTGTAAGAGAAAAATTTTTAAAAACGGAGGAATAAAAATGTCAGGATTTATAGAGGAGCTTTTCTTTGAAAACATCAGACCGCAGTCGTATGCTTCCGAAAAAAGCGAGCTGTATCAAAGGGAGTATGAAAAGAAAATAAAGAAGGAGGAACAGCTCATAAAAACGCTGCCGGAGGAATATCAAAACCTTTTTATAGAGTATGTAGACGCCTGCGCGGTTGTAAACGGCGAGGATACGCTGGACAGCTTTGTAAGAGGCTTTAAGCTGGGCGCGGGCTTTGCTTTAGACGCTTTTGGTTCAGACGACACGCTTTTAAACGGTTTGTTAAAGGACGACGACGAATAAAAAACGCCCCTTTTCCGTACAAGTACGGAAAAGGGGCGTTTGCGTAATTCTTTTCTGAAAACGCCGCGCGTATTTACGAAGCCTTGTCAAACTGGCTGTTATAAAGCTCCGCGTAGAAGCCGCCCTTTGCAAGCAGTGTCTCATGCGTGCCCTGCTCGATAATATCGCCGTCCTTCAGCACTAAAATAAGGTCAGCGTTTTTTATTGTGGAAAGCCTGTGAGCGATAACAAAGCTGGTGCGGTGCTCGGTCAGCTTATCCATTGCTTTCTGCGTGATAAGCTCGGTGCGGGTGTCGACAGAGGAGGTCGCCTCGTCAAGAATAAGCATGGGATTGCCCTGAACCATGGCGCGTGCTATGGTGAACAGCTGCTTTTGTCCCGCGGATATGGCGACGCTGTCGTCCAGAACCGTGTCAAAGCCGTTCGGCAGGGTTTCAATGAAATGATAAATGCCGCAGGCCTTGCATGCCTTTTCCAGCTCTTCGTCGCTTACGCCCTCTTTATTGTAAACCAGATTTTCGCGAACTGTACCCTCAAACATCCAGGTGTCCTGCAATACCATGCTGAACAGATTGTGTACGCTTTCACGCGTCATTTCAGAGGTGGGGATGCCGTCTATTCTGATGCTGCCGCTGTTGATTTCAAAGAAGCGCATAAGCAGATTGACCATAGTGGTTTTGCCCGCTCCGGTAGGTCCTACAATAGCTACCTTCTGACCGGGCATTATATGCGCTGAAAAATCCTTGATAATAATCTTGTCGGGATTATCGGGATAGCTGAAGCGCACATGCTCAAACTCCACCTCTCCCCGTATTTCTTCAGGTGCCTTACGCTTGCCGCTCTCGTCGGAAAGCTCTTCTGCCTGAAGAAAATCAAAAATATGGCTCCCGCAGCGGCGGCGGTCTGCATCTGGGTCATGCCCTGTGCCAGAGTGCTGAGCGGAGAGGTGAAGAGCCGCACGTACATAATAAACGCGACGATTACACCAAAGGAAATCTGTCCGTTCATCGCAAGAGCGGAGCCCAGAACGCAGACTGCCACGTACCCCAGGTTTCCGATTATATTCATAAGCGGCTGCATAATACCTGAAAGGAACTGACTGCGCCAGTCGGCGTCATAAAGCTGCGTGTTCATTCCTCCGAAGGCGTCCTTTATTTTCCGGTTCGTGCGGGAAATACGCACCACATCGTGACCTGAATACATTTCCTCGATATAGCCGTTGAGCGTGCTCAGATTTTCCTGACGGGCGGTAAAATATTTCTGAGAGCGCAGCATTACAAGCGCCATAATAAGGAAGCCCAGCAGAGTTACCGCTATTGAAGCCAGCGCCATGCGCCATTCGGTGACGAACATCATAATCAGACAGCCTATAAACTGCGCGGCGGCGCTGATTATGGAGGGAAGGCTGTTTGCCAGCGCCTGCTGAAGGGTGCTGACGTCGTTGGTTACACGGCTTAAAATATCGCCGTGGGAAACCGTGTTGAAATATTTCATCGGAACACGGTTTATTTTTCCGGAAAGGTCGCCGCGCAGATCCCTTGAAAGTCCGAGAGTAACCGTAGACATTATATAATGCTCAACATAGGTGAATACGGCGCTTAATCCGTAAATTATCAGAAGCATAATGCCGATAGAGCCTATGGCTTGAAGGTCAATTTCCCCCATCAGGGAGTCTGAAATCAAATCCGTGATGTCGCTTAGCAGATTCGGTCCGATAATGGTAAGAACTGCGCCTGCAGCCGCGAACGTAAGCGCGACTGCAACCGGCAGCTTTAATTTTGAAGAGTAGGAAAACAGCTCGCGCAACACTCCTGCGATTCCACGCTTGCTCTTTTCCGCGGCGCGCATTCCGCGCTGATTGAAATTACTCAAAGCTTATTCCTCCTTTACGCGCCCAGCTCTTCTTCAGAAAGCTGTGAGCGGGCGATTTCCCGGTATACAGGGCAGCTTTCAAGCAGCTCGTCATGAGTGCCGATACCGACAGCCCTGCCTTCGTCCAGAACGATAATTTTATCGGCGTTTCTGATAGTTCCAATGCGCTGCGCCACAATCAGGCGGGTGGTGTCCTTCAGCTCTTTTTCAAGCCCCGCCCTCAGCTTTGAGTCGGTGCGGTAATCCAGCGCGGAAAAGGAATCGTCAAATACAAGTATTTCGGGTCTTCTCGCCAGCGCCCTTGCAATGGAAAGCCGCTGCTTCTGCCCGCCGGACACATTAGCGCCGCCCTGTGCGATAGGAGCGTCAATTCCGCCGGGAAGCTTTCCGACAAATTCCGACGCCTGCGCCAGCTCCAGCGACCGGCGTACATTTTCGTCGGTGGCTTCGGCGCGGCTCTCGCCGAAAAGCACGTTTTGCCGTATGTCTCCGGAAAACAGTATTGCCTTTTGCGTGACATAGCCGATTCGGTCATACAGCGCGTCGAAGGTATATTCCTTTACATTCCTCCCGTCCACCAGACCTCGCCGGAGGTGGCGTCGTAAAAGCGGGCGATAAGACTCACCAAAGTAGTCTTGCCGCTTCCGGTAGCGCCGATAAAGGCGATTGTTTCGCCGCGGTTTGCCTTAAAGCTGATATTGCTTAAAACATCCTTGCCGGAAGAGGGGTAACGGAACGAAACGTCTTTAAACTCCACCGTTCCACGCTCCGGAGAGCCGGCTTCCGCGCCCTCGCGAAGAGAGGGCTTAGTGCTGAGCACATCGTTTATACGCTGGGCGGAAACCTGAGCGGCCGGCATCAGCATAATAATCATAACCATCATCATAATTGACATAATAACGTAGGTCGCATAGGTGCCGAACACCACGATGTTGCTGAACGTCGTAAGCCGCAGCGCCGTATCGGCGGCGGATACGTTGTTGACAATCGCCGCGCCTACCCAGTAGATTATAAGCGACAGTGCGTTCATTCCAAGCGTGACCGACGGCATCAGCACCGCGAATGCGCGCTGGTTGAAAAGCTGTGTTTTCATCAGGGTGATGTTGGCCTTTTCAAACTTTTGGTTTTGATAATCCTCCGCGTTGTAAGCGTGAACCACGTTGATTCCGGTAAGATTTTCTCGCGCTATAAGGTTTATATTGTCGGTCAGCTTCTGCACTCTGCGCACTCTCGGAAGTACAACGACGATAATAACCAGCATCAGAGCAAGCAGCGCCGCGATAAAGCCCGCCGTTATTGCAGAAAGAGTCCAGCTCTTATTTATGATTTTAATGACAGCCCAGACCGCCATAATCGGCGACTTTATAAGAATCTGAAGTCCCATAGCAACAAGCATCTGAATTTGCGTAATGTCGTTGGTGGTGCGGTTAATAAGGCTCGGGACTGAAAAGGACATCATCTCCTGCTGTCCGAAGTCGGCTATTTTATTGAACACCGCCTCACGCACCGAATATCCGAACCCCGCCGCCACCTTTGCGGTCAGAAAGCCGCAGATGACGCAGAGCACGGCGCTGGCAAGCTTGCATCCCAGCATTTCCGCGCCGGTATTCAGAATATCCGACATAGTGCTGTCGGGTGAATTGATAAGCACCGTAAGGTTGCTCATATAATCGGGCAGGCGGAGGTCAAAATATATCTGACCCAGCACCAGAACCGCACAGAGAAGAGCCATAAGCCATTCTTTTCTCCGTAATTTTTTCAGCAGCTTAAGCATTTTTATTCTCCTTACTGCCGGTTCAGAATTTCCATAAATTCTTCTCCGGTAATTGTTTCCTTTTCATAGAGGTACATGGCTATTTCGTCAAGCTTCTGACGGTTCTCCTCCAAAAGCTTTAAAGCCTTTTCGTGCTGGCGCTTCACAAGCGCCACAACCTGATTGTCGATTTCAGTTTGGGTCTCGGCGGAGCAGGAAAGGCTCGAGTCGCCGCCCAAATACTGATTGTTTACCGTTTCAAGAGCTACCATTCCAAATTCGCTGCTCATACCGTAACGGGTAATCATAGCGCGGGCAAGCTTTGTCGCCTGTTCAATATCGTTTGAAGCGCCGGTTGAGGCGGAATGGAATACCAGTTCCTCCGCGGCCCTGCCGCCGGTCAGAGTGGCAATCTTGTTCTCCAGCTCCTCTTCGCTCATCAGATAATGGTTGCCCTCGTCCACCTGCATAGTATAGCCCAAAGCGCCTGAGGTTCTCGGAACAATGGTAATCTTCTGCACGGGCGCCGAATTATTCTGCTTGGCGGCAACCAGCGCGTGACCTACCTCATGGTACGCCACAATTTTCTTCTCCGCGTCGGTCAGAATAGCGTTTTTCTTCTGATAGCCGGCGATGACGACCTCTATGCTTTCTTCAAGGTCAGACTGGCTGACAGTCCGGCGACCGCCGCGCACCGCGCGCAGGGCTGCCTCGTTGATAATATTTGCCAGCTCCGCGCCTGATGCTCCCGACGCCATTCTGGCGATTTTACTGAAGTCAACATTGCCGTCAAGCCTGATTTTTCTGGCATGAACCTTGAGTATTTCCTCTCGTCCTTTGAGATCCGGCAGCTCAACCGGCACTCGGCGGTCGAAACGTCCCGGACGGGTCAGCGCCGGGTCAAGAGTCTCAGGACGGTTGGTCGCGGCAAGAATTATTACTCCTGTGTTTTCCTCAAAGCCGTCCATCTCGGTCAGGAGCTGGTTGAGCGTCTGCTCGCGCTCGTCGTTTCCGCTTAACCGTCCGTCGCGCTTCTGACCGATGGCGTCAATTTCATCTATAAATACGATACAAGGCGCTTTTTCCTTTGCCTGCTTAAACAGGTCACGCACCTTGGACGCGCCCATTCCGACGAACATTTCGACAAATTCCGAGCCTGACATTGAAAAGAACGGTACATTCGCCTCGCCTGCCACAGCCTTGGCAAGCATTGTCTTACCGGTTCCGGGAGGGCCCACCAGAAGTATGCCCTTAGGCATCGACGCGCCTATTTCTCTGTATTTATCAGGATTGTGCAGATAATCCACAATTTCCGAAAGCCTTTCCTTGGCCTCGTCCTCGCCTGCCACATCCGAAAACTTTATTCCTTCGGAGGATTTCACATAAACCTTTGCGTTGCTCTTGCCGAACATCATGGCGTTAGGACCGCCTGCGTTTTTTATCAGCTTTTTAGACATATACTGTCCTATAGCCACAAATATGACAATAGGCAGTACCCAGGTAAGCAGAAAGCTGAGCAAGGGGTCTGTCTGCTGTATAATTTCACCGGAAAATTCGGCGCCGGAATCGTTTAGGCGCTGAGTCAAATCCGGATCGGTCATCATTCCGGTCTTATAAACGGCGGTGTTGTCCTTATTTGTGAACAGAATCTGATTTTCCTGCTGCTGAACCTCCACCTGACCTAAATCCTTATTTTCCGCCATTTCAATGAAGGTTCCGTAATCTACCTGCTGTATCCGCCGCTGCGCCAGCCACGGCATAGCAAGAAAATTAAACAGCAGCAGCGCGAGCAATACAATACCGTAATAAAATATCAGCGGTTTTTTAGGTTTTTTTACTTCCTGCATTTTTAAGCTTCTCCCTTCTCTTCTTCAAAATTCATCTGCAAATCTATGGCGGCAAGTGAAGCCACCAGGGCATACCGCATAGTCTGAGCGGCAAGGTCAATGGCGTACTCCGCATACAGGGTGGCGGCTTCCGCCCTGTCCTCCGCCGTATTGCTTTCTTCGGAACGGAAATGCTTTTCCAGCCTGCCCTTAAGCAGGTTCTGCATTTTACGGCTGAATTCAAGCTGCGCCTGCGCAAGCTCTGCGACGGCTAAAGACCTGCTGCCCTCCGCGCTTCGCTGAAGTGCAAGCGCATGCTCCTTGTAGTCGTCCTTTGCTTTCTCCAGCTCTTCGCGTATTTTTTTGTGGTCCTCCTGTTCGCAGATGCGAAGCCGGCTCTGAAGCCTGCCGTATTCCTGCTCCATTTCGTAAAGCTTAATAGCAAAAATCTCCTGACTTAGTTTCATAACAAAGATTTACTCCTTTCATTATGCTTTAACTCCCCTGTTTATTTTTATACCAGCAAAGTTCCGTATACACCACTCTCAAAATTACGCTTGTGTCCTTACAAAAACGGCGGAATGTCAGAAATTTTTACATTTAGGCGAATCTGTAAGGACAGTTTTGAATAATTGCAAGTAGCAGGCTCCGGCAGGAACGTATATTATAAAATCAAGATAATTTACAGACGGCATATCTTTTAAACTAAACTTATTAAAGGAGCGGTTTTATGAAAAATAAAAAGCACCGAGGAACTGCACGCCTGTTTCTGCCGGCGGTCTGCTTTTCCGCAGAAGGGTACTGAACGATGGACGATATAAAAATTCTTGTGACGCTTGACCGGAATTACCTGCCGCCGCTGCAGGTGCTTTTGACCTCGCTTTATATAAACAATGGAGGTGATCTGACGCTTTATCTTATGCACAGGGACATTCCCGAAAGCGAACTGAAAACGGTAAATAAGCAGTGTGAAGCTTTTAATATCAGGCTTTGTCCGGTTTCGGCAGACAGCTCCGCCTTTTCGGACGCGCCTGTTACAAGGCAATATCCGCAGGAAATGTACTACCGGCTGCTGGCGCCGCATCTTCTTCCGCCTGAGGTGCATCGGGTGCTGTATCTCGATCCTGATATTCTGGTAATAAACCAGCTTAAGCCTTTGTGGGATACAAAGCTTGACGGAAAGCTGTTTGCCGCGGCGTCTCATAAGGGAAAAACAGAGCTGATCAATAACATAAATCAGGTAAGACTCGGAACCGAAAGCAAATATTTCAATTCGGGCGTGCTGTTAATCGACCTTGACGCAGGACGGCGCGAAATTATTCCTGAAGAGCTTTTCCGGTATGCTGAACAGCATTCAAAGACCCTGCTTTTACCAGATCAGGATATTCTGAACGCTCTGTACGGGGACAAAACGCTGGAGCTTGAGGATACTCTCTGGAATTACGACGCCCGCAATTATAACACCTATTTTCTGCGCAGCGCGGGCGTTTGCGATATGGATTGGGTTTTAAGCCATACCGCGCTCCTGCATTTCTGCGGAAAATCAAAGCCCTGGCGGGGCGGATACCTCCGCCGGTTCGGTATACTGTACAAGCATTATATACAGCTGACACGACGAACCGGTTTCTATTTGGGAGATAAATAAACGCTGCGGCACGTCTGCAAAGAGACGCGCCGCAGCGCTGTTATAAGCATATTAAAATTATTTTCCGTTCCAGGCGGACAGCTCTCCTGACAGAACTTTTTCCAGCTGCTCAGCCAGTCTTTCCTGATTAAGATTAGGCTTCCCTCCGTATTCCAGCAGCACGCCGACCAATCCGCAGGCATTATATCTGAGCAATATTTCCCTGTCCAAATAGCTTCCGGATATGTCTTCCTGACGGCTTTGCGCCAGCTCTTTCAGATAAGCCCCGATAGCTTCTATCATGATCTGCTCCACCTGAGGACGCCTTTGGGAAGACATAAGCTTATGAAGCAAGGGATAATGCTTCACCGAAAAGGAAATAAAAATCCTCAGAGCCGAACGCATATCCTCTATTTTCAGGCTCTGTTCCACAAGCTGCTGCGTAGTCTGCCGTACCGACCATTCCAATACGTCCATAATATCCTGAAAATGATAGTAAAAGGTCTGGCGTGAAATATGGCATTCGTCAATCAGCGCTTTTACCGTAATTTTATCAATGCTTTCGTGCTGAAGCAGATTTAAAAAAGTGCCGGCGATAATTCCTTTCATATCGGCTGGCATATGCGCGCACCTCTTTCCGTTGCATCAGTCTGAAAACAGTAACCGCACCAAGTGAGCATATTTTTCACTTTCTTATTTCCGCACTGATTTTTTCAAATATTATAGCATTCTTTTTTTAAAATGTCAAAATACTTCTTTTTCCGGCGCTGCTGCTTATCTGAGGGGGTTACAGGAATCGGGATCGGTGCGTCCGGCAGAAAAACGGCTGAATTTTTTCATTTGTTTTTTAAAATTTTCCGCGCTTTCTTTATACCTTTTTCCAGTATAATTTGAAATTTTCAAGCTCTGCGGTAAGCCTGCCGAGGTCGTAAAGATATGAAAGATATGAGCGCACCGTGCTGCCTATAATAGCATTCTGAACGAAGTTTATGAAAAGTCCGTACCGTTCAAACACCTCGGCTGTCACTTCCTCAGCCGTAAGCGGAGTTGAGCAGATGTCAAGCACTGTTTCGCATATCTCAAGAGTGTTTTCAGCGTTGAGCCGGACCAGAGGCGCGATGTCTTCGCACGGGGCGGAGTGGGAGGGAATAAACAGCTTTCCCTCAAGCTTACGCACCGCTTTTAGGCTTTCAAGATATTTTTCGGGGTCGTAAAGATAGGTGACGTGATATTTTTCAACGGTGCTTTCGCCTACAACCGCGTCGCCTAAGAACCACACTCCGTCTGAGGTGCCCACCGCCGCCATAGCGTAGGAATGCCCGTCAAGCCGGACGGTTTCAAGCCCGTCGGGCAGCTTGAGTTCTTCAAGAGGCTTTGCATTGCTCTGAGGGGCGAACAGGAATTTTGACTTAAGCTCCTTGAACGGGCGGGCGCCGAAAAGATACGCAGGTTCAAGAACGGTATGATTGGTATAGCAGCAGTCTTCACCCGGAACGTATATTTCACAGCCTGTCCTGCCTTGCAGGAGACGGTTGCCGCCTATGTGATCGGCGTGAGAATGTGTGTTGATTATCATTTTAAGCCTGAAGCCAGCCGCTTCTAGCAGCTTCAGTGCTTTTTTTCCGGCGTCCTTGTCGTTTCCGCTGTCTATAAGGCAGACCTCGCCGTTTCCGAGGTTATAAACACCCATATTTGTGGGGCTGTCTATATAATATGTGTTCTCACCGACACGGTTAAGCTCATACATTTTCAATTCCTCCGTTTGTTAAAGTATATCATACCGCTTCAGGCGCCGCAAGCGGGAGCGGTATAATATTTTCTTGTTTTTTGGACAATTTTATGGTAGAATGTCTCTCAGAAAGAGGTGAAGCAGTTGGGTTCTGTCTTCGGGAGCTTTAAACGCACCTTTTTAAATAAGAAATTTATAGGCTTCTGCCTAATAGGAATAATAAACACCTTCAACACCGCGTTTTTTTCATGGCTGGCGCACCTTAAGCTTCAGCAGAATATTTCTGCCTATATCGGATATTTTATTTCGCTGACTGTAAATTATGTTCTTAACAGCGTTATTGTTTTTAAAAACCGGCTGGGAATGAGAAGGTACCTGCGCTTTCTGCTTTCGTATGTGCCTAATTTTTTGATTTATACGCTGGTCAGCCTGCTTACGATAAACGTATGTCATATAGACCAGTTCTGGGCGACGGTGCTTGCCACTATGGCGGGCGCGCCGCTTACCTTTGTTATAATCAAGCTTTATGCCTTCGGAAACAGGTCTAAGGCTAAAAAATAACGCTGCCTCGGCATCACCGAAAAAATATGCGGAAATCAGGTTGATCGGGGACAGTTTTTTGATTGACAAAGACGAGTGATAAATGCTTAAAAATTCATCTTTTGAATAGGTTGCAGCAAAAGTCCGTTATTCAAGCTTCATACTGAATTGATTTAGGATTTTTCAGTTGGGATGTCCGGAAATTATAGTGCTGACGGATTTGTATAAAGATAATTATTTGATTTTTTTGGGGGAGAGGCAAACTATGAAATCTAATGTTAAGATTATGCTTTTGGGCATTGCTGTTATGCTTTTAGGTATTTATTTAAGGGTTATTTATATTGGCTATATATCCAATAGTTTTGTAAGAACGATTTGGTTTGTGTTGCCGATTATCGGCTTTTTAGTTGTATTATTTGCCTTCCTGTTTCCCGATCATCATGAGGATATTGCCGATAAGACTTATGATATACTCTTTGAGCAGAAAGAGAAAAGCATTAAAGAAACTGTCTGTCCGAAATGCGGAAAGGCATATAAAGAGATATATACCTCTTGTCCGTGGTGCGGATATAAAGAAAAGTAGCGTCCTATATAGATAAAAAACATTCGGCGTAAAAAAACATAAAAAGATGTTGACAAAATAAAAATGCGGTGTTATAATATTATAAAATTGATAAAGGCTTTGACGAAGACGGTTGAGAGTAACTGTTTTAAGAGAGTCGGCGGGTGGTGCGAGCCGGCAGCATTTATTCTTATATAACCCATCGCTTCCGAGCCGGAGGGCTGAATGCTTTTGTTAGTAGGTTCTCCCGTGACTGCTGCGTAAAGGCATAGGGATTGTTTGATCCTAAAGAGCGGCGGTTTTTTCAAACCGCAATTTGAGTGGTACCGCGGATGTGTATTCACACCCGTCTCAAGCATTACTTGAGACGGGTGTTTTTTTATGTATGCAAGGAGGCTTAAAAATGACAACAGTATCTACAGAGAAGCTTAAGGAGGTCGCGGAGAGAATCCGCGAAATGCGTGAGATATGCGGGATTTCTGAGGAGGAAATGGCGCGGAAGACCGAGGTTGGCTTAGACGAATACCGGCTCTATGAGGACGGCGCGAAGGATTTTCCATTTACGTTTATTCATAAATGCTCATTAGCGTTCGGCATCGGAATAACCGATCTGCTCGAGGGTCAGAGCGCACACCTTTCTTCCTATACCGTTACCCGCAAGGGACAGGGTCAGCAGACCGCCAAGGAGGACGGAATCGAAATCCAGAATCTGGCGCCGCTTTTCAGGAAAAAAATAGCCGAGCCATACTGGGTAAAATACGAGTATCATTCGGAACTTCAGGATAAACCGATTCATCTGACAAAGCATTCGGGTCAGGAATTTGATTTTGTTATGAGCGGGCGCCTTAAGGTACAGATCGGCGACAATGTCGAGTACCTGAGCGAGGGCGACAGCATTTATTACAATTCCTCCACTCCGCACGGCATGATAGCGGTGGACGGGCGCGACTGTCTTTTCGTGGCGGTTATTCTGCCGGGAGAGGACGTTAAGGAGGAGGTTATCCGCGGTACGATAGTCTCGGCGCATTCGGGCAGCAAGGAATACGTTTCCTCAAAGTTTATAGAAACCACAGAGGGCGAAAACGGCGTACTTAAGAAAATCGACTTTAAAAACGAGGATAAATTCAATTTTGCCTTTGACATTGTCGACGCCATAGCCAAAAAGGAGCCTGACAAGCTAGCGATGCTCCATATTGACAAGCACAAAACCGAGCGCCGCTTTTCCTTTAACGATATGAAGCGCGCTTCAAACCAGTGCGCGAACTATTTTAAATCGCTTGGGATTAAAAAGGGCGACCGCGTTATGCTGGTATTAAAGAGGCATTATCAGTTCTGGTACGCCATACTTGCGCTGCACAAGCTGGGAGCCATAGCTATACCCGCGACAAATCTTCTTCAGCAGCACGATTTTGAGTATCGCTTTCAGGCTGCTGATGTAAGCGCGATAGTCTGCACGGCGGACGGTGACACGGCGCATCAGGCGGATTTGGCGCAGGCGGCATGTCCTACGCTTAAAACAAAGATCATGGTGGGCGGCGCGCGCGAGGGCTGGCACAATTTTGATGAGGAATATCCGCTTTTCAGCGCGCACTTCTACCGCACGGAGGATACCGCCAGCGGGGACGACCTTATGCTGATGTTCTTTACCTCGGGCACCACCGGCTATCCGAAAATAGCGGCGCACAGTTATAAATACGCTCTCGGGCATTACATAACCGCGAAATACTGGCACGGAGTAGATGAAGACGGCCTGCATTTCACCATTTCCGAGACCGGCTGGGGCAAGGCGCTATGGGGCAAGCTTTACGGGCAGTGGCTCTGTGAGGGTGCAGTATTTACCTACGATTTCGACCGCTTTGACGCGTCCGATATACTGCCGATGTTCGCCAAATACAATATAACTACCTTCTGTGCGCCGCCTACCATGCTGCGCATGATGATAAAGGAGGATATTTCAAAGTATGACCTTTCCTCCATAAAGCATATGACGACTGCCGGCGAGGCGCTTAACCCCGAGGTTTACCGTCAGTTTGAAAAAGCGACCGGGCTTCAGATAATGGAGGGCTTCGGTCAGACCGAGCTTACCCTTGTTATCGCGAATCTTACAGGAAATCCGCATAAGCTGGGTTCAATGGGTCTTCCGACGCCGCTTTACGATGTGGATATACTTGATGCGGACGGAAATCCGGTGCCCGACGGTGAGACCGGCGAAATAGTTGTCAGAACCTCCGAAAGGGTACCATGCGGGCTGTTTTCGGGATATTACAAGGATGAGAAAAGGACAGACGAGGTCTGGCACGACGGCTACTATCATACCGGAGACACCGCCTGGCGCGATGAGGACGGCTTTTACTGGTACGTCGGCAGGGTGGATGACGTTATCAAATCCTCCGGATACCGCATAGGACCGTTTGAGATAGAAAGCGTTATAATGGAGCTGCCGTATGTGCTTGAATGCGGCGTTTCCGCGGCGCCCGACGAGATACGGGGTCAGGTGGTAAAGGCGAGCGTAGTGCTGGTAAAGGGTACTGAGCCGAGCGAGGAGCTTAAAAAGGAAATACAGAACTATGTCAAGCAGCATACCGCGCCTTATAAATATCCGCGCATAGTGGAGTTTAAATCCGAGCTGCCGAAGACCATCAGCGGAAAGATACAGCGAAATAAACTTTAAGGCAAATTTAAGTAAAAATATTGACATATTCCATTTGTTGTGATAAAATGTATTCAATCAAATTTATAAAGGCGTTGACGAAGAGGATACGGTCTGTACTCCGCAAGAGAGATAACGGTTGGTGCGAGTTATCGGGAAAGGGCATGTATTTGTAGCTTCAGAGCCGGGAGGAAGAAAGCCTTGCCGCAAGTAGAACCTCCCCGTGACTGCCGCGTAAAGGCATAGGAATTGTTTGATTCCAAGAGTGGCGGTTTTTAAGCCGCAATTTGAGTGGTACCGCGGGCAACCGATTTGTATTTTTCGGCGCTCGTCTCAAAGTCATAACTTTGGGACGAGCGCTTTTTCGTCCCGAAAGGCTGAATGCCGAGGAGGAATTTCAAATGGAACAGATGACGGGGCTTGATTATAAAATCAAGGAAATGGCGGGGCGTATAAGGGAGCTCCGCGAAATTGAGGGCTTGAGCATTGCCGATATGGCGCGTAAGACCGATGTAAGCGAGCAAGAGTACATAGCCTGCGAAAACGGTGAAAGCGATTTGAACTTTGCTTTTATATACCGCTGCGCGCTGGCGTTTAACGTAGACGTCACCGATATTATCGAGGGACAGAGCCCGACGCTTAAATCATACACCGTTACCCGTAAGGGAGAGGGGCAGCGCATCGAAAAGGCGCACGGAATGACCTACTACAACCTTGCCGCTTCCTTTCAGAACAGGATAGCCGAGCCGCTTTATGTGAAAAGCGCCTACAGCGAGGAGGCGCAGCACCGTGATATTGAGCTTACCACTCATTCGGGGCAGGAGTGCGACCTTATAATAGAAGGTCGTCTTAAGGTACAGGTCGGCGAGCATAAGGAGGTTTTAGGTCCCGGAGACAGTATTTATTACGACAGCTCAACCCCTCACGGCATGATAGCGGTGGACGGAAAGGACTGTATCTTTTACGCTATAGTCTTAAACCCGACCGGCGAACCTATTCCGGAGCTTGCGGGGGCAAAGCCGGTAATTGAAAAAACCGCCGCCGCAGAGGAAGACCATAAGGACAGAATTTATAAAAAATTCATAGACGTCGAAAAGGATGAAAACGGAACCCCCACCTCCATCACCTTTAAAAACACCGAGAATTTCAACTTTGCCTTCGACCTTGTGGACGCACTTGCGGACAGGGAGCCGGATAAGCTTGCCATGCTGCATATTTCGCGTGACAAGACCGAGAGACGCTTTACCTTTAAGGATATAAAAAAGGCGTCGAATCAGTGCGCCAATTATTTCAAATCCCTGGGAATCAAAAAGGGCGACAGGGTGATGCTGGTGCTTAAGCGCCATTATCAGTTCTGGTACGCTATGCTTGGACTCAACAAGCTCGGAGCTATTGCGATCCCCGCTACAAACCAGCTTCAGGAGCATGATTTTGAATATCGCTTTAAAGCTGCGGGCATTACGGCTGTCATCTGCACCGCCGACGGGGATACCGCGCATCAGGTGGATATAGCGGCAAAGGAATGTCCGGAGCTTCGGCACAGGCTGATAGTAAACGGAAGCCGTGAGGGCTGGCGCTCTTTTGACGAGGAATACCAGCTTTACAGCACCCACTTTGCCAGGAACGACGACGCTCCGGGCGGGGACGACCTTATGCTGATGTTTTTTACCTCCGGTACAAGCGGATACCCCAAAATAGCGGCGCACAATTATAAATACGCGCTCGGTCATTTTCATACCGCGAAATACTGGCACAATGTCGATCCCGATGGTCTTCATTTCACCATATCCGACACCGGCTGGGCTAAAGCCATGTGGGGCAAGCTTTACGGGCAGTGGCTGTGCGAAGCAGCGACCTTTGTCTACGATTTTGACCGCTTCGACGCGTCGGATATACTTCCGATGTTTGCGAAATACCGTATTACCACCTTCTGCGCGCCGCCTACCATGCTGCGCATGATGATAAAGCAGGATATATCGAAATACGATTTTTCGTCGGTAAAGCATATGACGACGGCGGGCGAGGCGCTCAATCCGGAGGTTTACCGTCAGTTTGAAAAGGCGACGGGGCTTAAAATAATGGAGGGCTTCGGTCAGAGCGAAAGCACGATGATAATCGGGAATATGACCGGGGCGCCGCATAAAATAGGTTCTATGGGCAAGCCGGCGCCGATTTACAGCGTAGATATAGTAGATTCCGACGGTAAGCCGGTCGCTACCGGCGAAACCGGAGAGATAGTAATAGATATAAGCAAGGGGATTCCATGCGGTCTTGCGGTCGGCTATTACGGGGACGAGGAAAAGACAAGGGAAATCTGGCGCGACGGTTACTACCACACCGGCGACACCGCCTGGCGCGATGAGGACGGCTTTTACTGGTACGTCGGCAGGGTGGACGACGTTATCAAATCCTCCGGCTACCGCATAGGACCGTTTGAGATAGAAAGCGTTATAATGGAGCTGCCTTATGTTCTTGAGTGCGGCGTTTCCCCATCTCCCGATCCGGTGCGCGGTCAGGTAGTAAAGGCGAGCATAGTGCTTGTGGAGGGCAAGGAGGGCACCGAGGAGCTGAAAAAGGAAATCCAGAATTACGTCAAGCAGCACACCGCTCCGTATAAATATCCGAGGATTGTTGTGTTCAGGGACAGTCTTCCGAAAACAACCAGTGGAAAAATTCAGCGTAATAAGTTATAATGATAGTTAATAAATATAAATCATAGAGGGGAGGAGCCATGGAATACAAGCGTCTGACTCTTGTCTGCGGTCATTACGGCAGCGGAAAAACCAATGTGGCGGTAAATTTTGCTTTTGACCTTAAAAAGCAGTATTCAAATACGGCGATAGCCGACCTTGACATTGTAAATCCGTATTTCCGCACCAAGGACAGCAGGGAGGAGCTTGCAAAAGCGGGTATTGAGCTTATATGCTCGGAATACGCCGGAACAAATATCGATATTCCGGCAATGCCGCAGCAGATGTATTCAATAACCGACGACAGGACAAAGCGCGTTATAATCGATGTGGGCGGAGACGACAGGGGAGCGCTGGCGCTCGGGCGCTTAGCGCCCGCTATTACGGCGGAAAACGATTATGAAATGCTTTTGGTTATAAACTGCTACCGACCGCTTACAAGGGACGCCGCAGCGACCGTTGAGGTTATGCGCGAGATAGAGTACGCGGGCGGAATTCCGTTTACCGCTATCGTCAACAATTCAAATCTCGGTGAGGAGACGACAAGGGAGGATATATTGGCCTCGTTTGAATACGCCGGAGAGGTTTCGCGGCTTTCCTCGCTTCCGATAAAATGCACCACCGTGCACGATACCGTTTTCGGCAGCGTCGCCGGTGAAATAAATAATTTATTCCCGTTAAAGCTTCAGCCGAAAATAGACTGAGCGGGAAAATTCAAAATAAAGGAGACATAAAAATGGCTAAGCTGACTTTTAAAACCGATAACTGCAAGGGCTGCGGGCTTTGCGTGGACGCATGTCCGAAGCATGTGCTGCAGTTGGCGGAGGACAAGATCAACAAAAAAGGACATCATCCGGTCGAGGCGGTAAAGGAAGACGAGTGCATCGCCTGCGCCTTTTGCGCTACAATGTGCCCCGACTGCATAATAAAAATAGAGAGGTAAGTGAAAAATATGTCAGACAAGGTTTTGATGAAGGGCAACGAGGCGCTGGCAGAGGCAGCCATAATCGCCAGCTGCCGTCATTACTTCGGTTATCCCATAACGCCTCAGACCGAGGTCGCTGCGTATATGGCTAAAAGGATGCCGAAAATCGGAGGTACATTTTTGCAGGCTGAAAGTGAGATTGCCGCTATAAATATGGTATACGGCGTTTCTTCGACAGGGCATAGGGTTATGACCTCGTCGTCAAGCCCGGGAATTTCGCTTAAAGGAGAGGGTCTTTCCTATATGGCGGGAGCCGACCTTCCGGCGCTGGTGGTAAACGTGCAGCGCGGCGGTCCGGGACTCGGCGGGATACAGCCTTCGCAGTCGGATTATTTTCAGGCGACCAAAGGCGGCGCGCACGGCGATTTTCATATGATAGTGATGGCGCCCGCTTCGGTTCAGGAAATGGCTGACCTTACCGTAAAGGGCTTTGAGCTTGCAGATAAATACCGTATGACCGCTATGATACTGGCTGACGGCACCATGGGTCAGATGATGGAGCCGGTTTCACTCGAATATGATATCAAGCCGATGCCCGAAAAGCCTTGGGCGACCACCGGCACTAAAATGCAGCGCGGGCACAATATCATAAATTCACTCTCTCTGGTGCCGGAGGAGCTTGAAAGACTCAACTTTGAACGCTATAAGAAATATGAGCAGATTGAGGAAAACGAGACTCTGTATGAGGAATATATGATGGATGACGCCGAAATCTGCATCGCCGCCTTCGGCATTGCCGCCCGCGTTTCCAAAAACGCCGTCAACGAGGCGAGAAGGCAGGGAATAAAAGCGGGGCTTATCAGACCGATAACCCTTTGGCCGTTCCCGTCGGCGCCCTTTAAAAAGGCGTCCGAAAGGGTAAAAAGCTTTATTTCGGTTGAGCTTTCAATGGGACAGATGATAGAGGATGTAAGGCTGGCGACCGAATGCAGGGTGCCCGTAACCCTCTGCAACCGCGTCGGCGGTATGATACCGTCGCCGGAGATGGTACTTGAGGCTATTAAGGAAGCCGCGAAAAACGGAGGTGCAAGATAATGGTAGTATTTGAAAAACCCTACGCGCTGACAGATGTGCCGATGCACTACTGCCCGGGCTGTACGCACGGAATAGTTCACCGCCTTGTCGCCGAGGTTATAGACGAGCTCGGAATAGAGGGCAGAACCGTAGGTATCGCTCCGGTCGGCTGCTCGGTTATGGCGTATAATTATTTTAACTGCGATATGATAGAGGCGGCTCACGGCCGCGCTCCGGCGGTTGCCACAGGCGTTAAGCGCGCAGAGCCGGAAAACATAGTGTTTACATATCAGGGAGACGGGGATCTGGCCTCGATTGGCACCGCCGAGACGGTCCACGCCGCCGCGAGAAACGAAAACATCACAATAATATTTATAAACAACGCGATTTACGGTATGACAGGAGGTCAGATGGCGCCTACCTCTCTGCCCGGTCAGATAACCCAGACCTCACCCTACGGACGCGATGTTACGCAGTGCGGATTTCCTGTAAAGGTCTGCGAGATGCTGTCCGAGCTTGATGGTCCCGAATATCTTGAGCGCGTAGCGGTAAATAACGTGAAAAACGTGAAAAACGCGAAAAAGGCCATAAAAAAAGCGTTTCAGAATCAGCTTGACGGCAAGGGCTTCTCACTTGTCGAGGTGCTTTCAAGCTGTCCGACAAACTGGGGTCTAACCCCTCAAAACGCGCTTAAATGGATAGATGAAAAAATGATTCCTTACTATCCGCTCGGCGTTTATAAGGACCGTTCTGCTGCTAAGGAGGATACGAAATGAGTACAACACAGTTTTTATTCGCCGGCTTCGGCGGTCAGGGAATACTTTTTGCAGGTAAATTCGCGGCATATAAGGGGCTGATGAACGAAAAGCATGTGAGCTGGCTGCCGTCCTACGGACCGGAAATGCGCGGCGGCACCGCAAGCTGCAGCGTTATTATAAGCGACGATCCGGTCGGCTCTCCTATTGTTTCAAAGCCGGATGTGCTTGTTGCGATGAACCTCCCCTCGCTTGACCGCTATGAGGACGCTGTGGCTACCGGAGGCACGATTTTTGTGGACTCAACCCTTATCGACCGCAAGGTAAAGCGTGCCGACGCGGCGGTATATTATGTTCCCGCTACCCGGCTCGCGAGCGATAACGGAATTCCCACT
This sequence comes from uncultured Clostridia bacterium, assembly GCA_944384845.1. Lineage (GTDB taxonomy): Bacteria > Bacillota > Clostridia > Oscillospirales > Acutalibacteraceae > UBA737. Next base: position 27,984 of record CALWUZ010000039.1, read on the forward strand.
CTGGCAAATATGATTCTGATGGGCAATATTCTTAAGGTTATGAACGATTTTGACGAGGATGGCGTGAATGCCGCCCTCAAAAAGGTTATTTCCGCAAAGCATGCCGATATGCTGGAGGTTAATCTTAAGGCGCTTAAAATCGGAGCGGAATATTAAAGGGAGTGTAAAAGAGCAATGGAAATTAAGATTACAAAAACATCCGCACCCAAGGAAAAGCCGGACAGTAGCGTGCTGGGCTTCGGAAAATATTTCACCGACCATATGTTTATGATGGATTATTCAAAGGACAAAGGCTGGCATGACGCCCGGATAATCCCGTTCGGCAATATCTCGCTTCATCCCGCGTCTACCGTGCTGCATTACGGCTCCGAAATTTTCGAGGGTCTGAAGGCTTACCGGCGTGCAGACGGAAAGGTGCAGCTTTTCCGTCCGCTGGAGAATATCCGCCGTATGAATAATTCCGCCGAAAGGCTTTGTCTCCCGCAGATTGACGAAAAGGACGGTATGCAGATTCTTGAAACCTTTGTAAGCCTTGAGCAGGACTGGACGCCGTCGGCTGAGGGCACTTCGCTTTATATCCGACCGTTTATGTACGGAAACGATGAGTCGCTCGGGGTTCACGCGGTTCATAACGCTGCCTTTGTTATTATCGCGTCCCCGGTGGGCAGCTATTATAAAGAGGGAATAAATCCCGTTAAAATTATGATAGAGGACGAGGACGTGCGCGCTGTGCGCGGCGGCACCGGCTATGCTAAATGCGGCGGAAATTACGCCGCGAGCAACCGCGCGGGTGAGCGCGCCGAGCAGAAGGGCTATTCGCAGGTGCTGTGGCTGGACGGCGTTGAGCGCAGATATATCGAAGAGGTCGGCGCTATGAACGTAATGTTTAAGATCGGCAGCGAAATAGTTACCCCTAAGCTCACCGGCTCAATTCTTCCGGGCATTACCCGCAAGTCCTGTATTGAGGTGCTGAAGGCTGAGGGATATACCGTAAACGAGCGGCTCTTAAGCGTAGACGAGCTTGGCGCGGCGCTTGAAAGCGGAACGCTTGAGGAGGCGTGGGGCTGCGGTACGGCTGCTGTCGTTTCTCCTATAGGGGAGCTTTGCTATAAAGATGTTAAATACACCATTAACGGCGGTAAAATCGGAAAGGTTACCCAGCATCTTTACGATACCCTTACGCGAATACAGTGGGGCAAGATCGAGGATACATACGGCTGGACCTATCCGATAAAGTAAATATTTAAAACAGAGTATCCTTTTTAGCTGAAACAGGATAATGGAGTGTTCTGACAAGTGGTCTGTTCAATATGACCACTTGTTTTTATATCGGACCTTCTTGTTTGAATTCCGGCGCCTGGCAAAAAATCGGCTGCAAGAAAACCTTGCAGCCGATTTCGCGTCACATGACGGTAATTACGGAATCACAGCATTGATAATCGGTATCGATATTGTGCGAAATAAACCTCGCTTTGAAGTTCCTCGTATTGCACATAGCGTTCGGCATTCCTCCGGATACATCCAAATCCTCGGGAAGCACAAACTTAATGCATTTAACCAAAACGTCTCTGCAGCTCGGGTAATTGTGTGCAGGGATTGTGATTGTTTTCATACCCCGCGGATGTTCTCCGCCGTTGGAATCAATTTCAGTAAGAATAACCGCCAGCGCCACCCGCTTTCCGGGACAGACGTTTTTAACAGTAACATTCAGCTGCAAAATACGTCCCAGAGATTCTAAATAGGTTTCTCCGGCGTCTATTATAACAGAGTCGCGGCAGCCGTCGACGGCTAAATTCACTGGAACGGGACACGGCTCGGGATTGATTACTATTCCGCATTCCACCAGCACCGACGGATCGGAAAATACAACGACATTGCCTTCGTTATCGGAATAGGTGATGGATTGGTTCACCTGCTTTTCACCCGAATCCTGAGCGATATGCCGGATATAAAATTCCAAAGAAGCTCCCTCGTTTGCCGAAACGCCAAGCTCAGAAATCTTCCACTGAAGCGTATTTGAATCTATCGTTGTAGCCGTCCCTTTTGTGGGCGGAGTTACGCCTGTAATAATAAAATCCGGATTAACTACTTCGTCTATGACGATATTTGTAGCGCCTGTTTTAGAAATATTAGCGGCAAGATCTCTGAATAAATCTTCTAAATCCGCGTCGTCAGGCGTTACTGCCACATGAGAGGCGTCCGGATCGGTAGCCCAGTCATTAAGGACGCTTACGTCAATTCCGTCTGAGCCGATAAGACCGATGCAGTAAATAATAACGCCGGCAGCCCTTGCGGCGACCGCCACCGGAGCGGGCGGAGGCCCTGCCGTCGTCTTTCCGTCAGTGAACATAACAATAACCTTCGCGTTGCTTGAAAGCGGATCAAATAATTGTGTGGCTTTCGCAAAGGCGTCCGCGTGATTGGTGGAACCGCCCGCTGTAAGACCGTCCACCGCATTTTTCAGCGCTGCTGTCGAAGTTATCAGCTGCGTGTCGGCGACGGCATCGTCAGAAAAACTGACAATGCCGATTCTGCTTCCGGAACCGATATTGCCGTCCTGATAGCTGTCGGTAGCTTCATCAATAATATCAATAAATGTTTTGGCGCCGGCTTTCATATTTGCAAGCGGGCTGCCTGTCATGCTTCCGGAACGGTCCAGAACTAAAACAATATCGGTTGGATTTGATGAAATATCCGGAGAAGCTGAAAGCGCGAGAGTTACCTTCAGCGTCCCGTCGCAGTCGATGCGGTCTAAATTAATCTGTTTGCTTGAGCTTGTAATACCCATAATGTGTTTCCTCCGGTTTGGTATTCCGGAAAGGCTTTTGCACCTTTCCGCTTACATACTATGCCGTAAAAACAATATCGGACACATTTGCGCAGTCATCTTCTTTTCTGCTGAAGATACAGCGTTTTGCTCAAAAAACGGGGCTTTGGCAAATTCAGGCTTGAATTCTTTAAAAGTATATGATAAAATGTAACTGGATTAAAAATTTATTTATGGAGATGAAAATACCGCAAATGAAGATTATATCGATAGGCAACAGCTTTTCGCAGGACGCCCAGAGATGGCTGAAAAAGCTCGCGGAGCAGAACGGAATAGATTTGGATTGTGTAAATCTTTATATCGGCGGCTGTTCGCTTGAAATGCACTGGAATAATATTGCAGGCAATAAAGCGGATTACGATTTTGAGCCAAACGGTGAGGGAAGCATGGGAAAGATTTCTGTAAACGACGCGTTAAGCAGGGACAAATACGATATTATAACCTTGCAGCAGGCAAGCGGTCTGAGCGGCAGACCTCAGAGCTATTTGCCGTATCTTGACGATATTGCCGCCTTTGCCAGAGAAATGCAGCCGGAGGCAAGGCTTTATTTCCATCAGACCTGGGCGTACGAAACCGATTCTGTCCTCGCGGCGTTTGCAGACTATGACCTCGACCAGAAAGAAATGTACCGCCGTATTGAGGATGCGAGCGAGATGGCTTCAAAGCTTATCGGTGCTGAAATAATTCCCACGGGAAGAATTATACAAAGGCTGAGGGAGACACTGCCGGAATTTGATTACAAAAACGGCGGACTGTCTTTAAACAGGGACGGCTTTCATCTTTCATTGGATTACGGAAGATACGCCGCCGCGGCTGTCTGGCTTTATACCTTTACGGGCTGTAAGATTAAAGCGGCTGAATTTGAAAATTTTGATTTAAACCTGTTAAGTAAAATAATTAAAACGGTAACAGGTTGATAAGCCTTTTAAAAAAATATCCGCCGTGAACGCTGTTGTCCGCGGCGGATTATAGCATTATATATCTGAAAGCTCCTTCAGCCAGTCTTTCGCAGACGCGTCCGACGGCATGCGCCAGTCGCCCCGGGGCGACAGCGTTACCGAGCCGACCTTCGGTCCGTCAGGGAGACAGGAGCGCTTGAACTGCTGTGAGAAAAAGCGTCTGATAAATACTTCAAGCCAGCGCTTTATTTCAGCACCGTCATAAATTCCGTCAAAGGCGATAAGCGCTGAGCGGTATATTTTTCTCGGTCTTTCTCCGAAGCGCAGCATATGATAGAGGAAAAAGTCATGCAGCTCATAGGGACCTACCAGATCCTCGGTTTTCTGGGCTATGCTTCCGTCTTCGTCTGCGGGAAGCAGCTCCGGAGACACCGGCGTGTCCAGAATATCGAGCAGCACGGTCTTAAGCTCTCCGCCGGAGCGCTCCGCCTCGTAACGGACAATATACCTTACGAGTGTTTTGGGTACCGAGGAATTGACGGCGTACATTGACATATGGTCTCCGTTATAAGTGGCCCAGCCGAGCGCGAGCTCAGACAAATCGCCCGTGCCTATCACTATACCGCCGGTCTTATTGGCAATATCCATAAGCACCTGGGTACGCTCTCTTGCCTGCGAATTTTCAAAGGTTACGTCGAAGCAGTCCGGCGCTTGTGAAATATCCTTAAAGTGCCGTTTTACCGCCTCGGTAATATTGATTTCCCTGAAAGAGACGCCGAGAAGTCTGCAAAGCCTTTCGGAATTTGAGCGGGTGCGGCTTGTGGTTCCGAAGCAGGGCATTGTTACCGCCTGAATGTCTGAAAGCGGTCTGCTGAGCAGCCGCATTGTGCGGACGGTCACAAGTAATGCGAGCGTACTGTCAAGCCCGCCTGAAATTCCGATTACCGCGGCTTTTGCATTGGTATGCTCAAGCCGCTTTTTAAGTCCGAAGGACTGTATGCGCAGGATGGACTCGGCTCTTTTGTCGACATCTTCACGGTTTGATGGCACGAACGGGAGGCGGTCGATTAAACGGGTGACGGCGGTTTCCGCAAGAGGCTGGGCGAACTTCACCCTTCTGAAGCCTGAAATCGGATTGAAGCCGGTGTTTTTATGGCGCTCGCGGGCAAGCCTCTTAACGTCAAGCTCGGTTACCGTAAGCTCCTGTTCCTCAAAGGGAGCGCTTTCGGCAAGTGCCGTGCCGTTTTCAGCGATGATGCAGTGGCCTGAGTAGACAAGATCCTGCGAGGATTCTCCCGATCCGGACGAGGAGTAAACATATCCGCATAAAAGCCGAGCGGAGGTTGACTGTACAAGCATTTTGCGGTATTCCGCTTTCCCGATAACCTCATTTGAAGCGGAGGGGTTGGCTATAATAACCGCGCCGCCGCGGCACAGCCCCTCGGAGGGCTGGCTTACCGCCCACAGATCTTCGCATATTTCGACCCCGAAAGCATATTCAGGCATGCTTCCGTGTGAAAATATCAAATCAGTACCAAACGGCACAGTCTTTCCGTTAACCGTTATTTCCGCATCTCCTCTTATGCCGGCGCCGGAGGAGAACTGCCTTAATTCGTAAAATTCGGAGTAATTCGGCAAATAAGTTTTCGGCACTATTCCGAGTATACTTCCGTCGTAAATCACAGCCGCGCAGTTGTAGAGCTTGAAGCTGTAAAGCAGCGGCAGTCCGGCAACGGTTACCGGATATTTGCCCTTTGTGTATTCGGTTATTTCATAAAGCACACTCAGAGCTGAGGAAAGCAGCTTTTCCGAAAAAAACAGGTCTCCGCAGGTGTATCCGGTAACGCAAAGCTCAGGAAGCACCAGGAGGTTTAGTTTTTGAGCGTCCGCTCTGTCTATAAGGCGTTTGATTTCAAGCGTGTTGGCTGCGGTATCCGCCACGGTGCATTTCGGCACTCCGGCGGCAGCCTTAATAAAACCGTCAATCATACATTTCCGTCCTTTTTTACTTTTATTTACAGTTTAAAGCTTTTTTCTTCTTATGTCAATATTATAAACCGCAGTTTTAAAAGCAAACTTTAAATAAAAGCGGAAGAAATTGAGAAAAGTTTAAAAGAGTGTTAATTTTTTTACAATGTCCTTGAAATTAACACCTTAATGAATTATAATGTGTAAGGTAAAAATTTGTATTAGGGCAGTGTAAAGTTAAAATGAAAAGATAGCTCACGAAATCATAGAAAAGCTTCACGCAACGAGCAAAAACTCCCGTTTTCTTCGTTTGGACAAATTTAAACCGGCGACCTGAGCGGGGGTAAGACCGTTTAAAGCAGAATGAGGGCGAACAAAGTTGAAGAAAAATACGAACAAGGAAATCAAGTTATTGGCACTTTCAAAAG
>CALWUZ010000040.1 GCA_944384845.1 uncultured Clostridia bacterium
TAAATAATTTATTTTTTTAAACGGCGTCTGACCGGTAACTGTTAAAATCAGGCATATAAGCAGGAAAAGCGCAAAAGTATTGGAATACTGAAAAAAGCCGGAAAGCCTTCCCGCAACCGAAAAATAATCCTCAAAAGCCGGAATTTGCATTAGTATGGCGGAAACAGCCGTCGTGACGCTCGCATATACCGGCAGGTATTTGAACAAATTCTCCTTTTCCCCGGGGTTCTGCATAAAAGCTATATAAAAAAACGGCAGGGGCAGAAATTTTACAAAGCCTAAAACTGCCGTTCCGGGATCTATCGCCCAAATACAGCATATAAGGTATGCTGCTGCAATCACAGCAACACTGATGCCGACACGGTTTATTTTCAGTGTAAGCCTTCCGTTTCTAAAAATATCATATATAAGCAAGGCTGATAACAGTACGGAGAAAAAAGCGGAAATAAATTCATGAAACAAACCGCAGGCTATTATTGACAGATAGAAAAACAAAAGGTGAATGTTGTTTTTTACTGATTCAAGCATCATATCATCACCTTATACACTTCTGAAGTAAAACGGGATTGCAGGTAAAAAATTCAGCGATGCAACATAAACGGCATTATGTAATAAACACGAACCGCCAGTTCTTCCGTATTTCTTTCAAAGCAAGGAAAGCCGCAGATAAAAATTAAAAATAAGCACAAAAAGTCAAGCCTTTTAGATTTTTTCTTCGCAAAGGCTTATTCATGCTGCTTTTTTTAAGAATATTCCGCAAAATTCATTCTTTACCGCGCAGAATATCTTGAATTTTCATCTTTGCCATGATATACTGAAATACGGAAATTATGATTAAAATTACCAATATACAACATAATGCCGTTTATGTACTCAGCCGCCGTTTTCGGGCGGCTTTTTAAATTATCAGCCGCATATTCTCCATTTTGCGGCGGTGCTCCGCACCGGTGGAGATAATATAAATCCGTGTGGTATTTATGCTTGAATGACCGAGAATGTCCGCAAGCTTTGCGATGTCCTTTTCCAGGCTGTAAAATGTACGGGCAAACAGGTGGCGCAGGTTGTGCGGGAAGACCTTTTCGGGCTTGACACCCGCGGCGGCGCATAGGCTTTTCATCTCCCGCCAGATATTGGTACGGCTTAAGGGCTTGCCGGTTCGGGTTATAAAAATACAGCCGTTTTTTATCTTCCGCCTTGCCGCGTAGCCAAGCAGCTTTTTTTGAAGCTCCCTGACGATAAATACCGTGCGCGTTTTCCCTTTAAGGGAAACCACCGCCTCGCCGCGTCTTACGGCCTCCGCGGTTATGTATTTAAGCTCTCCGACGCGTATTCCCGTGCCGCATATCGTCTGAATGATTAGATTTAAGCGTTCATTTCGCTTATTCCCTGCCGCGCGGCAAAGCCGTATGTATTCAGCGCGGGTAAGCTCCCTTTCCTCGGGGCAGTATGCCTGCCTCTGCAGCCTTACAGTTTTTACCCTGCACTCGTTCAGACCCGAATACGATAAAAAGGCGTTTACGCCCGCAAGCATAGAATTGACACTGCGCGCCGCATAGCCCCTGCCCAATAGATACTCCTTATAGTCGGCAACCGTTTTTTTGGAAATTCCTCTCCCCGCCGAAAACGCTGCAAACGCCCGAACATCTCTTGCGTATTTCTCGGCGGTGGGCTTGCTTTTTTCCTCCGATCTTAAATAATTCCGAAAATCAGATATGCTTTTCTCACTTATATTTTCTTTTTTCATATGCTCCTGCCTCCGGATATGTTTTTTTCATTTTACCCCAAATACAAACCGAATGCCGCCGGAGAAAAATAAAAAATCCGGTTAATTGCCCTTTCGGCAGTCAGACCGGATTTTATTTAATTAAACTATCAAGACAAAAAGCAAGCCCCGACAACCTAACGTTATCAGGGCTCTGGAGCTGCTAACCGGAATTGAACCGGTGACCTCGTCCTTACCAAGGACGCGCTCTACCATCTGAGCCATAGCAGCGCATTTTTTCGCGACTTTGTTATTATACGTTAAATCGGCAGTAAAGTCAAGTGTTTTTTCTGATTTAATAATAATTCTGCGGCAAATAAGTCTTGTAAACCGCTGCGGTTATGATATAATAAAACGGTGAATCATGGAGGTGAAGAAAATGCGCCGCAAAGACCGTGAAACCGACCGGGATTCTGCGCTTAATGTGGTCGACCGCTGTGATTACGGGGTGCTTTCCCTCACAGCACAGGACGGAAGACCGTACTGCGTTCCGCTTTCGGTAGTCCGTATTGGAAACGACATATATTTTCACTGCGCGGCGGATGGCAGAAAGCTTGATATTTTAAGAGCAAGACCGGATGTCTGTCTCGCCTGCGTTACAGGCGTTCATACCATATCCGGCAAGTTTACAACCGCCTATGAATCCGCGATTATAGAGGGCAGGGCTTCAGAAATAACCGAGGAACCCAAAAAAATTCAGGCGCTTCACGCGCTTTGTATGAAATACACCCCTGAAAATATGGCGGACTTTGAAAACGCAGTAAGCCGCAGCCTTGCCCGCACAGGCATATGGAAAATCAGCATAGACAAAATAAGCGGTAAAAGCAAAAAAGAAAAAAATTAAAGCAAAACCGTATGTCAGGGTCAAAAGCCCCGCATACGGTTCTGTTTTTATAATGTGAATTTGTGATAAACCTTTTGCCTTTTTTCAGTATTACTTCGTCCTTGAAATCATCAGCCGAAAGCGTATGCTGGGGATCGGTTATCTTTTGATCGTTGATGCTGACGCCTCCCTGTATAACCAGCCGCCTCGCCTCTCCCTTAGAGGAGGCAAGACCCGCCTTGACCATCATATCAAGCACGCCTATCGCGCCGTCGGAAAAATCGCCGGCGTCAAGGGCGGTGGAGGGCATATTTTCATGCGAGCCGCCGCCCATAAATATCGCCCTTGCGGCAGACTGCGCCTTTTCAGCCTCCTCATCGCCGTGAACAAGTTTTGTAAGCTCGAAAGCGAGTATCTCCTTGGCGGTATTGAGCCGGCTGCCCTCCCAGGAGTCCATTTTATCTATCTCCTCAAGCGGCAGGAATGTGAGCATTCTTATACATTTCAGCACGTCGGCGTCGTCAATATTGCGCCAGTACTGATAAAAATCGTAGGGAGAGGTTTTGTCCGGATCAAGCCATACCGCGCCCGACGCCGTCTTGCCCATCTTTTTGCCCTCGGAATTGAGCAGAAGGGTTATCGTCATAGCATAGGCGTCTTTTCCAAGCTTTCTGCGGATGAGCTCTGTGCCGCCGAGCATATTCGACCACTGGTCGTCACCGCCGAACTGCATATTGCAGCCGTATTCCTTGAAAAGATGATAAAAATCATAGCTCTGCATTATCATATAATTAAATTCAAGGAATGAAAGCCCTTTTTCCATTCTCTGCTTATAGCATTCGGCTCTGAGCATATTGTTTACCGAAAAGCAGGCGCCCGCCTCGCGCAGCAGCTCTATATAGTTAAGCCCCAGAAGCCAGTCGGCGTTGTTAAGCATCATAGCCTTTCCCTCGCCGAATTCGATAAAGCGGCTCATCTGCTTTTTAAAGCAGCCGCAGTTGTGCTGAATCTGCTCCGGAGACATCATCGAGCGCATATCACTTCTGCCGGACGGATCACCTATATATCCGGTGCCGCCGCCCAAAAGGGCTATAGGACGGTTTCCTGCCATCTGAAGCCGCTTCATTAAGCAAAGCGCCATAAAATGCCCTACATGCAGACTGTCCGCCGTGGGGTCAAAGCCGATGTAGAAGGTGGCTTTGCCGTTGTTTATAAGCTCGCGTATTTCAGGTTCGTCCGTCACCTGCGCTATAAGTCCTCTTGCAACCAATTCATCATATATTGTCATCTGTCCCGCTCCTGTCCAATAACTCTTTTGCTGATTTATACAAATTCTCGGTAAGCTCGGTACCCGACATAATGCGCGCTATCTCGCCTACCCGTTCATCGTATGTCAACGGCTTTACATTCGTAAAGGTGCGGCCGTTCGCCGTGCTTTTTTCTATAAGCAGATGCGTATCCGCCGCTGCCGCTATCTGCGCCAGATGAGTAACGCATATCACCTGACGGTTCTTTGAAACCTTTTTAAGCTGAGTCGCCACCTTTCCGGCAGTATATCCGCTTATGCCGGTGTCAATCTCGTCAAAAATCATAGTGCCGACGGAATCCTTATCCAGCAGGACGCTTTTAATCGCAAGCATCACTCTCGACAGCTCGCCGCCGGAGGCAATTTTTGAAAGCGGCTTTACGTTTTCTCCCCTGTTTGCCGAAATGAGAAATTCCACATTATCACAGCCGCGTTTTGTATATCTCCCTTTCCGGATTGAAACCGTAAATTTAACATCA
>CALWUZ010000041.1 GCA_944384845.1 uncultured Clostridia bacterium
CCTCGGGCGCCATTGAAACCGCCTTGTCGATAGAGGACATCTCGTTATAAACCGGCATCATTTTAACGTTTCCGCCGCTTACGGCTATAAACGCGACCGGCGAGAGCGTAACGCCCGCTCCTCCTCCGCCGCCGAAAAGACCCGACTGGGTTTTGCTCGGAAAATCGCTTCCTCCGGTAGCCACTCCGAAAGAGACCTTTGAAACCGGAATAAGCGTGATGTCTCCCACCACCATCGGATCGCCGATTATGGTGTTGGCGTCAACCATTGTGCGCAGCTTTTCCATAGTTACGTCCATAATGTTTTTAATGCTGTTTTCGCTCATAATTCATTCCTCGTTATAAATTTGTTGTATTCCGAAAATGCCTGAAACGTGAGTATAATCAGGAATATAATTTTAATCCTTATAATAACCGAAAAAGAAAAATCGGATTTTTCAGAGTTAAAATCGGAAAGGATATTTATACGCTTCATTTTTATATCGGTCACGCTGTCAAGAAAGCTTAATGCGGGATAAACTGCCGAGCAGACCGCGCCGTATTCAACCGCTGTCTGCGCAGCGTCTGAGGAGGCTACCCTTATATTGAGGCACAGCCGCCTTACCGCTATATGACCGAGCTGTTTTTTCAGTCTTTTCAAAAGGGATTTCACGAAAGAAAAAATCTCTTTTACTGCGCCGGAAAAGCCCAGCCTGTCCTCAAGCTTCCCGAACATTTTCCGCATACTGTTATCGGTACGCGCCTTTTTATCGGAATCGGCAGCCTTTCCTGAGGGGTGTTCCTTCTCCCCTGCCGGTTCGTACGCTTTTATTCCGGCAATTTTAATTTTTGCGGAAAAATCTCCGTCAAATTTAATGTGCAGGCTTACCGGCAGAAGCAGAAACGCCGCGGCGAGAGCCGAAACCGACAGTATAATTATTAAAGGAATCACATTTCGTTCTCTCCTTTTAAGCTTTGCGGGCGGCGGGCGCTTAGCACGCTATATTATTATCCGGCAAAACGCCTTCATTATTCCGTTTCCTGTCCGGAATCTCCATCGATAGTCATTTGTTCGCCTATATCTCCGACCGCGTCTTCTTTTTCAGGCAGCGGAGGCAGCTCTGTAAGGTCGCTGAGACTGAAGCATCTGAGAAAATTTTTTGTGGTCCCGTATAAAAGCGGCTTTCCGGGCAGCTCCAAACGTCCGCGTTCCTCAATCAGTCCCTTTTCAATAAGCGTTCCGACAACTCCCGAGCAGTCAACGCCTCTGACCTGTTCAATAAAAGCCTTTGTTACAGGCTGATTGTAAGCCACGACCGCAAGCACCTCAAGCGCCGCCGGAGAAAGCGGGGTACGTCTTTTAATATCGAACATCGCCTTTATATACGCGGCATATTCTGTTTTTGTTGCAAGCTGATATGTATTCTCCAGTCTTACAAGTGCAATGCCGCTGCCGCTTCCGGAAAGCTTTTTCTGAAGCTCCTCCATCGTTTCAACAACCTCTTCGGGCGTAATGCCGAAGACCTGTGAAAACCGGTCGATGCTCAAAGGCTCTCCGCCGGAAAAAAGCACCGCTTCAAACGCCGGCAGAAGTTCCGTTGTATTCATCTGCGTTTATGCTCCTTAATCAATGTGATTTCCGCATTATCCGACTCGCCGTCTATGCGCACGCGGTTTGCCTTGCAAAGCTCCAGAACCGCTAAAAATGTGGCTACAAGCTCAGAACGGTTATGCGAGGTTATGTAAAGGTTTTTTAATCTTTTTGAGCCGCCTGACCATAAATTTCTGATAACAAAAATAATTCTGGAAGAAACCGCGACAATTTTTTTCGCTACGATTTTCGTAAAAGGAGCGGCGGGCGGCGGCAGCCTGCGCTGTCCCCTTCCCACAGCCGCGAGGTAAGAAAGGTACATAACCTCCTTGGAGTGCCTGAGTTCATAGGTTTTATCGATTTCCGGCTCCTGCGGAAGCCGCACAAAGCGGTCGAAGCCGTTCTGCATTTCAGACAGCTTTTTTGCCATCTGCTGGCACACCATATATTCAAGCAGTTCGCCGGTAAGCTCTTCCTTTAGCTGAACAATCTCATCATGCTTTGGCAGCAGGCTTACCGTTTTGATATACAGCAGTCTTGACGCCATTTCCAGAAACTCGCTTTCGATTTCCATTTCCTCGCTGCGGAAAAGCTCAATTTGCTCCAGATACTGGTCTATAAGCTCGGTGAGCGGAATATCGTAAATATTAAGCTTGTTTCTGGCGATAAGCTGGAGGAGGAGGTTAAGCGGTCCTTCAAAGCCTTCTATTTTATAGCTCAGAGTTTTTTCCATAGCCTTAACCTAAAAAGCGGAAAGGAAGTCCGGCAAGAAAGCTTAAAAAGCTCATAACAGCGTTTGTAAGAAAATTCAGCGGTATGTCTAACACTCCGAACCATATTAGCACGAGCAGACCGTAAAAAATATACCGCTCATAGCGCATAAGCTTATAATACTGCCTGTTGGGCAGCACAGCAAACAGAAGCCTTGAACCGTCAAGAGGCGGAATCGGTATAAGATTGAAGACCGCCAGCGAAACATTGATGTCAGCTATATAATAAAAGAAAACAGTTACATATACAGCCCAGGACAGAGAGGTGTTTAAAAGCACAAGATTCAAAAGATTGGTTATAACAAGCATAACAAGCGCCGCAATAAGATTTGATAACGGACCCGCCGCCGCGGTGATTGCCATATCTCTTTTGGGATTTCTGAAATTATTCATATTGACCTGAACGGGCTTTGCCCAGCCGAAGCCCAATAAAAGTATGCAGGCGGCTCCGAAATAGTCTATATGGGCGAAAGGGTTGACCGAAAGCCTTCCCTGATACCGCGGAGTGGGATCGCCGAGCTTTACGGCAGTCCAGGCGTGCGCAAATTCGTGGACAGGCTGGGTGAGAAATATTACCGCCAGTGCCGAGAGTATATATATTATAACGCCGGAAATATTTATATTTCCGGATAAAAGCATACTAAGCAAAAAAATCACTCCAATCTATTCCACTATTATATTACAATTATTGTTTAATTACAAGAAAAAGATACGGCTAGCGCAAAAATGTCTTGGTCTGCGGATTTGCTGCGTCAATCTTCCCGGGCAGATCTGTTTTATTGAGGCGCGGAAAATATATTATAATTCAATTTCACAGGAAAGCGAAAAGGAATATATAATTTTTTGCTTCACCCTTTTTTCAAAAATTTTCTCGCACGCCGCGGCGTAAATGGCAAGCTGCTCGCCGTAAGCCGCGGCAAGCTGGGCAGGGCTGTCGGTCCTGTCGGTTTTAAAGTCCAGCAATACGATTTCTCCGTCTTCCTCAAAGCAGAGGTCAACGGCGCCCTGAACTATAACGCTTTCATCGTCAAACCTGCCTTTCAGCGCGGGATTGATTTTGCAGACCGGAAGCTCGGTCAAAAAACGCATTTCACGCTTTACAAGCGGCGAGCTTCTGATTCTTGAAAAGATACCGCTCCTGAAAAACGCATTGAGCTTTTCCCTGTTTACGGACATTGCCTCACGCTCGGTTATATACTGCCATTCATACAGGCGTTCGATCTCCTCGTCAAGGCGGCCGACCTTGTCAAAATCAATGAACTGAATGATTTTATGGGCGGCGGTGCCGCGTTCTGCCGCCGTAATGCCGCCGTCGCTCATAAATGCCGGCCGCGATGAAAAAGCGTATTTATCGCCTTCCGCTTTATTTGCAAGGTCTGATACGGAGCTTTTGGCTTCTATCTCAAGCAGCTCGGCGTAAGGATATTTATAGCTTATATTTTCACGGATTTTTAAGGCTGCAGCCTCATCGGGCAAATATAATCCGAAGGGCTTGGCTTCCGGATTATCCGCGTTTTCTTCATAGCTGATTACGCTTATTTTTATATTGCTTGCGGTTTCGCGCAGCGCGCCGGCGTACAGCCCGCTGAGCAGCGCAGTGCCGTCGGGATGCAGAAGAGACGCTGTAAAAAGCCATTTGGCGTATGATTTCATATCGTCAAACATATTTTCAGGACTGCCTTCAGCCAAAAGCAAACCGAGCTCACAGTCTTTCAATGCGGCTTCGGCTTTATTCACCGCCGCGGTAAAGTAAAGAATATCCTCGGCTCTCGTCATCGCAACATACAGAAGCCGCAGCTCCTCTTCGCAGGTACGGCGGCGGACGCTGTCAAGAATTACCTCCCTTCCGACGGTTGAAAGCCTTGTGCCTTTTTGTTCGTCAAAATATTTAAAGCCGATGCCGTAGTCTTCGGAATAAAGAGCGGAGTTCTTTGATTCACCGTCGTTGAACGCCGAAGCGGTTCCTGCGATTATACAGACCGGAAACTGAAGACCTTTTGAAGCGTGAATGCTCATTATCCTTACGGTGTCCGTTCCGGAAACCGCCGAAGCGGACTTTATGCCGTTTTCAGACTGCTTCAGAATGTGTTTTACAAAAGCTCCGATTCCGCCCCTGTTATCCGCCGCATACTGCTCGGCATAGCCTGCAAGCAAGAGAAGATTCCCCCTTCTTCTTGCCCCGTCCTCTGAGGCGGATACGGTATTCAGAAAATCCGTAGACTCAAGCAGCCGCATAACAAGCCTCGGAAGGGTAAGCGTTACCGCAAGCAGGCGGTATTTTTCCAATGCTTTAAGCGTTTCTTCGCAGTGTCTGTCTCCGTTTTGCGCCGCAGACACAAGAGCCGAATAGAGGCTTCCATGTTTTTTTGCCGCCCGAAACTCTGCGGTTTCCTCCGCCGCAAAGCCGAAAACGGGCGACATCAGCACCGTAAGCAGCTCTATATCCGAATCAGGATTGTCTATCACTTTAAGCAGGGAAAGAAATACCGAAATTTCATTTGTTTCGGCGTATCCTTCCGCGCTGTAATTTACGGGTATACCGTTTTTTCTGAGCTCCTCCGCAATTATCGGCGCTTTATTTTTAGGATTTCTCAGTAAAACGGTGAAATCCGAATATCTGGCTTCCCTGAGAGCGGTTTCGTCCTTTCGGATACATTTGCCGGACGACATGACCTTTTTAATATACTCCGCGATCCGCGCCGCCTCCGCCCTGTATTTTTCTTCCGTGTTGCCGGAAGCTTCCAGAATGTCAAAGCTTACGGGCGGCAGCGCGCATTGCGGATAAACCGCCTTGGGGATAAGCCTTTCTTCCTCGTTGTATACAATGCCGCCGGTTTTTTCGGTCATAAACAGAGTAAAGAAAAAGTTTATATATTCGCAGATTTCCGCTCTGCTGCGGAAATTGCTGCCTAAAATAATTTTTTTGCAGTCGTTTTCTCCGGCTGCGGCAAAAGGTACAGCGGCATTTTTTTTGTTCAGAATATTGACAGGACGGGCTCCCCTGAAGCCGTATATGCTCTGTTTTATATCACCTACGGCAAAAAGCTTTCTTCCCCGGTCGGATAAAACATAGAAAAGCATATCCTGAAGGTCATTGGTGTCCTGATACTCGTCGACCATTACCTCGTCATAACGGCTTAGAAGTTCATCAGCTCCGTCTGCCGGAATAATCCCGCTTTCCGTTTTTACGCAGAGAAGCTTCAGCGCCAGATGCTCAATATTATGAAAAGTAAAAACATTTCTTTCGAGATATTCCTCAAAAAGGCGGGCTTCAAGCCTTTTCAGCAGCTCTGACAGCAGCCTTACCGGATTGTAAAGACCTGAAAGCTGGGCGCTTACGTCTTTCTCTCCGGCGTAGAAAATGCGGCTTAAATATTCCGCGGAGGCAAGCAGACTGTCTCTTGCGGTCTTGGCGGCTTTTCCCGCAGTACCGGCGGCGCGCGGTATGGACGGCAGTGAAAATCCGCAGAGCGCGCCGAAGACGCCGTCCCAGCTTTTTTTCAGAGCCGCGTTATAAATATCGGATATTTTATCGGCAGCTTTTTCAAAGCAGAAGCCGTATTTATCATATGCCGCTTCGTCGCCGGCAATAAGGTCAAGCGCCGCGGCGTTAGTGCGGCGCATTTTTTCTGCGGTCATAAGCGCCGCTTCAAGCGCGTAGGAATACCATTTGCCGCGGGAATCAAAGCTTCCCGGCGCGTACATCTCAGCCAGTCCGTCAAACCACTCGGAGGGAAACGCCATCTGACGGCTGAAATCATACATTTTCAGAACATAATCGGAAAAATTGCCGTCATCATACTCGGCGCCGATAATGTCCATCAGCTCAAAGAAGACAGGATCGTCCTGCTGATAATATTCATCGAGTATTCCGTTTAAAACAAGCTCGTCTACCGGACGGAGAGAGCCGCCCTCGCTGATTTTAAAATCGGGTGATACGCCCGCCGTTTCAAAATTTTCCCTCACCAGGTCTATGCAGAAGGAATCGATAGTGCAGATTTTTGCGCTCGAAATAAGCTGACGCTGTTTTAAAAGTCCGATATCATCCGGATTCGCCCTGCATTCATCGTCAAGCCTTTTTTCGATTCTCGTACGCATTTCTGCGGCGGCGGCGTTGGTAAAGGTCACGATAAGAAGCCTGTCGGCTCCGACAGGCTTCTGCTTATCGGTCAGCAATCTTATTACCCTCTCGACAAGCACTGCAGTTTTTCCCGAACCCGCCGCGGCGGAAACAAGAACGCTTCCCTCAGCGTTTACAGCATCCCTCTGTTCGGAAGTAGGATTAAACGCCATTTTTCTTCTCCTCCCTCATCTTCTGTAAAACCTCGCTGTTGTTAAGCTTGGGAACCTTATCGCAGGGCGCGCCCTCCCTGCCGCAGACGCCGCCGTAATCACAGTATTTGCATGCCGGCGAATCCCTGCCGTCAAGCGGGCTTACGGCAATGTCACCGCTTAATATCGCACTGCCGGTGTCACGCATAAGCTTTTCTATATAATCAAATATTTCGCTGAAATCCTCCGCGCTTATAAAAGAAGTACAGCGCTTGTCCACACTGCCGTCCTTTGTGAGCGAAAGCTTTGGCACGAACTCGCCCTGCATTTCCTTATCCATTGCCCTGACAAGCTCGGTTTCCGAGCGTATAAGCCCGTTCATCGCCATTCCCGAATCGTTGAGATCTCTTTTTGATGGCATATAAAGTATCCCTGCCGCCTTTTCGTCGGGAATCCCCCTTGCCCTTACAGCGGCGTAAAGGTATATAAGCATCTGAAGGTTAAGCCCGAAAAGAACATCAGGCAGCTTAAAGGAGCGGCTGCCGGTTTTATAATCTATAACCCTTATGTAGCCGTTGTAGGAATCTACCCTGTCTATACTTCCGGTAAGCACTACTTCGCCTTTTTCAAAAGGAATTTTCAGCTCTGGCATATTGCCTCCTGCGCCTATTTTAAGCTCGCAGGCACACGGTTCAAAATCACTCTGCGCAAATTCGCGCGCAAGCTGTTTTACCACTGCTTTAAGCGCACGGGAAATGCGCGAAACAAGAAATTCAGCCCTTTTTGTTTCTACGGCGCGGTAGCCTGCCACACCGTCAAGGTACTGCGCGATGTATTTGTCCACAAGACCGTCAAGCTCCTGCCCGGTAAGACCGGTTATTTCTTTTTTGTAAGCCGAGACAATTTTTTCAAGCACAAAGTGAACTATTGTTCCGCGCTGCAGTACGTCAAACTCAGCAGGCTGGAGCCTTTTGGCTCTGAGACCGTATTTGCAGAAAAAATAAAACCGGCATTTATGAAAGGTGTCGAATTTTGAAGCCGACATACTGATTTTTTCACCGAAAAGATTTTTTGCCGTTTCCGGATTTATACTTAACCGTGCGCCTGAAAGCCGGTTTTCGAGATATTCAATATCGGCTTCTCTTTCGCTTCCCTCAAGCGCCGCTTTAAGCGTTTTTGAATCCGGATTCATATCAAGTCGCCTGCGGCAGTACTCTGAATACGCGCTCTGCACGGTTTCGGGAAGATTTTCATCGGTAAGGCGCTCGGCGGGTTCGCTCACTTCAAAACAGCCGAGCCTTTCACGTATTTCACCCGCAAAGGCTGACGGCGTTTTTTCCTCTCCCGAAGGGCTGTGCCGCGAATAGCTGATAAAAAGTCTGTCAGACGGACAGCACAGATTGCAGTACACCAGATAATTTTCATCGATTACCGCAGATATACGGTTGTCGGGAATGTCGATTCCGAGCTCAATTATTTTTTTTCTTTCCGAAGCCGCCAGTATTCCGGAGGACGCGGGAGCTTTCGGAAATACGCCCTGATTTGCGCCCAAGATAAACGCCACGCGGGGTCTTGAGGGGCGTATTCTGTCGGCGGCGCCGAAGGTTACCTCGTCAAGCATACGTGGAATCATTCCCACAGAATCAAGCGAAACGGAAAGACTGAGCGCTTCGTAAAACTCCTGCTTTTTTATTTCGCGGGAGCCGAAGCAACGTGCGAGACTGTCAAGCACGCTCATATATCTGTCATAGCTCTGCCTGAGAACACTGCTTGTAAACTGTGCGTTTTCGCTTTGAAAACGCTCGGAAATTCCGGCTAATTTTTCGGCGGCATTGCAGGCTTCGAGAAGATGTACCGCCGCGCCCGCCATATCGGCGGCGGTACCGCTGCATTCCTTCTTAAAAGTCAGGACAGGCTCAGCGGCCTTTATACGCAGCCTGTTTATCCTTTCAAGCTCTTCGCTGCTTGCGGGCGCCTGATCTTCGCCGTAAACGAATCCGCGCGGATCCATGACCCACTCGTTTTTCCACATCTCACCGTCAATATTCCATAGGAAAACATAGTTTTCAAGCTCGGAAATTTCTTCTGTCGTCAGCGTTCCGAGCCCCGTTTTATGAAAGCGCAGAATGCTTTCTGAGGTAAGCTTTAAAGAAGCCTGGAGCGCCGCATCAACCGCAGTAGCCGCCGGAAAAGCGGAAAGGGGCACGCGCCGGTCGCTGAAGCACGGGATTCCGTTTTCCGCGCAGGCAGAGGCTACGCTTTCCTCATAAGCTTCGGTATCCCGCGCTATAATAACAAAATCGCGGTAGCGGTAGCCCTCCTCCCTTACCAGTCTTCTAATTGTTCTTGCCGCAAAACGCGCTTCGTCAAAGCCGCCTGCGGCGGAGCATACGGTTATATCGCCGTTTTTTTCAGGCGGCTTGAAAGCGCCGCCCGAAAGAAGCCTTTCAAGCGCCGAAAGACCCTCTGAAACACGCCGGCTTCCGGACAGTACAAGCGGCTTGTCCTCCGCCGCGCCGTAAAGAGCAGCTAAGCGGCGTATTTTGTCCGCAACCCTTCTTATATTGGCAAACACATTATACTCTTTATCAAGCGTGGGGTCGTTTGTAAGAGCGATGATTACATCATCAGCCTGAGCCAAAATGCGGCTTATTATTTTAAACTGCTGACCGGTAAAGCCCTTAAAGGAATCAATCAGAACCGTTTTATTTTCAAAAAAACGGTATTCCTCAAGCTGCCTGTAAAGCTTGGTAAGCTTATCGGCAGGGTCTATAAACTTCTCGCCGGTCAGTGCGTCAAAGGTTTCATAAATAAGCGCAATATCCTCAAGCTTATATTTCAGCGTATCAGTCTCAGCGGCTTCGGCGGCGCTTCTCAGCTCCTCCGGCGAAACCGCGTTTATCTTGAACTCACCTACGGTATCAAGCATGGTCTTGGCAAAATAAACCGAGCGGCTGTAGCTTCGCCATATCTTTAAATCCTTTTGAGCAAGCAAAAGCGCGCGGTTCATAAAAATAACCTTGTCCGCATCGGAAAGGGTAATTCCGGCAATCCCGCCGATATTTCTGCCCACCTCATCGCAAAGCCTCGTAAAGCTTGCGACAAGAACATTAAGCGCCGCTTTATCACCCAAAGCTTTCAGCACCGCACGCTCGCTTTCAAACGAAAACTGCTCCGGAACAATCAGCACGGAGGTCTTCCCCTCGTCCGAAAGTCTTTTAATGTTTTGGATTACCGTATATGTTTTGCCTGACGCAGGCCGTCCGAAAATAAATTTAAGCATGAAAACACCCCCGCTTAAATTTATTCTAACATATCAGCCGCTTTTTTTCGAGTATTTTTTATAGCCTGACTGCAATTATTTCATTATTAAAGGCAAAAGCAAAAAAGCGCAGACTGCCGGAACGCCGTAGCATACTGCTCCCGCGGCTGTCCACTGATTAAGCGGTATATGTACTCCGGTAAAATGCGTGGTAAGATTTATCAGCGCAAAAACCGCCGCACCCGCAAAAGCGTTAAGTGCCAGCGCTTTCAGCGGCTTTCCGCCTTTCACGGCGCATATAAATATTGCAATGGCGCCTATCGCAAGAAGGCAGACGGCGCCGTATTTCAAAAATTCCATCATATCACCCGATAATATATATGCGCTGCAGCAAAAATAAATGACTTAAGAGCCTCTGCCCTGACGGCGGACCTTAAGTCATTTATCAAATCTTTTATATTAAATTATTTTGAGGAAATATATTCGTCAATCGCTTTAGCGGCGGTTTTCCCGGCTCCCATCGCGAGAATTACGGTTGCTGCGCCGGTTACGGCGTCTCCTCCGGCGTAAACTCCCGTTTTTGTTGTGGCTCCGGTTTCCTCGTTCACTATAATGCCGCCGCGCTTATTTACTTCAAGCCCGGCGGTCGTAGACTTGATAAGCGGGTTCGGAGAGGTTCCGATTGACATAATAACACAGTCGGCTTCTATTTCATACTCGCTGCCCTCAATCGGAACAGGACGGGCGCGTCCGGATTCATCCGGTTCGGAAAGCTCCATTTTTTGACAGCAAACGCTTTTAACCCAGCCGTCCTCACCGTTTATTTTTACGGGATTGGTAAGGAATCTGAACTCGATTCCCTCCTCCATGGCGTGCTCGACCTCCTCGCGCCGCGCAGGCAGCTCATGCTCAGTACGGCGGTAAACCACCGTAACATCGGCACCCAGCCGCTTTGCGGTCCTTGCAGCGTCCATAGCGACGTTGCCTCCGCCGACTACTATAGTTCTTTTGGCATGCATTACCGGGGTGGCGCTTGTATCCTCGTATGATTTCATCAGATTGTTTCTTGTCAAAAACTCATTAGCCGAGTAAACGCCGCAGAGGGATTCACCCTCAATTCCCATAAAACGCGGAAGTCCGGCGCCGGAGCCTATAAATACAGCCTCGTAGCCCATATCAAAAAGCTCGTCAACGGTTACGGTTTTGCCGATGATGACGTCGGTATCTATCTCAACGCCCATCGCTTTAAGTGCGTCAACCTCTTTTTTTACTATCTTTTTCGGAAGCCTGAATTCCGGAATGCCGTAAACAAGCACTCCTCCGGCGGTATGCAGCGCTTCGAAAACAGAAACCTTATATCCCTTCTTGGCAAGATCGCCGGCGCAGGTAAGTCCCGACGGTCCTGAGCCGACAACGGCGACCTTATGCCCGTTAGGCTCCGGACGCTTAACGTTTTCGGATGCGTGCTCGTTGTGCCAGTCAGCGACAAAGCGTTCAAGTCTGCCGATACCGACCGGCTCGCCCTTAATGCCGCGGACGCATTTCGCTTCGCACTGCGTCTCCTGCGGACATACTCTTCCGCAGACCGCCGGAAGGCTTGAAGCCTCGGAAATAACCTGATAGGCAGCTTCAAAATCCTCCTCCTTTATTTTCTCAATGAAGGCGGGAATATGAATATTTACGGGGCAGCCCGAAACGCAGGGCATATTTTTGCAGTTAAGGCAGCGCATAGCCTCGTCAAGCGCGGCGTCCTCACTGTAGCCCAAAGCAACCTCAGAAAAATTCGACGCGCGGACAACCGGGTCCTGAACCGGCATTTCATTCTTTTTAAGACTCATATTCGGTTTCGGTGCCATTTACAGCACCTCCTTTTTAAATAGATTGCAGGTTTCCTCATAAGCATGACGCTCAAAGTCACGGTACATAGCTCCCCGTTTCATAGCCTCGTCAAAATCCACCTCGAAGCCGTCGAAATCCGGTCCGTCGACACAGGCAAATTTGGTTTTGCCGCCGACGGTAAGCCGGCATCCGCCGCACATTCCGGTGCCGTCTATCATTATCGGATTCATGGAAACCACGGTTTTAACGTTTGCGGGCTTAGTTACGCCTACGACAAATTTCATCATAATAAGCGGACCTATCGCTATTACTTCATCGTAATTCTCTCCCGCTTCAATAGCTTCCTTAAGCGGGGCGGTAACGACTCCCTTTAAGCCGTGGGAGCCGTCGTCGGTCATTACGGTAAGCTTAGCCGAGCAGGCGGCAAACTCATCCTCAAGAATTACAAGGTCCTTTGAGCGGAAGCCGATTATCGAATGAACCTCGCAGCCCTGCTCGTGCAGTTTCTGCGCCACCGGAAGCGCAATAGCGCAGCCGACGCCGCCGCCGATTACGCAGACCTTTTTAAGTCCGGCTGTCTCGGTGGGTTTTCCCAAAGGTCCGGCAAAATCCGCGAGGCAGTCTCCCACCTGCTTATGATTAAGCCTTTCGGTTGTGGCACCCACAATCTGAAAAATTATTTTAACGGTACCCTTTTCCCTGTCGTACCCTGCTATTGTCAGAGGAATGCGTTCGCCGTCATCGTCGGTACGCAGAATGATAAACTGTCCTGCCTCGGCCTTGCGCGCAACAAGCGGAGCCTCTATATCCATCATAGTAACGGTAGGATTAAGCTCCCTTTTGCTTAAAATCTTAAACATAAAAATTCATTCCTTAATATAGTCTAAAATCAGCGCCCCCTTTGCAGAAGACGCTGATTCAATTTTAAAACGTGCAGCTTTAAAAGTCAAGCCTTTAAAAATCGACCTCGGTGCCGTAATATGTGCATTTAAGCAGCCGAGCCATGGTTTCGGGGTCAATGGCGCGCGGATTTGAGCCTGTGCAGGCATCGCCCACCGCGTTGACCGCAATCTCATCAACCTTTGCGTTGAACTCAGCCTCGTCAACACCGAATTCCTTAAGAGTATGCGGAATATTGAGCTGATCGTTCATATCGTCTATAAGCCTGCAAAGGCTCTCGATCAGACCCTTGTTGCTGTGTCCGGAAAGTCCGAGCATTCTCGCAATATCCGCATATCTTTCGGCGGCTCTTTCATCATGCGCATTGTACTTGATTACATAGGGAAGATAAATCGCATTGGCGCAGCCGTGCGGAATGTGCTGATTCTGCATAGCGCCCTCGTGGAAAGCGGCGCCGGTCTTGTGAGCCATCGAATGAACGATACCGAGAAGCGCGTTGGAGAAAGCCATACCGGCAAGGCACTGCGCGTCGTGCATCTGAGCGCGTGACTCCTTATTGCCCCTGTACGAAGAAGGCAGATAAGCGGTAACCATTTCAATAGCCTTCATCGCGAGCGCGTCGGTGTATACATTGGCAACCGTGGAAACATACGCCTCAACAGCATGAGTCAAAGCGTCCATACCGGTGTACGCGGTAAGCTTCTGCGGCATTGTCTGAGCAAGCTCGGGGTCAACAATCGCCACATCGGGCGTAATATTGAAATCGGCAAGCGGATATTTAATACCTTTGGAATAATCCGTAATTACGGAAAAGGCGGTAACCTCAGTAGCCGTGCCGGAGGTTGAGGAAATCGCGCAGAATTTTGCCTTCTGGCGGAGCTCCGGGAAATTGAACGGAACACAAAGTGATTCAAAAGTAGTGTCCGGATACTCATAAAACGCCCACATAGCTTTGGCTGCGTCTATCGGAGAGCCGCCGCCCATAGCCACAATCCAGTCAGGCTCAAATTTACGCATAGCCTCTGCTCCGCGCATAACGGTTTCTACCGACGGATCAGGTTCAACGCCTTCAAAAAGCTGAACCTCCATGCCCGCCTCCTTAAGATAGCCAACAGCCTTATCAAGGAATCCAAAGCGCTTCATCGAGCCGCCGCCCACGACAATTATCGCTTTTTTACCTTTCAAAGTTTTAAGGTTTTCCATTGCGTTTTCGCCGAAATATACGTCTCTCGGTAATGTAAATCTTGCCATTTTCGATTCCTCCGCTTTTATTAAAAGCTTACGCTTTCTTATTTGTCTTAATTATACACCGGATTCGGCAAAAATGGTAATATAATTACTGCATATGAGATATTACACACAAGATATAGCATTTTGACGAAATGCCGTATCAAACAGGGTCGGCAGACAGAACGGTTATAAAACCGTTTTCGGCTTTAAACTTAATTTCCAGATTTTTAAAAATAAAACCGTATATTCTTTCGGGATCACTGTGATACCGCGGCCGCGGATCTTCGGCAAGCAAGCTCCGCAGCAGGTTAGCTGTTTCGTCGGAAAGCGAAGCTCTTATGCCTTCGGGTATTATCACTGCGGTTTTCTCTCCCAAAGCCTCATCTGCAAAGCCGTTTACAGCGCCGGGATAAGCATCCGCAAAGCTCAGATACGGCTT
The DNA here is from genome assembly GCA_944384845.1 of uncultured Clostridia bacterium. Lineage (GTDB taxonomy): Bacteria > Bacillota > Clostridia > Oscillospirales > Acutalibacteraceae > UBA737. Next base: position 14,282 of record CALWUZ010000041.1, read on the forward strand.
TATATCAAGTATCGGCGTGCCGTCGCACATATCTATTCCCGAAACCTCCAGCACAGGACCCGAAGCGCCGTCCGACGAAACTCTCTCAAGCCTTACGGCTGACAGAGCAATAGGATTGGGACGGTTAGGAGAACGGGTCGCAAAAACTCCGACGCGCCTGTTTCCGCCAAGTCTCGGCGGTCTCACCGTCGGAGACCAGCCGCTTTTTTCCGCTCTTGAAAAATACCATAAAAGCCATATGTGGGAAAATTCCGAAAGCTCCCTTACCGCGGAGAAATCGCGGTATTCCGGCTCAAATATTACGCGACCCTTAAGCCCGCCGACTATCCCGCTTTGGCGCGGCAGTCCGAATTTACACGGAAAATCCGTATAAATTCTTGCGATCACATTGAATGACAGCTTTTCCATAATATCACCGGGCTATTGCTCAGAGGAGGTTCCCGACGAGCCCGTATCTGAGGACGACGATCCGGAAGAGGTATCAGAGGAGCCTGACGAATCCGACGAGTCCGAAGGATTGCTTTCCGTAGGCCCCGAAGGCTCTGTAGGCGTACTCTCGGATGGGGTTGAAGGCTCTGTGGGCGTGCTTTCTGACGGCGCTGAGGAGGATGGCGTGCTTGAAGAGGAGCCGCTGCCTGAGGAAGCGGAGGATGTGCTTGAGGAGGAACTGCTTGAGGCGCTGCTCGAAGAGTTTGAAGAAGATCCGCCCGAATAAACCGGATTGTTAATCGGGTCGCTTTCCTTATAGTAGCCGATTCCCTTTTTCACCACATCGTCGCTGTCCTCAAATTCCTTTTTCTCAAGACCGCGGTGAACCTCTTTCATTACATCGCGCCAGATTTTAGCGGCGGCGCCGCTGTTGCTGACGTCGCTCTGAATATCAAAGCCGTACCATACCGAGCCTACATAATAAGGCGTTCCGGCTACCATCCACAGGTCGTTCGACTCGCTTGAGGTTCCGGTCTTCGCATATGCCTTAAGCGAATAATTAAAGCCTGCTATGCTGCGTCCCGTGCCCTCGCTGCCGTAAACGACCTCCTGGAGCAGATGATTCATTATAGTCGCGGTGTCGGCGCCTATCACCTGGGTTCCGGTTTCGTCATAGTCGAACACAACCTCGCCGTTGGCTCTCTCTATTCTGTAATAGGTCGTCGGCTCGTGATATACTCCCTGATTTCCGAAAATCGCATAAGCCGCCGCCGACTCGGTAGTCGTAATACCGTAGCTGCAGCCGCCCAGCGCCAGCGCGGAAAGGTTTTTGTCGGCTTCCACCAGATGCTTGAGATTAAGCTTATTTACAAGGAAATCATAAGAAGTGTCGATTCCAACCTCCTGCAAAAGCCGGACCGGAACCGCATTCATAGACTTTCTTATCGCATAGTTAAGCCTTACGGTTCCCTTATAGTAGCCAAACCATTCTTTAGGACCGCTTTTGCCGTCCGGGTAATAGTTTTCTATGGGGCGGTCGGTTACGTTGGAGGTATAATTGACAATATCGTTTTCAACCGCGAGCGCGTAAACTCCGAGCGGCTTCATAGTCGATCCCGGCTGTCTCGGAGAGGCGATTGCGCGGTTAAGTCCCCTGTTTGTTGTTTTTTCACCGGCGCCGCCCACAATTCCGACGATATGCCCGCTGTAATCCATTATCGTCATTGCCGACTGCACATGCTGCTTCTCGCCGTTTAAATCCGGTGCAGTCTGCGGAAAATAGGTATCGATATCGGTGTATACCTCTTCCATAGCCGACTGAATTTCCGGATTTAAGGTCGAATATATCTTAAAGCCGCCGTTGTAAAACATTGTGGACGCAAGCTCTGTGGTAAGATTGTATTTTTCCGCGAGATCGTCTATTACCTGTTCAATCAGGGTGTCTACAAAATAATTGTTTATCTCGGCTTCATAGTAATTTTCCTGCGAGTTATCGAGCACCAGCTCGGCGTTATAAGCTTCGTCATACTCCTCATAGGTTATTTTGCCGAGCTCCAGCATTTTATCGAGAACCGCGCGCCTGCGCACCTTGTTTTCCTCCGGACCGCTTTCCGGATTGAACTTCGTCGGATTTTTGGTAATAGCTGCAAGCGCGGCGCATTCCACAAGGGTAAGCTCACTTACGTCCTTGTTGAAATAATAGTTCGCCGCCACCTGTACGCCGCATATTCCGTTGCCCAGCGCTATAGTGTTTAGATATGCCTCAAGTATTTCGGTTTTGCTTAACTGCTTTTCTATAAGCAAAGCCCTTACTATTTCGCGTATTTTACGCAGAGAGCTTTTATCGTCATCGCCTGTGACGTTTTTTATAAGCTGCTGCGTTATTGTGGAACCGCCGAACTCGGTATCGTCGAATTTAAGCAGCTTGTTGCCGACAGCGGCGATGGTTCTCTTCCAGTCTACTCCGCTGTGCTGCTCAAACCGCTCGTCTTCGATAGAGATAAAGGCGTCGCTCAAATTCTCCGGAATTTTATCTATGCTTACCCATATGCGGTTTTCGCTTCCATGCAGACGCTGGTATTCCACCCAATCGCCGCTTTTGTTCTGAACATATATAACAGAGGTAAGGTTTATTTCCATATTCCGGATATTTTCAACTATCTGGTTTGAGGAGAAAAAATCGATTTTTCTTTCCGATTTAATATACGTAGGTATTACAAAAATCAGAAAAACCGTGGCGACTATCA
>CALWUZ010000042.1 GCA_944384845.1 uncultured Clostridia bacterium
TTTTCATGACGCCATTTTCGGAAAAGTCAATAAAAAGCTCATAGCTATCTGCTTTAAGGTGAAAGCTTTTTATTGAACCAAAATCTCGGATGCAGCCGTTTGAGGCGATTGAAATCGAGCCGTTTTCAACCGGGGCAAGCGAAAAAGCTGAGGTGAAATCAGTGAAATCGTCCACTATTATTTCGGCTTTGCCCTCGCTGACCTTCAAAATCATTTTATGAAGATTGCGCTTTAAAATATTTTGCTGTGTTTGCTGGATGTTATGCTTATCTATGCAGGATAAATTTACAATATTAACGGTGATATTTTTTTCGTCAAAAAACAAATCCGATCCCTCCTGAAAATCTGATATGAGTTACGAAAATAAAACCTTTAGTTATGAAAAAGTGCATTGTGCATAAGCAGTCCTTATGTTATAATAATTATATAAAAGATTTCTTATTAAGTCAATAAATTATAATAAAATATAAGAAAAAACAGCGCAATGACATGAATTGAAATGATTTGATATTTAAGATATTTTTTATTTACAAACCATTTTGAAAGGTAGGTTAAAAATGAAAATACATCTTTCTCAAAAACGGGTTGCCGCTTTACTGCTTGCAGTATGTATTTTTATTTTATCGTTTGCTTCCGGTCTGGTAAATGCCGACACGACTGAAGAAAGCGGCGAAGACATCTTCAGAAAGGATTTTTCCGCTGTGGAAGGTACAGACGAGCTTGCGGAGGATTTTAATGCTTATTATTATGAAAGCGTTGAAAGTCTGTATCAGGCAGAGCCTCAGGCGGTAGGAGATTTATGGTGCAAATCAGATGACAGCAAAAAAATCCGTGCCGTAAAAAACGCTCCGGCAAGCGATTTTAAAAATCTTACTGTTTTGACCTACAAAAACAAGTCTTACACTGATTTTGAGGCAAGCATGACGTTTCAGCAGAGCTGGCAGCGCTTTGGCATTATGTTCGGGACTGATTTGGGCGAATATGCATATATTGGCACAAAATCTGCCGATGCAGCTTCAAAAGGAGGAGTGCTGGTTTATGTAGAAGCAGAAGGCGGACGTGTCGGTATTGGCGCGGTGACCGGCGGACGATATGATGCCTTTAACCGCACCGCGGGCAGCTTAACTACTTTTGTTGATGAAACAGGCAAACCGAGTGCAAATATCAGCGCGGGAAAAATGCACACGCTTACCGTGTCCGTCACCGGACAAATTCTTACGGTTACGGTAGACGGTTTGGAGGAATCAAAGGTTGCTATAACTCTTTCCGATGATTATTTCGGCGGTTATGTCTCACTTGTGACCAACAGCGTCGGCGGAGGTTTCGGAAGCATTTCGATAACTGACAGAAGGATACCTCCGCCTGATGATTATTCGATTGATTTTACGTCTCTTGGGAGCATAGATGATATAAACACAAATTTTAGTGCTTATTATTACAGCAGTGTTGCCGAAAGCGCTTATACCGACAGGCAGCCTGTATCCTCGCTTTGGCGTATGACTGAGCAGGACAGAATAACTGCCGTCGCTAAAAATAACTCGCCGAATGATTATACAAATCTCACGGTGCTCACATATAGCGCCAAAGAATATACCGATTTTGAGGCTGCAATAAGCTTTGAACAGAGCTGGCAGCGTTTTGGTCTTATGTTCGGCACGCAGCCAGGTGAATACGCTTATATGGGAACTGCTTCAAACAAAACCGAATCTAACGGCGGGATTTTTGTTTATATAGAGGCCGAGGGCGGACGCGTTGCCATAGGTGCGGTAACCGGCGGAAGATATAATGCGTTTACGCGCGTCGGAACGCCGCTGTCAAGCTTTTTGGATGAAAACGGCAAGCCCGGTTCACTTATTTCGGCGAAAACGATGCACACGCTCAATATCAAGGTTGTCGGAAACGAAATGACAGTTACGGTGGATGGCTTGGAGGAATCCGAAATGATTGTCACTCTGGACGGGTATGACGGCGGTTATCTCTCGCTTGTTACAAACACCGGCAGCGGCTCCGGAGGCTTTGGCGCATTTTCTGTAAAAAAGCTTGAAGGGGAGACCGTAGAGACGGATTACAGTACGGTAGATTTTAAAGAGCTTCCGTCCCTGTCGAGAATAGACGGGGATTATGAAGCCTACTATCTGGATGACGCCAAAAATTCCCCGGAGCTTGCACAGCAAAAGCTTACCGATATTTGGAAGCTGAATAATAATCACGTTCTGACGGCCAATAAATCAAGAGAGGGAACCGATGTATCGAACGTGTCGGTACTCACTTATGCCGGTAAATCATATACCGACTTTGAACTGACTGTAAAATATCAGCAGACCTATAACCGGCTCGGAATAATATTCGGCGCGGATAAAGACAAATATGTGATAGACGAATCCTCCGGTAAAAGAGAAATAACAAAAGGCACGCTCGTATACATTGAGGCCGAGGGAGTGCGTACCGCAATAGGCGACTTTGAGAGCGGATACACAAACTCGGATAAAAAAATGTATCGTCTTTCTTCACCTGAACTGCCCGGATTTACGGATGATTCAGGGTCTCCTGCCGAGAATATTGCAGCCAAAAAGACGCATATGCTGAAAATTGTTGTGAAAGACCGTAAAGCTTATGTATTTGTAGATGACGCCGAAAATTACGTTATGTATCTTGAACTGTCACCGGAGTATGACGGCGGCTATATTTCCATTATGTCCACCGCCACAGACACCGCGGGCTTTGAATATTTTTCAATAAGTGAAAAAATAACAACCCCGATTATTGTCGGAGGTTTAACTGAGACCGAGAGTACGGTGCATTTTGATTTTAACGATATGGCAATGCCGGTTGATACGTTGGATGCGTATTATATTTCTGAGGCGTCTGAAGAAGCAAGCCAGGTTAAATTTTCAGACTATTGGTCTCTTGACGGCAGCAAACTTTACCGCCGCGCTTCAAAAACAAATTCGTCTGATACAACGGACCTTGCGGTTCTTACATATAATAAGCGAAAGTATACGGATTTCAAGGCGAGCGTTAAGTATCAGAAAAACTCAGGAAGGCTTATGCTGATGTTCGGCACCGAAAGGGGTGAATTCCCGGTTTCAGATAATAAGGCTCAAACGGCGTCAAACGGTATTGCTGTGTATATTGAGAACAATTTCGGAGCCGGAGGCGCATTGGTTGTGCTGGGCGATTCCGGCGGAACGACCGCGAGAAGGCGCGTAACCGACCTTAACGCCCCCGGATACCATCAGGCAGGAAATTGGAATTCAAATATAAATTCCTGGCACGAGCTTCAAATTTGGGTATATGACAGGATTTGTTATATTTTTCTTGATGAATACGGTTTATTGTACAGCTTTGAACTCCCGTCTTCATATTCCGGAGGATATATCTCGCTGGTATCGTCAATGTGCGGAGGTTCGGGATTTGACGATTTAATAATTACCGATCTTAACAAGACAGATAAAAATTCAATTATATCATATGAGTATATAAGGGATATAAAGGTTCAGAAAGGTACAGCTATGGCGAATATCGGTTTGCCGGATTATGTCACGGTGACATCTCTCAACGGCAAAAGTCATATTGCCGGCGCAAGCTGGTACTGCGGGGACTACGATCCCAACACTATAGGCTATTATGAGTTTACAGGACTTTTACAAGCGAGCGCGGGCTTTGACAATGCCGGTAAAATCAGATGCAGAATAGGGGTTGAAGTTATAGACTACGATCCGTCGGTCATAAAAAAATGGAATTTCGATTCAGATGATGCCCTTTTTGATTTCTCGGCATTTCATATTGATGACGTAACAGAAGATCCTGAATCCTATGCGCTTGGCACACTTGATGAATGGCTGGTTAGGGACGGCAGACTTTGGGTTAATCGCGCGTCAGAGGGAAGCGACACCAAAAATCTTTCCATTCTTACCTACACAGGTGAAACTTACAGAGATTTTGAGCTTGAAGTTGACTTCAGTCAGTATTATACCCGTTGTATGGTGATGTTTGGTTCGAAAAAGCCCGGACAGTATATTTTCAGTGATATAAATTATAGTTTGAGCGGAGCAATCGCCGCATATGTAGAATTTGAAGGAAGCCGAGTTGCGATCGGAGAGACGGAATATCCCGATAAAAACGGCTACATGGTCAAGGAGGATTTAAAAGAAATAACCGATTATATCAGGCTTAACGACGAAGGAAAGCCGCTTCACGGCGTAGAGCACAGACTGCGTTTGAGAGTATCCGGAAGAACCGCCGAGATCTATGTGGACGGAGCTGAAATACCGCTGAAAATATATTTGCCTGACTCATACGAGGGAGGATATATATCATTGGTTTCATGCAGTAAAAGAGCTTTTTATGATAATCTATCGATAAAAAGACTTGCTTCCGAGCCGGAAAGCCTTACTGAAAACAATGCGGTTGTCGCTAACGGTTATCTTAATCTCAGAACACAAACGCTTGAAGAAATATCCGATGCCGAAGCACCGCCTTTGGATACTCCTATTAATTCGGATACCGGTAAGTTACGGCAAGAAACAGAAGGGTATAGCAAACCGTTGATAATCATAGCGGTTATTCTCAGCGCTGCGGCTGTTGCAGGCGTGGTATTGCTGATAGTCTATAAAAAGCAGAAAAATCGGAGGTATATAAAATGAAAAGAATAACGGCATTTATACTGACGGTATGCCTGTTCGCGGCGGTTACATGCGGCTGCGGCGGCAACGACGCGCAGAGCGGCTTTTCTGAGCCCGCCGAAAGCATAAATAACACTCTGGCGGAGCAGTACGGAGACGACCCAAATGCAGACTATGAGGTAGAGGGAAATGTGTCTGTTGGTGTGAATATGGCAAGATACTCCGATTTTGAATTGCTGATTGACTCTTTTAAAGAACTTTATCCTAACATAGAGCTTGATGTCATCACTTTTGAAACCGGTACGGACGACGCTACCGAATATCTCACTTCGCTTTCTATGGCGGAGAAGAAGCTTCCCGACATTCTTTACGATGATGCCGGATCGATTCCCACATATATTTCAAACAGCTGGGCGTACCCTCTTAATGAGTTTCTGACTGATGAGGATACTGATTACAGCCATATTCCGGAAAATATAATAAACAATCTTTCGTATAACGGCAGATTGTATGCATTACCCCAAACTCTGCATTTCAACGGCGTTGTCGTGAACACGGATCTTGTCGATGAGCTCAATATCGATGTGCCCGAATTTAATTGGAATTGGAACGATTTCAGTGATTTTTTGAAAAAAACCACAACAAGCAAATATTCCGGCATTGAAATAATCGGAACGGCAATAAACTGGATGTCAGGCTCTATGAGCGACGGTCTTACGGTTTCCGGTTATAACCCTCAGACAAGGCTTTTTGAGTTATCTGATTCTGTGCTTAAGGCTATTAATTATGTTAAAGAAATTCGGTCTCTGCATTCGGTAGAGGCATGGTCGCTTAGAGGAGCCGGAGGGACACAAAGTGATTATGCCAAAAAATTCAGCACGCTTTCTAATATCACAGACTCCTATGCAGCCTTTAACGGAGGTTTGGTTGCCTCAAGGTTTGCGGGAACGTGGAGCTATGGCGAAATAAATTCTAATAATCTTGAGTTTAACTGGGAGTATTTCCCGGTACCGCAGGAAACTGAAGGACGCCTGCCGATGCATGTTGATTACTGTTGGATGACAACAGGAGTTACTGATGAAAACAAAGCGGCGGCATGGGAATTTTTACGGTTTATCACATATAGCAGAGAAGGCAATTTGATACGTTTGTCTGCCTATGACGAGGAAAATTATGACGAGGACAGCGTCAACCAAACTTTTTATATACCATGTACAACCGAACCGTCCGTACTTGAAAAATTTGAAAGTCTGCCTATGGTTACAGAAGCTATTCTTTATATGTACGACAACATAGGAAATTCATATTTCGGCGATCCTGAGAAAACGGTTCCGGGTTTTGATTTTGTTTATGATTTTGTCTTAGATGAGGCGGATAAGGCTATAAACGGTCAAACCGATTTCACCGCAAAAATGGGAGAGATACAAAGCAAGGCGAACAATCAGATTACTCAGTACTGGTCGGATTTTGAGGCAAATCTAAAAGATTTTGAGGATCAATTAGGTTAAGCCCGTATATCTTATTTTAATTAAAGAATGTCAAGGGCTGTTGAGGAGGTTTTTATTTGGCGATTATTACGCAGTTTCCGAGTGTGCAAAATGTCGTAAGGCAAAATCCCGGTACTTTGACCGGACTTACATTCGGTAAAAAGGTTGTAGAAATACACACGGAAATTATGAAAAGTGCTCATATATTCCGTATTACTTTCCCGGTAATCGGCGGAGTAAGAATTTCAAACTGTAACACCGGTTTTTTTGAAGCTGAGGACACCTATGAAATTCAAACAGTTGAGCAAAGTGACTGCTTTGCCGCCTTTTCGGATATAAACCGTAATTTTCGGATAATGATTTCATGGGGTGAGTCAGACTGGAAAATTGAAATATATAATTCTGAAAACAACTGTGTCCGTACTGTGCATTCCTCTCAGATTATATACGGATTTGATGAAAAAGGAACGCTGAAAACAGTTAAGCTTCTGCAAAAGACGGATCAAAAGGAAATTTTGTACGGCTTAGGTGAGCGCTTTAACTCGGTGCATCAGAATAAAAGCAGAATTATGCTTTGGAATGTTGATTGCTGCCATCCGCCTTTAAGTCTGATACGGGGCGGTCATGAAAAAAAACAAGGCTATAAAAATATTCCGCTTCTTCACTCTTCTAAGGGATATACTTTGTTTTTTAATACATTCTGCGCCGGAGTAGCGGATATAAGGGAGTGGGAGGAGGATGAATACTTTTTTGAGTTCAGCGGAACCCAGTTAGACCTGTTTATTTGGAGCGATACCATCCAAAATAATATTAAATCGTACTTAAAGCTTACCGGCCTTCCGTATTTGCCGCCGAGATGGGCGGCGGAATACTGGGCTGGCGGCGGGTTTTACGTTTGGAACAGTGACGGCAGGGAAAATGCGGTCGGCAAGGTGCGAGAGGTCGCGGAGCGCTATGAGAAGGCAGGTATAAAGATTAAAACCTTTTATCTTGAGCTCAAACCTGAGGAGTCTTTATTCAGGCTGGCGAAGGAAAAGGGCTTTAACATAATTCTATGGACAGATTCTGTACTGCGCTTTGACTTTGAAACCGAGTTTGAACGCGAAAGGTATACGGTTCGGAAAAAAAGCAATCCGACAGAGCCGATGACGGGAGGATATGTCGATTTTAGCAATCCTGCCTCAAGAGATATGATAACGGTGAAATATAACCCGCTTTGGAAGTCGGGAGCTTTAAAAGGGGTTATGATCGATTATGCAGACAATGTATATGAGGACTCGATTTTTTTTAACGGGCAAGACGGCGGCAGTATGCATAATTTTTATCCCTACTGGTATGCGCGCAGATTTAACGAGACATGGGATTTGATGCTAAACGGTGATTTTGTGCTTCTGCAGCGCAGCGGATGTGCAGGAAGCCAGCACTGGACAGCCGTTTTCGGAGGTGATCTTCCGGCTACGTATGTCGGTCTTCGGCGTGCGCTTACGGCAGGGCTGTCTGCCTGCAACGCAGGATTTTCAGCATGGGGGAGCGACATAGGAGGCTTTTGCGGAGTTCAGCCCACCGAAGAACTGTATGCACGGTGGCTTGAATTCGGAGCTTTCAGTCCCATTATGCGCGCGCACGGAATTTTACCGAGAGACCCGTGGAATTTCGGCAAGGAAGCAGAAAATATTTTTTTGAAATATTTTTGGCTGCGATACAGTCTTGCCGACGCGGTTTACAGCGCGATGGTAAATGCCGCGCTTACAGGTGAAACGGTAATGCAGTCGCTTGCAGTCGCTTTTAACAATGACGCGGGAATTGTTACAGTTGACGATGAATATATGTTTTGCGGCAATATGCTGGTTTGTCCTGTAATAGAAGAAAACTCTTTTTCCAGAAAGATTGTATTTCCGCGCGGACGCTGGACTGATTTTTGGACTGGCAGGATATTGCAGGGAATGGCTGAATATATGGTTTCGGCACCGGTTGACCACATACCCGTTTATCTGAAAAGCGGGACGCTGCTTCCGGTTACAGTTAATTCTGACGGCAAAATGCTTGAATCTGCCGCTGATTCAGAAAGCAAGGCACTTTTAGTAACTTGTCCTGAAGCCGCCTGCTCAGTGAAAATATACAGAGGAACAGAAGATTTTGACGTTTATGCGCTTTCACCCGATGAAAATGGCTTTGTTATAGAAAATTCAAGCGGTTCATTGATTGATACGCTCCTTATATGCGGCTATAACGTTGAGCGTGCAGTCGCTGATGACACACCCCTGCCGGAAAGTCGGATATGCTTTGACAGCAGTGTGGGTCGGACTGTTTTGAAGCTTGAGCGAAATTGGATGAAAGTTGTTATTTCCTGATTTTCGGAAGGAAGTGATTGAATTGAAAAGGAGCATTTTATTAAAAGGTTTGATAATGGCGTTAATACTTTGTACGGTATTTTCAGCTTTTTCGTTTCCTTTGTCCGCCCTGACTAACGATACTCAGATTATTGATGTAGAGTGGGAACGACCAAGTAGAATTGTCGATGTAGAACAGCGCAGCGATATGTTTATTATTTCAACTTCGACTGAAAAGCAAAGAATCAATAATTTTTATATAACCTTTCCCTCAGACGGCGGCGTCAGGATTTATGCCGACACGAAGGGCTTCTTCGATAATGCCGAAAACAGTCAGATAACATATATGACAGACGGTGAGGCGATAGTTATGGCTGCGAATGATACGCAGGTAAGGCTTTACCGAAACGCCTCACCATGGCGTATTGACATTATAAACTCCTCCAACATTAAGGTAGTCAGTTATTCGGCGCAGGATATGGAATTTGGATATGATGATACTAATACGCTGCGCAAGGTGAGAATTTCAACGGCAATAAAGGAAAATGAGATGCTGTTCGGTCTCGGTGAGCGCTTTAACGGGTTTATTCAGAACGGCAAAACCGTTGAAATGTGGAATTATGACAGCGTGGGGCAGTTAAGGACTGCATACGGTGACCATAATGTTGGTTACAAAAACATACCGATTCTTCACAGCAATATCGGATACAGCGTTTTTTTCAACAGTACCTATTACGCTATAGCTGATATAGGCGAAAGCGATGAAAGCTTATACTCCTTTGAATTTTACGGTCCTATATTTGATTTTTTTGTTTGGACCGGGACGACAGAACAAAATATTGCTTCCTATCACAGGCTTACCGGAAGTACGATCATTCCTCCTAAATGGGCATTTTCCTACTGGGCGGGTCAGACAGGCGATGTGTGGCGTGACGGCAGCCGTTCCGAGGAAATCACTTATCAGTATATTTCCTCTGTATTGGAAAAGTATGACGAGCTTGGAACACCTATTAAAAATATTTACGCTGAGGGATGCTGGTATTTTGATTCGGTTATGGATTTGTTTCAGAAAAACGGAATTCATTGCTTTGCCTGGACCGATTCAACATGGCGTACATATGACGGATTGGGTTCGATGACAAGTCCCGAACAGTTTGCGGGATTTGATACACTTAACGAAAATGAGTATCCTTTGATCAGGCGTAATACAAACCGTCTGGCGTATTTCACATCACTTAATGCGAAATGGGTAGATTATACCAATCCTTTGTCAGTGGATTGGCTGAAAGCGAGGTTTTTACAGCCTTTCAGGAACGGAATGCAGGGCATGATGGTGGATTTTGCAGATACTATTGATGTAAATTCTTATTTTTATAACGGAAAAACCGGCGACGAAATGCATAACCTGTACGCATATTATTACAATAAGGCGATGTACGAGGCTTTCTCATCCTACTGGGGAGATGATTACATTACTTTTGCCCGAGCCGGCTGCGCGGGGTCGCAGAAATTTACAGCGGTTTTTGCAGGTGACCAATCCTCATCTTTTTTGGGACTCAGTCAGGTGGTTTCAGCCCTTTTGTCGGCGTCATCCTCCGGAATACATATCTGGGGAAGTGACATAGGGGGATACGGCACCTCCAATGACAAAAATAAGAATGATCCGGAGGTGTATGCCCGGTGGCTGCAATTCGGGACATTCAGCCCGCTTATGCGTGCACACGGTTCGTCGCCGCGTGACCCATGGGCTTATGATGATAACGGCGCCGCCGTTGCGCGTTTTCAAAAATACTATTGGGTGAGGGAGTCAATTATAGACTATATATACGGCGCGGCAATAAAAGCCTCACTTGAAAATATCGGAATGACTCAGCCGATGGCGGTTGCATTTCCCGAGCAGGGCAGACTTGCGCAAAACGGAACACAGTATATGTTTTGCGGTGATTTATTGGTTTGTCCTGTCACTGAGGAGGGAGCTTCATCGCTGGAAACCGATTTTCCTGACGGACGTTGGGTCAGTCTGTGGAACGGTCATGCTATAGAAGGCGGCAAGACCTTGACAGTTGATGCGGATCTTGATACCATACCGGTTTATATCGCGGAAGGCGCGGCTATCCCTCTTACGCTCGGAAAAACACTTAAGTTAGGTGATGCTGCAGAAGAAAATGATAAGATAGATACTCTTTTGATAACGCCTTCTTCCTCAAAGACTGTTAAAAAATATTATACAGCTAAGGATAATACAAAGACTTTTGTCAGCGATAAACTTTCGGACAACAGATACTGTATTCAGTCAGAAGCTCTCTGCGACAAAAATATAGTTTTGATTTACGGGGTTACCGCGAACGAAGTAAAGGTTGGAGATACAGTACTGTCAGAGCTCTCCGAGTATCCTGATTCCTCCGCCCGAAAAGCGGGATATTACAAGGACTATCAAAACAACAGAACAATAGTCGTTACCGGCGGTGAATGGAACTATATCGAATACTCCGACTCGTTGGAACGGCTTACAAATCTTGCTCTTAACTGCAGGGTCTTTACCAACGATGACGGGGATACTCTTAAAACCCTGACCAGCGCGGTCGACGGTAAATACGATACCGCCACGCTGATAGAAAAAAATGAAGAGCTTGAGTTTTATATAGATTTAGGCGGTTTGAGCAATATAAACAGCATACAGGTTAAATGGGGCGGTGAATACGCTTCTAAGTATCAAATCAGCGCCTGCAGTGAATTGAACGACAGCACTGAATGGACAGTAATCGGAAGCGTGGAAAACGGCAGAGGCGGCACGGATGTTATCGATCTTGAAAAGGGAGAGTACCGTTATATTAAATTCGGCGGCTTTGAAAGGGCACAGGTTAAAAGTCCGAAACTTACGGAAATAGAGATATACGGCGACAGTCTTTATATAGAACCCGAGGGACAGCCAAACATTAATAAAATGGTTGACGCAGTTCAAACCGGCGTGAGCACAAGAATAATAATATATTCGGTATGCGCTGTCATTTTAATTGCTGTAGCGGCGGTTGCTACAATCGTTTGCGTGAAAAGAAAGAGGACGGCCGGCAAACAAGGCGGCAGGGGTGAATAATATTGAATATCAGTCAAATGTCTCTAGAACAAAAGATTTTGCAAACGGTTATAATTTTGCTCGAAAAAGGTAAAAAGCCAACCTGCAAGCCCGGCGCTGCTTTCTTTTTCGGTCAGATTATAACGCAGGCGGACGAGGCGGGAATTTCTGAGCTTAAACGGTATGTTGAGGAAATTTACCGTGATGCGGAAATTCCTCCGCTGATAACGTCTGATTTTGAAAACGGCTGCGGCAGTATGGTTAAGGGTCTTACGCCTTTGCCTTATATGATGGGACTTGGGGCTACCGGCGATGCTGATTTGGCATATGATTACGGAAAAGCCACTGCGCTTGAGGCGCGTTCAGTCGGCGCAAACTGGACGTTTTCGCCAGTTGCTGACTTAAATTTAAATCCCCGCAATCCGTTGGTAAATGTGAGAGCTTTGACCGATAATTCGGATTTAGCATGTGAAATGCTGCCTCAAATCGTAAAGGGAATGCAGGACTGGGGACTTGCCGCTTGTGCAAAGCATTTTCCGGGTGACGGAGTAGACTATCGCGATCAGCATATAACAACGACGGTTAACAGTCTTTCATTGAGCGATTGGTATGAAAGCTACGGCAGAGTCTTTAAAAGCCTTATTGACGGTGGTGTTTTGTCTGTAATGGCGGGACATATTTCCCTTCCTGATTACCCGCAGCAGCCGGACAGAAAATTCGGCACGGCGCTTCCGGCGACCTTAAATCACGAGCTTATTACCGGACTTTTAAAAAAGAAATTGGGATTTAAGGGAGCAGTGATTACGGATGCGCTCGGTATGGGTGGCTTTACGGGATGGTATCCAACCAGGGAACAGTCTGAAATAGAAGCCTTTAAGGCTGGCTGCGATATGCTTCTGTGGCCTTCAAAAAGTTATGTTGAAAATATGAAAAACGCTGTCTTGTCCGGAGAGATAACGAAAGAGCGGCTTGACGATGCTGTTGAAAGAATATTAAGTCTAAAGCGGAAAATCGGGCTTTATGATATAAATTATCAGCTATTCAGACAGCTTTTGCCTGAGGAAAAACAATTTGTCGAAAATGTGCAGCGCCGATGCGCCGAGAAGAGCATTACCCTTGTCCGCGACTGGAACGGCATTTTCCCCATCAATAAGCAACGGTATTCTAAAATCGGCATAATTCCTGTTTTGGAATATCAGCCCGCAATGCAGGATGCAAGGGCTTTGAAAACGGCTTTTGAGGAAAGAGGATTCATAGTGGATTTCTTTGAAGGAGGAATGTTTACACCGCAGGAACGGAAGAACTTTTATGAGAAAAATGACATCGTGATTTATGCACTTTTTTCACGCCCGTTCCGACCTATGGGCTTTTTGGACTATACCGGTGACAATGCCGCTATTATAGCCGCTCACTTGGCACCCGACGGCGCGGAAAATAAAGTGATTGTGGCAAGCTTCGGGTCGCCGTATTTCGGAAAGCAGTATTTTGAACGCACACCCTGCTATGTAAATGCTTATTCGATGCTGGAATGTGCCGCAAAGGCTTTTGTACGCGCTGCCTGCGGAGAAACAGAATTTACGGGAAAGACGCCGGTAGGCTTTACGGAGTAACCGGAAAAAGCTTCTGAGCGTAGGCTTCTGGAGGAACCAAAATGAAAATCAAGATAAAACACAAAAAGAAATTTACTGCGGCTGTCTGCTTTGCAGCGGCAATATTGTTTTTGCTCACTGCGTTGCTTACTGCTCCGGACGTAAATTCAGAAAGGGCTTCGTTTCAAGCCGTACGATATACTCCGCTTTCATCTGAAAACTGGATGGCAAAATCTCTGTATGATGACGGCTACTTTTTTGATACGCTTGAACTGAACGGAGAGAATGTAAACGGCTCCTTCGATTTTTCCAAAGGCGATATAATAGAATTTAAGGCGCCGGACGGTATAACGGGCGAGTATTCGCTTGGAGTAGTTTCCAGAAGCAACGACGCCTCGGCTGCGGATACGCTTTTTAATGTTTCAGTTAATGGGGAAAATGTTGTAGCACTTTTGCAGATTACATGGATGGTCTCGGAAAACGAGTACCGATTGGACAGATACGGAAACGAATTGCCCTGCGGTCAAATTACTTCTCCGAACAATGTGTTTATTCCTCTTAAAAATCAGCATGACCCAAACTGCGCTCCTATAAAAATAACCCTTTCGGGAAAATCGGATAAGATAAGAATTGAAAATACGGTTCAGACAGTAATAGTCGATGGAATATGGCTTTATCAGCCCAAGGAGCTTAAAAGCTATACGGAATATCTTGCTGAATACAAAGCAGATGATGACTCTTCGGAGGAAAGCATTGTTATACAGGGTGAGGACTATTCGCTGAAATCAGATCCGTATATACGCGGCGTCAATGTCAATAAGCCTTACGTAACTCCGTATAATACTTACAGACGAATGATAAATGTTTTGGACGGTGACTCCTGGAGCGAAGCGGGTCAAAAAGTAAGCTGGGAATTTGACGTTAAAAAAGACGGCTGGTATACGGTCGGCTTCCGTTTCTGTCAAAACTCTGCGGCAAACAAGGCATCTTACAGAGATATAGAAATTGACGGCGCGATTCCGTTTAAGGAAATGTCAAATGTGCGTTTTGAACAGACAAGCTCAAATAAATATAAAAATCTGCTTTTGTCCGACCGGGAGGGTGAACCTTACAGGATTTATCTATCCGAGGGACGCCATACTATTGCAATGACTGCTACGGCAGCGCCCGTAATCGATGTATATAATGAGCTATTAATATTGCTTGATGAAATGAACGCCTTGAGCCTTGATATTACAAAGCTGACTGCGGGCGTCTCGGACGATAACCGCACCTGGGACTTAGATGCATATTTGCCCAACGCTGTTTCTGATATAAAAGATTATACGCAGCGGCTTTCCGGGATATATGAAAAGCTTTGTATTATCGAGGGGACTGATGCCACGTACGCCGACAGTCTTCTTTACGCGATTCAGCAGTTGGAAAATCTGCTTGCCGAGCCCCGTACCATTCCGAATCGAACAGAATTATTGTCCTCCGGAGACGATTCTGCGGTAAAGCATATAAGTACCGTTATTTCAAATTTGACAAGGCTGTCGCTGAGCATAGATGAGATATATATTACCGGTGCAAGCGGCGAGATTCCGGAAAAAAATATATCTGCAGCTTCTTTGTTGGCGGACAGTATAAAAAAGTTTGTTTACTCTATGACGCCTGAGGCGGAAAGCGGAAGCTATAATGCAAATGCCGAAGGCAGTGATGCCTTAAATGTTTGGATGAGCCGTTCATCGGTATATGTTCAGACTTTGCAGCAAATGATTGACTCTTCAAAAGAATTTTCTGAGCTGCCGGTGAATATATCGATTATGCCGAGTGAGCAGAAGCTTATTCTTGCTGCGGCATCGGGGACGAATCCTGACGTTGTTTTAGGCGTCGCATATACCACTCCTTTTAAATTTGCACTTCGCGGCGCGGCACGGGATCTAACTTCTTATCCTGATTTTTTAAGCTTTTACAACGATAATTACAGTATTCAAAGCCTTGTTCCTTGCTGTTATGACGATAAGGTTTACGGCGCGGTAGAGACACAGGATTTCAATGTTTTATTTTACAGGAAGGATATACTTGCAGCGCTGAATATTAATGTTCCTGATACGTGGGACGATGTTAAGAAAATTATGCCCGCCTTGTTGCGATATAATAAGAATTTTAGTATTCCTGTGGCAAATACGGCGGGCTTCAAGCCGTTTTCCTCCACCAGCCCGTTTATTTACCAGAAAGGAGGAAGCTTTTACGCTGCCGATGCAGCTTCGGTTGCTTTCCTTGAAAGAGAAACCGTGCAAGGCTTTACCGAACTGACTGATTTGTTCAAAATATATTCTCTGAGCGAATATGTCGCAAGCTTTTACAATTCTTTCCGTTCCGGAGACTGTCCGTTGGGAATAGGCGGAATTTCGGTATATGTTCAGCTTACTGAAGCTGCTCCGGAATTGTCCGGTCTTTGGGATATTGCTCCGGCACCGGGTACGCTGCAGTCTGACGGAAGCGTTTTGCGCTATTATAACGCTGATGTCACTGCATGTATGATTTTAAACAATACCGAATATCCGCAGGAGTCATGGAGTTTTTTGAAATGGTGGCTTTCCGCCGATACGCAGAAGGAGTTTGCCGATACTATGGAGAGCTCTTACGGTACGCAATACCGCTGGAATACGGCGAACAAAGCGGCGTTTGAGGACTCATCATATCCGGATGAGCATAAAGATGTTATAAAACTGATGTGGGAATCCCAAAAAGAAACCATGCAGCATCCGGCAAGCTATATTGTTGAACGTGAGATAAGCAACGCATTTAATAACGTAACAGTAAATGATATTTCTGTTATTGAAGCGCTGGAAAAATCCACTTTTGTCTCAAACCGCGAAATTATTAGAAAGCTGCAGGAATTTGGGTTTTGCGATCAGCAGGGGAATCCGATAAAGGAGTATCCTGCCGATACGGTCGAAAAGCTGAAAGAACAGCTTGATATGAACGGAGGTGCTTCCGAATGAGAAAAACGGCGGGTAAGCTTATAAACGCGCCTTGGCTTTTACTTTTGCCGTATGGGCTGATATTTGCCGTGTTTATTATTATACCGGTAGCCGCCGCGGTAATTTTATCATTTACATATTTCAATACGATTGAAGCACCGAAATTCGTCGGATTGGAAAACTATATAAACCTCTTGACAACCGATACGGTATTTACACAGAATGTTCTGCCGAATACAATAGCATATGCTGTGTTTGTGGGATTTGGCGGCTACGTGCTTTCATTTTTTATGGCGTGGTCCATTTCGCAGCTCACGCGTGTTCCAAGAACAATAATGGCTGTTATTCTTTACTCGCCGTCTATGACCGGAGGCGTACTTGTAAGTACCATCTGGTCGGTCATTTTTGACGGAAGTCAATCGGGATACTTAAATTATCTTCTGCTCAGGCTTAAAATCATCGATCAGCCGGTTCAATGGCTTCAGTCAAGCGATACTCTGCTTCCGGTTATGATCATTGTTGCTTTATGGAGCAGTATGGGAGTTGGCTTTCTGTCGATACTGTCCGGAATTATGAATGTGAATCGGGAGCTTTATGAAGCGGCTCATGTGGACGGCGTAAAAAACCGATGGCAGGAAATAATTTACGTGACAATTCCATCCATTAAGCCTCAGATGCTTTTCGGAGCCGTAATGGCAATAATAAATACATTTCAGACAAGCGGTGTAGGGGTTTCACTCTCCGGAGCCAATCCGACTCCGAATTACGCCGGACAGCTTATAGGAACGCATATAGAGGATTTTGGATTTATTAGATATGAAATGGGCTATGCGGCGGCGGTTTCTGTGATTTTGCTGCTTTTTATTAAATTAATGTCATCAGGTGCGAACAAGCTGCTTTCAGAGAATGAAGACGAAGCTGCGGAATCCTGACCGCTTCAGAGTTTTACTAACCTCGGCAAAGCCGTTTTTATTTTACGGGAGAGAAAAATGTCAACAAGAATATCTAAGAATAAAATAAAAAGCTTTGGAATGAATCCCGCTCGCTTTGAGCGCGGGCAATTAAAGATTTATCTTTATATGATACCGATTTGCATTATTATGGCGCTTCCGATTTTGTTTATAGTAATGGACGCTTTTAAGCCGATAGATGAGCTTTTTGCTTATCCACCCAGAATGTATGTTAAAAATCCGACGCTTCAGAATTTTTTTGATCTGTTTGATTTGACCTCACAGACTAATATACCTATGAGCCGTTACATTTTCAATAGCATTATGGCAACTGCTCTGACTGTGGTGCTGACAATTTTTTTGTCAGCGTCTGCCGGATATGTGCTCTCAAAAAAGCATTTCAGATTTCGCAGTACCCTTTTTAAGGTTAATCAGCTGGCGCTGATGTTTGTTCCGGTGGCAGTCCAAATACCGCGTTTTTTTGTGATAGTAAATATCGGTTTGCAGGATAATTTTCTTGCCAATATTATACCGCTTTTGGCAACGCCGACATGTGTATTTCTTGTAAAGCAGTTTATTGATCAGCTTCCCGATGCACTGGTTGAGGCGGCTGTGATTGACGGCGCAAGCGATTTTACCATTCTGCGGAAAATAATAATACCGCTGATAAAATCACCGCTTGCAACGGTGGCGATGCTCGCTTTTCAAAGCTCATGGACATCCGTGGAAGCGTCTTCCTATTACATAAATAACGATTCGCTTAAAACATTTGCATTTTACGTAACGACGCTCAGCAATCAATCGGGCAATGTTGTGGCGGGAAAAGGAATATCTGCTGCGGCGACGCTGATTATGTTTTTGCCAAGTTTGATTTTATTTATCATTCTTCAGTCGAGGGTAATGAATTCAATGGCTTATTCTGGAATAAAGTAGGGAAAACAGGAATGCGCAAAAAGATTATGGCGATGCTTTCGCTTATATTGGCATTTTCGATTATATTTGCGCCTGAGGCCAGGGCGTCGGAAAGCACCGCTTATACTTATACTATGTCGGTAAACAACGAATGGATTCGCACATTGGATGCTTATATGCCCGGCACCGTCTATTTTTATGATGGTACTCTTTTATCACCGGAAGATTTGTTTTATTATGATGGTAAATTATATATAGCCGACACGGGTAACGGCAGGATAGTTATTTACGATTTGGAGACAAATTCTGTAATTGGAACCGTCGGTGAGGGAACACTTGTCGGTCCTACCGGAATTTTCGTAACCGGAGACGGAATTTATGCGGCTGATAAAGGCAGCGAAACAGTATACGGCATTTCACATGAAGGTGAGATATTGCTTGAAATAAAACGTCCGGACAGTTATCTTTTTTCAGATGTCAGCCAGTTTATTCCAAGCAAGGTTGCGGTGACCTCCCAGGGAGTGATTTTTGTCTGCGGCGAAGGTGCCTATGAGGGCTTGATGCAGTTTGATAAAAGCGGAGAATTTCAGGGTTATTACGCTGCCAACACTGCAAAAATCAGCTTTACCGAGAGGATAGAGGAATTGTTTTTTACAGAAGAACAAATGGAAACTTTGCTTACAAGAACTCCGGCTCCGATATACAATTTGGATATTTCCGATCGTGATTTGGTGTATAGCATTACTCAGCTTGAAGCAAATACGGCGTGGAGCGTTGTCTCTAAAACCGAGAATGCAGTCAAATATCATAATATGGCCGGCAACGATATACTTTCAAAAACCGAAATTGAAGATGAAGCTAATTTTACGGATATCGCGTCCTATGAAAACGGTATTTCCTTTGCGGTCTCTTCAAGCGGAATAATCTATGAATATGATGAAAACGGCGATGTGATTTTTTCATTCGGAGGGCGCGACACATCAAACCGTAACGGTTTATTTACATCTGCGAGTGCCATTGATGTTTCGGAAGACGGAGTTATTTACGTATTGGACAGGGAGCGTGGATATATTCAAGCTTTTTTTCCTACGGATTTTGCCATATCAACACATACGGCGCTTAATAATATCCGTACAGGAAACTATTCTCAAAGCGAAGATATATGGCTTGAATTGCTTAAGCTGAACGGTATGTCGCTGGTGGCTCATTCCGGATACGGAAAATCGCTTTATCAGCAGCAGCGTTTTGAAGAGGCGGCAGAGCAGTTTAAAATAGTAAACGACAAGCATTATTACTCGGAATGTATGTGGGAGCTTAGAAATCAATGGCTGCAAAACAACCTGATTTATATTATAAGTGCGGCTGCGATTCTGTTGGTTTTGTTATATGCAAGAAGGCTGCTTATAAAAAAAGGCATACTGAAAAAAAGAAACAATAAATGCATTCAAAGACTTTCAAGACCCTTTAAGGTACAATGGTCATATGTCGCCGCCATGATTAGGCATCCGATAGACGAGCTTTATTATATCAAACGCGGGTGGCACGCTTCGGTTAAATCTGCCACAGTGATTTATATAGCGGCATTTGCCGTTTATGTGTCGGATATGTTCTTCAGAAGCTTTACATTCAGTGTTATCGATACCGATAACACTTCTCCGCTTCCGATTGTTGTAATGTTCATTGTACCGCTCATTCTTTGGGTTATCGGCAATTCAATGGTCAGCGCTATCAATGAGGGAGAAGGCAGCTTTAAAAATGTTTATGTTTCCACTGCTTATGCGTTTTCACCTTATTTGGTTTTCGCACCAATTATTATTATTGCAACTTATGTATTCACATTGAATGAGGCGTTTTTAATTCATTTTTCCTGGGCTGTAATCATTTTGTGGACGGCGTTTTTGCTTTGCATGTCTTTAAAAGAAATTCATAACTACACTGTAAAGGAATCGGTAAAGGTTATTTTTATAACTCTTTTCTTTATGGTAATGGCGGTTATCGTTTGTGTAATAGTATTTTTGATTTTACAGCAGGTGGTAACTTTTATTGAAGATTTGTATAACGAGGTGACTTACCGTGTTTAGATTAAATAAGGCGGCTATATGCTGTCTTTGTGCGTTTTTAGTTATAACGTTAATTTATACCGGTGCCTCCGGCGGCGAAGCGAATGTTTCGGAAAATAATGAGGTTGTAAACGCGCAATATGAAATTAATACAAACCGTCATACGCTTTTTGTTGAGTCTCCTGCGGTGGAAAATAGGTTTTCAACCGATAATTTTCAGAAAAAGCTGGAAAGCGATATTTTAGAAGTCTGGTATTCTGAAGAATCGACATCAATTCGTGTAGTAGACAAGCGGAGCGGTTATATATGGGGCTGTACGCAGGAGGAGCAACCGGAAAATCTCAATAAAAAATGGCACGCAAAAGCCAATTCTCTTTGCACGATTACATATGTAAACAAAGAAACAAATAAAGAAGAGGAAGTTGCGCTGTCCGAGAGCACACTGCGAAAAGAGGTCCTCTGGTCAGATAATTCGGCGCTTTTTAAGGTGAGCGGTCGGAGAATAGGAATTTCCTTTGAAATTTTTATGGAGTTAGACGGCGACAGGCTGATAATCGGAATAGATGACGGCACCGTTGCAGAGGAAAAGGAAAATTTGCTTAAATCCGTGATATTTTTAAATTTCTTCGGCAGTACTGAGCAGGATAGCGTTCCGGGATATTTTCTCATACCAGACGGCTGCGGCGCACTGATGCGTTTTCGAGAAAGCAGAGCCTATACCTCCGGCTTTGAAAAAAAGGTTTACGGTTCTGATTTCGGAGTAGACAAAGTAGCAGAGCAAATGAATCTTAACGGAAACAGAACAGATGACTATGCTACTCCGGCAAATCAGGTGATTCTGCCGCTTTACGGTATTGTACACGGTGAAAATCAAAACGGCATTTTGGCTGTAATTGAAAACGGAGCGGAATACGCAAGTATCAGCGCTGTACCGTCGGGAGTTTCAAATATCGATTATAACCGTGCTTATATTACTTTTAATTACCGTCAGTTTTATGATAAAAGGGTTTCAAAAAGCAGAACGGTTACCGTGCCGCAAGAAGAGCTCAACCAGATTGATGCAGAATTAAGTTTCCGCTTTCTTTCAGGAGAAGAGGCGAATTACTCAGGTATGGCGCTGCGGTATTCGGAAAAGCTGCTTGAAGAAAACATAATTGCAAAGAAAGAGAATAACCGTGAAAAGATTCCCGTTTTGATTAATATTATGGGCTCTGAGGTGAAAAAGGGCTTTTTAAGAAACTCGTTATCGGTTCTCACCACAGCCAAGCAGGCTATGAACATATCAAGTTTGCTTGCGAAATCAGGAATTGATATTCAAACCCTGCTCTTTTCCGGTGGGCTTTCAGGCGGATACAGCGGCAGTAGTTACGGAACCGTGCGCTTTGAAAAAAAGGTGGGTTCTTCTGAGGAATTTAAGGCACTCAGCGATTATGTAAAGAAGAACGGAGGCGATTTTGCGCTTTCGCTGCGTGTTTCCACCGCGAATAAAGATCAGATTAACATTTCAAGTCAGGCGGCACTGACGAGATCAAAGGATTCGGCATTATATGAAATTCCTAACGAAACTCTGATGTATCCTGCGGAATATTATATAAAGCCGCCGCTGATAACTGAATATGTTGATAAAATCAATAATGAACTTCCCGCTTACAGTGTGAATTTCGAGGATTTGGGATATTTGCTCTATTCGGATTATACAAGAAACAGGCAAATCTCACGTAAGCAAAGCAAAGAACTGCTGACTGATGCGTTTGAAAAAATCGGTCTTAAAGCTTATTTTTCGAGCGCAAACGAATATATGCTGCCTTACACAAAGGCTGTCACCTCAATTCCGGTTACAAACAGTCAGTACATGTATGAGACCGATACGGTGCCTTTTTTGCAAATGATTTTAAAGGGAAGAATAGATTATTACGCACCGTATTCAAATCAAGGCTTTTACTCGGACCTCAGTGTATTAAAAATGATAGAATACGGAGCATATCCGTCTTTTATTCTGATGGAGGCGGATAATTTCGAAATATACAATACACCGATACAGAATATGTTTTCGCTGAATTTTGAAAACTGGGAAGAGAATATAAAGGATATTTATCATCGCGTCAACAAAGTTCTTGCGCAGGTTGAGGATTGTCAAATTCTTTTTCATAGGACTATTATGGACGGAGTTGCTGCCGTTGGCTACAGCAACGGAAAAACAATTTACATAAATTATAATGAAACGGCAGTAAAGCTGGATGAGAGCTTAACAATTCCAGAGTATAACTGTGCGGTAGGGGATACAGGAAATGCTTTTTAGCAGAAAATTATGCTTGACAAACAAAAAACGCAATATTCTTATAGGATTTTCTTTTTTATCTCCTTGGCTTATAGGCTTTTTGGCGTTTACGCTTTATCCGCTTATTTATTCTGTTATATTAAGCGTATGTGATTTGAACCTTGAGCTTAAGGGTATTAATTTCAGCTTTTCCGGTCTTAAATTTTATCGGCGCGCGCTTCAGGAGGATACTAAGTTTACGGTTTATCTTTTGGAAACGGTGAGCTTTATCGCTTATGCGACTCCTATCATTATTGTCGTTGCGCTGATTCTTGCGCTGATGCTTAACGGGAAATACAAGGGGCGCGCGCTGTTCAGAAGCATATTTTTTATGCCTGTAGTTATTATGAGCGGACCTGTCATTTCAGAACTACTTGGAAAATACAGCGTCGATTTTTCTGAGGAGTCACCCGGTTTATTTGTATTTTTAGACTCGCTGCCGGAGATTTTGAGGAATCCTGGAATATTTGTTCTTCAAAATCTTGTAACGGTTCTGTGGTATTCCGGAGTACAGATACTTATTCTTTTGATTTCTCTTCAACGAATAAGTCCGGAGTTATATGAGGCAGCTTCTATAGACGGCGCCGGCGGATGGGAAAAATTCTGGAAAATCACGCTGCCGTATATTATTCCGACCGCGCTCATATGCGCGCTGTATACTGTTGTTGAATTGGCAAATGATCCTACGAACTCTGTTAATATCTATATTGAAACTATGCTGACAGACCTTCAGGGATATTACAGCTTTTCTACGGCTATGTCATGGATTTATACCGTAGCTGTTGCGCTGATGCTCCTGATTATATATGCTGTATTCGTTTTTTTCGGCAGAAAGGAGCGCAGATAAGATGAATAAAAACGGTAAATCACGTTTGCGCCATATTATTATCGGGAACACAGGGCATATGGGACTGCTTAAAGGCGCGGTGCTGTATACACTGCTGATTGGTATAGGGTTTATCT
>CALWUZ010000043.1 GCA_944384845.1 uncultured Clostridia bacterium
ATGGACGACTTTAAAGAAACCGGCTTTATAGGCACCGACCTGCACGGCTGAAAATCGAAGCAAGCTGACCGCTTGACTCAAAGACAGACTGACGGATATTGCTTTTTTAATAATTTAATATCCGTCAGTTTTATTTAATATATTTGAAGCTTCCGATATCCGAGGGATCGCTTTTATATCCCTCGATATAATCGAGCAGCTTACCGCAGTCGGAAGAAAAAAAGCAGAGGTTTAAGGCCTTGTCGGTCATAAATTTCTGCTCAGCCGCGTTTTTAAGCAGCGCCGCCAGGCTGTCATAATATCCGCAGATGTTGAAAACGGCTATCGGCTTTGTGTGTCTGCCGAGCTGCCTTAACGTCAGTATTTCAAAAAACTCGTCAAAGGTTCCGGGTCCTCCCGGCGCTACTATAAAGGCGTCTGCCTTTGTCTCCATTATTTCCTTGCGTTCGCGCATGGTTTCAGTGTATATCAATTCCGTGCAGTTTTTGTAAAGCCTGCCGTCAACATTGAAAAACGACGGAGCAACTCCGGTTATTTTCCCGCCTGCGGAGAAGACGCCGCGCGCCGCCGCGCCCATCAGCCCACCGCCGCCGCCTCCGAAAATAAGGCTGTGTCCGCGGAGCGCCATCTGCCCGCCCAAAAGCTCGGTTTGCAGGATATAGGATGGATTTATTTCATTGCTTGAAGCGCCGTATAAGCATATATTCATAGCTGTACCGCCTTTTTATATTTCTTTTATGCGGGATTCGCCCAGCACTCTTACGCCGTTTTTTTTAAGAAGCGCCGCGCAGACGCCGTCGCCCTTTACAAGCGTTCCGGAAAAGCTTCCGTCGTATATTTCGCCGCAGCCGCACGCGGGACTGCGTTCCTTTAAAACGGCTGTATCGCAGCCGAATATTTCCGCAAGCCGCAGCGTTTCGCCGGCTCCGCGCAGATATTCTGCGGTTCTGTTTTCGCCTGTGAGGCTGAACACGCCGCCGTCCTTTATTTCGCATGGTACTCTCGGGGTGGGCAGACCGCCGTAAATTTCCGGACAGACCGGAATAATATTGTATTTGTCCCTGAGCGCGATAATTTCGGGCGAGGGCTTTGATTTTCCGTCATATCTGCACGCGGCGCCGAGCAGGCATGCGCTTACCAGGATTGTTTTCACAGCTTTTCACCGTTCAGTGCCGAGTTCACAAGCCGGTCTCCAGCATATTCAAGCTTTAGTGAGAAAAACGGGGCCTTGCGTTCTATCAGGCGGAGAAAAATTTTGTCGCCCTCCCATATCGGCATGGAATAGAGCCTGTCCTTTTCAACCCATTCAAGCACGCCCTCGTCGCAGTCTTTCACCTTTCCGGAAAAATCAGCCGAATGGAAAATATGAATATATTCGGTTTCCCATTTGTCAGACACAAAGGTAACGATGCCGCAGTAACGTGCCGAATTAAGCTGAAGTCCGGGTTCCTCAAGCACCTCGCGGCGGTTGCATTCCTCGGGGCTTTCCCCGTCCTCAAACTTGCCGCCTATCCCTACCCATTTATCACGGTTAAGGTCGTTTTCCTTTTTTATGCGGTGAAGCATGAGATACTTCCCGTTTTTTTCGATATGGCAGAGCGTGGTATTGCGCATTTTATTCCTCCGACGTCGTCGATTCCTCAGACACGGTAGCCTGCGGAACATATCCGTTTAAATAGAATATATCGGATTTGATATTTTCCCGATCGAAAATGTTGTTATACTGAATTTTTTCGTATTCATCAAGCAGATGGCTGTACGGAGATACATCGCTCCACTTGTAATAATTGTTTTCATTGTCGATATAGCCCACCGTGTCTATGACGGGAAGGGTTTCGGAGAGCTTGAGCAGATATTTATTGTATTCTGTAAGCTTGACGCCGGCGGTCTCAAGCACAAGCGAATACAGATAATTGACGCTGAGCTTGTCAATCTGCCGCTCTTGAATGTCATAGTTTGCCCAGATAATAAAAGGCGTTACATGGCGGAGCTGCTCCTGCTCCGGGGTAAGCCCCGAAAGGCTGTCAACTCCCATAACCTCGGAGATAAACTCGGTTTCGACAGAGGGCTGATGGTCGCCGAACATACAGATTACGGTGGGCTCGTCAACGCTGCTGAAGTAATCGATAAGCTCTTTAAAGGCGTTGTCGCTCGCCTTTACGAGAGAAAGGTATTTATTGGCTTTGTTGTAATTTTTTGAAACTGAAGTGGCATATATGCTTTCGTCGAAATTCACGCAGCTTGTGGTGTAGCCGCCGTGATTCTGCATTGTGACGTTAAAGGCAAAGTAAGGAACGGATTTGTCGCGGTTTTCGTAGTCCTCAATAAGCAGTCTGTAATTATAGGAATCGCTTATATACTGGCGGATAAGCATATTGCTGCCGGGATAATACTGGTCTATAAGGGACTGAAGATAGTTCGGGTCGCTTCCGTTGCTTTGATACTCCTGCATAAAGGAAATATCCATAATATCTTCAAGGCTTACAAAGTTGTTGAAGCCGAGATGATTGTACACCTCTGTGCGGTTCCAGCCGGAGGCGTAATACGGATGCAGCGCGAAGGAGGAATAGCCCTGCGCCTCGAGCGTAGAGACAATAGACGCTATCGGATTTTTTATATACAGCATATATGCGTTGCTTCCTGATGGAAGGAACGCGGTAGTATGACCGGTTAAAAATTCAAATTCGGTGTTTGAGGTTCCCGCGCCTATAACCGGCACATAGAGGTTGCCTTTTATGGTATTTTCGGTAAGACTGCGCATAAAGGGCATATAATCCTCGTTGGTAGTCAGATTGCCGAGCACGCTCAGATCGGAAAGCGACTCGTTCATTATGCAGATTATATTTGGCTTTACGTAATCGTCTTCTTCGGTTTTGCCGCTGCTGTCTGAGTTGTCCGAGCTGTCTACAACGCTGTTGACATAATCATTCAGCTCGTCCGGATTGTAATTGTTAGGCTCCGACATATACATATATTTGGTGTTGCAGAAGAAATTGAAGGCAAAGCCGTAGTTATGGTAGCCTCTCGTCTGATTCCAGAAATCCGGTTTTACGCCCATATCTGCGAAAAAGCTTGTAAAATAGAAAAGTATCAGAAGCACGGAGGAAAAGGTTCCGGCAAATGCCCGGGAAATTATTTTTGTAAGCAGATTATATTTAGGCGTTTTGGTCTTGGCGCCTATTATCATTATAAAAATGAAAATGAGGGAGGCGGTCATCACCTTGTAGGTAGGGGTGTAGTCATATGTGTTGGCTACGCCGACCGCAGTGCCTATGCTTAAAAAATCCATAGGCAGAAACGGGGTGCCGCGGAAGTCCATAAGATAGCTGTGCGCGACGCCGAGTCCGAACAGTATCGGATTTACGATAAGATATGACAGCTTAAAGCTGCCTGAAAGCGTATATACAATAAAATACATAACAATGACAAGCAGATAATTCCCTAAAAATCCCAGATATGTCATATCGTATATGAAAACATCGTTGAGACATTCGGTCATTGTTATGGTTACAAAAGGCATCAGCAGCATAAAAATCATATGCCAGACCTTATTGAAAATATCGTTTTTTATGGTTATGGAGAAAGCGGCAGTGAGACCCAATATAAAAGGACAGAAAAGCGCGAACGCAAGCAAAAGCCATTTTGAAGCAAACTCCTGGGAGGTGTAGGCGTTGACGTCGAGTATTACGGCGATAAGCGTTACGAGACAAAAAATCCCACCGGTAATTTTTGAGCGCTTTGTGGATGAAATCTCAAAGTTTGCTTTGAAAAAATCAGGTATATTTATTCTTAAAAGATCAAGGAAATTATTCCATGCTTTACCCAAAGACATTTATCAGCATCCCTTTCAGTTTGCGTGATTGCCGCATCAGTTCCCCTAAGCTTTAAATAACAGTACCTATCATTATAACATAAAAAATTTAAAAAACAACATTTTTTTGTCGTACGGAGGGTCTTTACAGCAACACAAGCCGCGAAACAGCCGTAAAAAACGAAAAGCCTCCCGTATAAACCGGGAAGCTTTTCTGCCGGATTTTGAATTAAAACAAATTTGAATAAAAGGAATTGAAATCAGTTCCTTACAGCGTCAAGAATCAGTTCAACACATTTTTCTATGCCTATTTTTCCGGAATTGAGACACATATCGTAGTTGTTTGCGTCGCCCCATTCGCGGTCGGTATAGTGCTTATAATATATTTTGCGCTTTTTATCCTTGTCCGCAAGGCGCTGCTCCGGTTTTTTTTCGCTTTCGCCGTAAAGCCTTACTATTCTATCGACGCGGAAAGCCATGTCTGCGTGAATAAAAACGTTGAAGCAGTCCGCCCTATCCCTCAGAATGCTGTCCGCGCAGCGACCGACTATGACGCAGGGCTGCTCTGCAAGCTTAAGTATTACCTGACGCTGAGCGCAAAACAGGAAATCGGATATTGAAAGACCGTTATTCATATAGGGTATGCTTTGAGAGACTGCAAACGAAAAAAAGCTTTTGGAGGGTGAAAGCTCGCCTTTTTCCTCAATAAAGGCGGTGTCAAGCCCGGTTTCGTCGGCAACCTGCTGGACCAGCTCCTTATCATAAAAGGGAACGCCGAGTCTTTCAGAAAGCAGTCTGCCTATCGTTCTTCCGCCGCTGCCGAACTGACGGCTTACGGTAATTACGCTTTTTGACATGATAATCCTCCTCTTTTAAAATTTGATTTTTTCAGAAACGCTAATCATGCAGATAAATCGTTCTCGAATTACGGTGCTTGTAAACGTTGAGAGCCAGACCTATTCCGAGATAGAGGCACAAAAGCGAGGTGCCGCCCGCGCTGAAGAAGGGAAGAGTGATTCCGACTACCGGCAGTATTGAAAGACACATTCCCACGTTTATGACCATCTGAGCAAAAATCATTGAAAAAACGCCGACGCATATAAGCTTTCCGCTGTCTTTTGTAGAGAGTCTTGCAATGCGTATGCACCGCAGGCAGATCGCCGACAAAAGCAGAACTACCGCCATACAGCCTAAGAAGCCCAGCTCCTCGCCTATGCTTACAAAAATAAAATCGTTATATCCGTACGGAACGATTCCGTTTTGAGTAAGATCCCCGTTTAAAAGACCCTGACCGGTAAGACCGCCGTTGGCGAGAGCCATTCTTCCGCGCCATTGCTGGTAAAGCGGACCGCTTATGTCAGCCTCCGATTGAAAGATAAGGCTTGTTATCCTTTCTCTTTGGTCTTCGTTCATAACAAAAAAGTATATTACGGGCGAAGCCGCAAGCAGCGCTGCGAACGCCGCGAGGAAATATTTCCATGAAACGCCTGCCGCCCACATCATAAAGAGAACCATTACCGCAAAAACAAGCGCGGTGCCGTCGTCACCCTGAAAATGGATAAGCAGCACCGAAAAAGCCCCGTGGGCACAGACCGGCACAAGGTATTTCAGCTTGTTAATATTCGGCTTTACATAGCTTAAATGAGCGCTGAAGGTTACTATAAAGCATATTTTCAGCAGTTCGGAGGGCTGAAAGGTAGTGATGCCCAGATCAAGCCACGCCTTGTCGTCGGTACCCTCCGGAGCGAAGCCTATGAAAAAGGTAAGTATTACGGGAATGATTCCCAGCGCCGCCGAAAGGTACCAGCGGCGCAGTATTTTTTCATAATCTATTGCTGAAATTACGGTTGCCGCAACCGCGCCTATTACCGTGCACAGGAGCTGAATTATAACCGGACGGTAATTTTCAAGATAATGCGTTGCGGAAAACACCGCCAAACAGCCGTAAAGGCTTGTGAAAATGCAAAGCAAAAGCAGAAGCTTGTCGGACTCACGGATAAAATCCGCTATCCTTGCCATAAGACGGCGCAAAAGCGGCGCCTCCTTCCCAGTATTCTGTTATCATTATATTTTATTTTTTATTATTATGCAAGCGGTACTTTTAAGCAAACAGTGTTTTAATAAAAAACATCCGTCCCGCAGTCAAATACTTACGGGACGGAACAGTTTCCGCCTGCAGCTTTCTTTACTAAGAGAAAAGCCGCGTCAGGTCTGCTGAGAATCGTTTTCGGATTCGTATTTTTCGCTGAGTGCGCGGAACACGCTTCTAAGTGAAAAAGCGATTAGTGCCAAAAAAATGAAGGTTCCGCCTACAATGTAGAAGGGCAGATAAAACCTTCCGGCAATAAGGGTTATTATCGCAATAGTAAGGCATGAAGCGGAAATTACCGTAAGGTCGCTTGAATTGCCGGAATTAAAAATATGATCCGAGATAATTCTTTTTAGTATTCTGCGCAGCATAATTAGTGCAATACCCAAAAACGGCGCGCAGGGGTAACAGGTGACCATAATTGTCGCCGGAAGCTTCTGTGAGCGGTGCATTACCTCCACATACCATGAGACTCCGAACGGAAGCAGTATAACAATCAGTACAAGAAGAAGCAAAAAAATATCAGTGAGGATAAGGCAGAGCCTTACGGATTTTTTCGCGTCTGACATAGTGTAATCCTCCAGCTATTTGATAAAACGATTAAAAACAGGTGATTGATGATATATTATACTCTTTGACGCGCAGAAAATCAAGACTTCGCTGTAAGCTGTAAAACAAAAAACTCAGTCCTCATTTTTTATGTCGACGGTGATGGCAAGCTCAGACAGCTGCGCCTTATCTACCTCGGACGGAGCACCGGACATAAGCTCAGAGGAATTTGACACCTTCGGAAAGGCTATAACGTCACGCAGATTGTCGCAGCCGCACATAAGCATAGCAAGGCGGTCAAGACCTATTCCCATTCCTCCGTGCGGAGGGGCGCCGTATTTAAAGGCATCGGTCAGGAAGCCGAATTTTAGGTAAGCCTCCTCGTCAGACAGACCGAGAGCCTTGAACATATGCTTCTGAAGCTCCGGGTCGGTTATACGGATAGAGCCGCTCGAAAGCTCAATACCGTTAAGCACCAAATCGTAAGCGTCGGCAAAAACCTTTTCGGGAGCGCTGTCAAGATACTGAACGCACTCGTCCAGCGGCTTTGTAAACGGGTGATGCATAGCGTCCCAGCTTCCGGTTTCCTCATTGTATTCAAAGAACGGAAATTCGGTTATCCAGAGGAAGTTGTACCGATCGGGTATAATACCGAGACGGCGGGCCGCTGTGAGTCTGAGCGCTCCCAAAACCGCGAGGGCGGTTTTTTTGCGATCGGCTACAATAAGGACGACGTCGCCTTTACCGGCTTCGGTGCGCTCAATTATTGCGTTCAGTTCGTTTTCAGTTATAAATTTTGAAAAAGAACAGGAGGGAGCGTCGTCCGCCCAGCGGATATACGCAAGACCTTTTGCGCCGATTCCCTTAGCTTCCTCAGTCAGCCTGTCGATTTCCTTTCTGGTATAGACGCCGGCGGCGTTTTTGGCAGTGATCGCCCTGACGGTGCCCCCGTCTGCCACCGTGCCTGAGAATACTCCGAAGCCGCAGTCCTTAACAAGGTCGGAAATATCCTTTATTTTCATATCAAAGCGGGTGTCCGGCTTGTCGGTGCCGTAGCTCTCCATAGCCTCTGTATAGGTCATACGGGGCAGGGGAAGGGGCAGTTCCGTACCGAGCACCTCCCTGAACAGGCGCTGTATATATCCTTCCGCCACAGCGAAAATATCCTCCTTTTCCGCAAAGGACATTTCGAGGTCTATCTGGGTAAATTCAGGCTGGCGGTCGGCACGCAGATCCTCATCGCGGTAGCAGCGGGCTATCTGCATATAACGGTCAAAGCCGGCGAGCATAAGCAGTTGCTTGTAAAGCTGGGGAGACTGCGGGAGCGCGAAAAAGCTTCCTTTATGAACGCGCGATGGTACGAGATAATCACGCGCGCCCTCGGGAGTGGATTTAATGAGAGTTGGGGTTTCAATTTCGATAAAACCGTTTTCGTCAAAGTAATCGCGGGTGACCTTGGCGATTTTATGCCTCATAAGGATGTTTTTCTGAAGCGGCGGTCTGCGCAGATCAAGATAGCGGTATTTGAGCCGCAGCTCTTCTTTAGCCGCCGATTCGGGCAGTATTTCAAAAGGCGGGGTTTCGGAAACGCCCAGAATTTTAAGCTCGCGGACCTCGATCTCTATTTCCCCGGTTGGAATTTCCGTGTTGACCGAGGAGCGCATACGCACCATTCCTCTTGCCATCACGACATATTCGCTGCGAAGCGACGCGGCTTTTTCAAAAATATCACGGTCGGTGGTATCATCGAACGCAAGCTGAATGATACCTGTTCTGTCGCGCACGTCAGCGAAAATAAGACCGCCGAGATCACGCTGACGCTGAACCCAGCCGGCAACGACAACCTCGCTGCCGATCTGCTCCTTTTTAAGCTCACCGCAGTAGTCGGTGCGCTTCATACCGTTCATTCTGTCCAATTTCAAAATAAACACCCCTATATGAAAACAAGCGGCGCCGCAGTCCGGAAATACCGGAAAATCGCCTACGGCGGCCGCCGTAATTTTTTATTTCAAAACAGAGTCCTCAAGCTCTTTAAGCGTCTGGGAGCGTATCGCTTCCCGAAGCGCTTCGGAAATATCGTTAAGACCTGTTTCGGTTTCTTCGCCGGTCTTCATATTTTTAAGGCGGACTTTGCCGCTTTCAAGCTCGCTTTCACCTATCACCGCGGAAAAGTCCGCGTTTATCTTGTCGGCGAATTTCATCTGCGCTTTAAGGCTTCTTCCGCAAATGTCGGTCTGGATCTTAAAGCCGTCCCTCCGCAGGGAGGCGGAAAGTCCGGTCGCTGTAAGCTGCGCTTTACCGTCCACAGCGGCAATGTAAAGGTCACAGTCGGTCTCTTTGGGAAGCTTTGTGCCCTGAGCCTCAAGCAGCAGCATTATGCGCTCTATCCCCATAGCAAAGCCGAGGGAAGGGATATTCGGTCCGCCCATCTGGGAGATAAGCCCGTCATACCGTCCGCCTCCGCAGACTGTTGACTGCGCTCCTATCCCGCCCGAAACAAATTCAAAAACCGTTCTGGTATAATAATCAAGTCCGCGCACTATGTGCGGATTTATCTTAAACTCAATTCCGGCGGCGGCAAGGTGGCTTTGGACCGCCTCAAAATGACTGCGGCATTCCCCGCACAGATAGTCTGTCACGACCGGCGCTTTGGCGGCAATTTCCGAGCAGACGGGAGATTTGCAGTCAAGTATGCGCATAGGGTTGCGGCTGAGCCTGTCCCTGCAGGTATCGCAGAGTGAATCGATATGGCTGAGAAAATAAGCCTTCAGAGCCGCCTCGTACTCTTTGCGGCATTCGGGACAGCCGATTGAATTTATCTCAAGAGAAAGTTCTTCTATTCCGAGTGCTTCAAGCACCTGACCGGCAAGAGCTATAACCTCGGCGTCGGCTGACGGCTCCGCTGCTCCTATGCATTCCACGCCGAACTGGTGAAATTCGCGCAGTCTGCCTGCCTGCGGCTTCTCATAACGGTAGCAGCCGCCGACGTATGCCGCCTTAACCGGCAGAGCGCCGTTTACAAGCCCTTTTTCAATAGCGCAGCGGATAACTCCGGCGGTAAACTCGGGGCGCAGCGTTATAGAACGGCCTCCCTTGTCGTCAAAGGTATACATCTCCTTCTGCACCACGTCGGTCGTGTCGCCCACACTGCGCAAAAAAACCTCCGTATGCTCAAAAACCGGAATACGGATTTCTTTAAAGCCGAAAAGGCGGGCGGTTTCAAGCATTTTACCCTCGACAAGCTGCCATTTATAGCTGTCCTCCGGCAAAACGTCGCCCGTGCCCTTTACGGCGCGGTTGATTTCAGACATAAGGAACCTCATTCCGCCGCTTTTAAGTTCATTACAGAATTGCGGTACAGCCGCCGCAAGCGGCGCCGGCGGCTATAGCCCTGCGTCGGCTGCCGGAACCGGCGCCGCTTGCAGGGTTTGTCATAAGTACACTATATCAAGCTGTAAGCTTACTTGCTGTTTTTTACTATCTCGCGCCAGTCAAGATCTCCGCGTTCAAGCCCGTGTATGAGCATTTCCGCCGAGGCGATGTTTGTGGCGAAGGGAATATTATGCACGTCGCACAGGCGAAGCAGCGCGCGTTCGTCCGGCTCGTTGGGCTTAGGATTGAGCGGATCGCGGAAAAACAGAAGAAGATCGATTTCATCGCAGCCGATGCGCGAGGCTATCTGCTGAGCGCCGCCCTGCGAGCCGCCCAGAAACTTGACTATTTCAAGCCCCGTGGCTTCGGAAACGGTTTTTCCGGTGGCACCGGTGGCGACAAGGTTATATCTGCTCAGAATACCGCAGTATGCGATACAGAACTGTACCATAAGCTCTTTTTTAGCGTCGTGCGCTATCAATGCAATAGTCATTTTGATTACTCTCCTTTTATAATTTTTTTAGGTTAGGCAGCAGAACGCGCTCTCCTTCGAGCCGTTTTGCAATGCGAAGAAAGGCGGACATGGGCTTTGATTTAGGCTTAAGGCTGTGAGTTACCGGGAGGAGCATAAGCTCACTGCTGTACGGCACAATGCCAAGCAGCTGCAGCCCGGAGCTGTCGATTATATCGTCTATCCCGCGGAAAATACGGCGCTTTGAAAAGCTGTATCTGAAATTATTGATAATAAGCCTGGCAGCGCAGGATAATTCGAGAAGCCTGCCGCCTACCGCGGCGGAGTCCCTGACAGACACCGGGTCCGGCGCCGCCACGGTAAGAAAAAGCGCGCCGTCGGGAAGACAGCTGTAAAGCGAAAAATCCATTCCGGCGGGAAAGTCGAAAATCAGTACGTCCCAGCTTTCAGCCGCCTGCTTTGCGAATGCGGAAAACAGATAAGCGTCGATCATTCCGACCGAGCGGGGAGCGGGGATAAGGAAAAGCCCGTCGGCGCCGTCAATTTTGTAAACGGCATCGCTTATTTCTTTTCCCATAAGTATATCCGACAAATCAAAGACCGCGGATTTATCCGCCCCGAGCATAAGATCAAGGCACCTGAGTCCCTCGTCCATATCTATCAGCAGTGTTTTTTTGCCGAGCTTGCCGAAAGCGAAGCCTAAGCCCGCCGCGACGGTTGATTTGCCTACTCCGCCCTTGCCGGAGGTAACGGCGTAAACCTGACCCATATATGAGCCGCCCCTTTATATTTCTATTTTTTTATTCTAACACAGCGGCATATTTTTGTCAAATTATTTCAAAGCCGTAAAAGGAACGGTGTTTTCGGCGGCGCCGGAATCGGTAAAGAAATAGCCGTCAAGAATATCGCGTACTACCGAACCCGCCGAATAGCCCGAATTTCCGTGCTCCAGCACTACCGCAATGGCGATCTCAGGATTGTCAAACGGAGCAAAGGCAACGAATACGCTGTGATCCGCCTGATCGGTAACCTGCGATGTACCTGTTTTGCCGCCGACCTTTATCGGATAATCGCCTAAGGCCGCGCGGCCGGTTCCGTCCTCGGTAACAGAGAGCATGCCTTCTTTAACGGCGTTGAGATTTGATTCGGTTATTGATATTTCATTGAGTACTTCCGGTTCGATTTCGTCGTAAACGGTGGAAATGTCGTAGGACACTATCCTGTCTATCAGGCTTGCGCGGTAGTGGGTCCCCCCGTTTGCGAGGGTGGCGGTGTAATTTGCAAGCTGAAGCGGGGTAAAGGCGTTAAGCTGACCTATCGCTATCTGGAGAGTATCTCCCGTGCCGTCCTTTATGTCCATTATGATTCCGCTGCTGTCGTCAACCTCAACTCCGGTGGCGACGCCGAGACCGAACTGCTTATAATAGTCGGTAAGCGTCGTGGCAGTCACGCGCCTGCCTAATTCATAAAAGAAATAGTTGCAGCTTTTTGCCAGCGCGGTTTTAAGCACTATGCTTCCATGGTAGCCCATACATTTTGGCTGATAATCGCTGAACAGCTTATAGTCGTGCAGACATCTTATGGTCTCGCCCTGATGGTAAAGCCCGTTTTCGAGCGCCGCCAGCGCCACTATCGGCTTTATGGTAGAGCCTATCGGATAAACGCCCTGAAACGCCCTGTCCGTAAGCGGTTTCGCGGGGTCGTTTAAAAGCTTGTCGTAATTTTTTCCCATAGTCGCCGTGTCATAGGTTGGGTAGTTCGCGGCGCAGATGACCTTGCCGGATTCTATGTGCACAGCTACAGCCGCGCCCGCCGTGACGGTTCCACCCTCGGTCTGAAGGCTTTTCACGGTTTTTTCAAGCGAGTCCTGCGCAATGCGCTGAATGCTTTTATCAAGTGTCAGCATTATTGTTTTGCCTGCGACCGGCTCTTTTGTAACCTCGCTTGAAATTATGTTTCCGTCAGAGTCAAGACGGTAGGTAATCTCACCGTCGGTTCCGCGCAGGTATTCCTCGCCCCATGCCTCTATGCCGCTTTTGCCGACCTTGTCGTTATATGAATAGCCCTTGTTCTTGTATTCGTCCCAGTCCTCGGCGTAGATAGGGCCTACCGAGCCTATGAGATTTACTGCAAGGGAGGTGTCGGTATATTCGCGGAAGGGGACGACCTCGACCGAAACGCCCGAAAGCAGGAAGCCCGATTCGGAGATTTTACGCATAAGCTCCGTAGGTATATCCTCGGCAAAGGTATAGGGATAGGAAATAGAAAAATCGGCTATATCCATGCTGTA
>CALWUZ010000044.1 GCA_944384845.1 uncultured Clostridia bacterium
CTTAGCCGCAGGAACAAACCTGTTGTCCACCGCGTGTATAAAATATTTTCCATTAAAGCCAGTCTCCAGCAGCCTGGCGGCGCAGTGCTCCGCTATTCCTCCGCTTTTCATGCCCTCCTCAAAAAAATGAATTTCCTCGTATTTTTTAAGCCGGTCAAAAAAGCTTTCGCTTAAAGGAAATATCTTATTTAGCTTTATCACACTGACGTCCGGACATCTGCTCTGTGCCTCGCAGGCGTCGGAAAAAAGCCTTCCGTAGGTTACAAGTGCTTTTTTTGCCCCTCTGTCCAGAACCGTAAAATCAGTGGAAAAATCATAGCCGGTTTTCTGCTTTTCACAGCCGCGCGGATAACGTATAACGCAGAATTTGTTTTCCGCCGCGGCGCGCTCTATATCGCTTTTCAACTCGCTGTAGAAGCAGGGAGAAAAAATCCTGATATTCGGAACCGAGGTGAGAAAAGGAACGTCAAACAAGCCCTGATGCGTCTCCCCGTCTTCCCCCACGATTCCGGCGCGGTCAACAAGCAGTCTCACAGGAAAGCCTCCTATGGCTATATCGTGAATAATCTGGTCGAAGCCTCGCTGCAAAAACGATGAATAAACTACAAAAAACGGCTTCATTCCGGCGCTTGCCAGTCCTGCGGCAAAGGTCACCGCGTGCTGTTCTGCTATTCCGACGTCAAAAAATCGGTCTTTATACCTTTCGGCAAACTGTGTAAGCCCCGTTCCGGACGCCATTGCGGCGGTTATGGCGCATATATTACCGTCCTTTTCGGCAAGCGAGCAAAGAGCATCTCCGGCAACGTCCGAAAATGTTGTCTTTCCGTTTTCCGCCGCACCTTTGTCTATATCAAACGGCGAAACGCCGTGATAATTCTTCGGTGAAGACTCGGCGTAGGCATAGCCTTTTCCCTTAGTGGTTATAACATGTATCAGCGAGGGTCTAGAATAGCTCTTCGCGACAGTAAAAAGCTGCTCCATTGCCTTTACGTTATGACCGTCAACCGGACCCAAGTAATTGAAGCCCATCGCAGTAAAAATATTGTTTTTATATACAAGCCCCTTCACAGACTCTTTAAGTGAATAAACTGCGCCGTTAAGCGGCTTTCCTATCAGCGGTATCGCCAGCAGAAAACGGCTCAGCGCATATTTGAAGTGGTGGTAATGGGGCTTATTGCGCATTTTTGCAAGACTGCGGGCAAGCGCGCCCACGTTTCTTGATATAGACATTTTATTATCGTTGAGCACAACTATAAAATTGCTTTTCTCTGAGCCGGAGTTATTAAGCGCCTCATATGCCATGCCTCCGGTCATCGCGCCGTCGCCTATTACTGCAACCGCTGTGCCAGCCTCGCCCTTAAGGCTTTTCGCACGGTAAATGCCGTATGCCGCCGAAATAGAATTGCTGCTGTGACCGGTTATAAAAGGATCATGCTCGCTTTCATCCGGTCTCATAAAGCCCGAAAGACCGTTTTCGGTGCGGAGCGTACAAAAGCTTTCAAATCTGCCCGTTAAAAGCTTATGTGTATAGCTCTGATGACCTACATCGAATATTATTGCGTCCTGAGGCGAGGAAAAGCTTCTGTGAAGGGCGACGGTAAGCTCTACCGCTCCGAGGTTTGAAGCAAGGTGACCTCCGTTTTTTGAAACAGTCGTCACGATACAGTTCCGTATTTCCTCGCATAAAGCGGCAATTTCACACTCATTAAGCTTTTTTACATCGTCGGGCGATTTAATTTTGCTTAATAGTTTATACTCCAATTATTACAGTCCTTTAATATTTTCTGTCAAGCAAATATTCTGTCAGCGCCCTTAAAGCGGATACGTCGCCTTCAAATTCACAGAGAATTTTCTCCGCCTTAAGCGACAGCCGTTCCGCTTCCGCGCGCGCTTTTTCAAGCCCGTAAAGCGAAACATAGGTTGTCTTCCCGTTTTTCCGGTCGCTCCCTATAGGCTTTCCGAGGATTTTCTCGTCGGAAGTGCAGTCAAGTATATCATCAATTATCTGAAATGCAAGCCCGAGCATAGCGGCATACCTCTCCGCGCGGCTCACGCAGCGGCTGTCGGCTCCCGCCAAAATACAGCCGCACATTGCGGCTGCCTCAAGCAGGCATGACGTCTTGTTAAGATACATATCCTTAATCTCCCCGCCGCCTGCCGGACTCTTCTCAAGCATCAGGTCCATTACCTGCCCTTTTATCATGCCTGAAATTCCCGCCTTTTCAGCCAAAACAGCAATCGCCCTCAGAACAGCCTCGGAAGCTGCGCCTTCGGTCAGCGCCGCAGCCTCAAAGGCGCGGGTTAAAAGCGCGTCGCCTGCAAGCAGCGCTATATCCTCTCCGAATGCCTTATGGCATGACGGCTTTCCGCGGCGCATATCGTCATTATCCATACAGGGCAGGTCGTCATGCACAAGAGAATAGGTATGTACCATCTCTATTGCTGCGGCAAAGTCTGCGGCACCCGTCCCTTTTCCTCCGCAAAGCTTATAAAATTCAAGCAGCAGCACCGGTCTTATGCGTTTCCCACCGGAAAGCAAACTGTACGCCGCGGCGTTTCCGGCAGAGGAAAATCTGCCGTTATTTTCAGAAAAAAAGTATTTAAGCCGCTCTTCAATCAGCGGAAGATCGGCGCTGAAAACATCATTTGCCGTCATTTTCTTTTTCAGTCTCCGCCTCCGTCAGGGTTATAATTTTCTGTCTGGCGTTTTCAAGCGTTTTACGGCATTTATTTGTAAGCTCCATTCCTCTTTCAAACAGCTTTATTGAATCATCAAGCGAGATGTCGCCGCTTTCAAGCCGAGCTGCTATTTTCTCAAGTTCGTCAAGGGATTTTTCAAAATTGATTTCCTTATTCATTCTCAACACTCCTTTTCCGTAACACGGCAGGCGACTGAGCCGTCCGAAAACTTAAGGTCTATCAAATCGCCGCCGCATAGCTGAGCCGCGCTTTTCACGGCGGCGCCGTTTTTTGACGCCAAGGCATAGCCGCGGGATAAAACCTTAAGAGGACTTAAGGCGTCAAGTCTCGCCGCGGCTGAGGAAACATTCATTTCTTCTCTGTCAAGCAGTGCGGAAAAAGTATTCAAAAGCCTTTCCGCCGCGCGGTCAACACGCTGAAAGCGCGTACCGGCAATATAATCCTCCGTATATTTAAAAAACGGTGAGGACACCACCGACTCGAGCTTTGCCGCGCAGTAATTATATTTGCCTGAAAGCGATGATTTAAGCAGCGACTGATATTTTTCAAGCCTCAGCTTAATTTCTCCGCAGTCCGGCACCGCGATTTCGGCCGCTGCCGACGGAGTGGGGGCCCTGAAGTCTGCCACAAAATCGCTTATTGAAAAGTCTGTTTCATGTCCCACAGCCGAAATAACCGGTATCGGGGAAGCAAAAATTTTCTCAGCCAGTTTTTCGCTGTTAAATTCGCTGAGCTCCTCCGCGGAGCCGCCGCCGCGGCCTATTATAATAATATCGGCGGTTCCGAGTCTGTAAAGCCTGTCCAGCGCGTCAATCATCTCTGCGACCGCCGCTTCTCCCTGCACTGCCGTAGGGCACAGTATTATCTCAGCAACCGGCCACCGCCTTGACAGTATATTAAGAATATCCTGAAGAGCGGCGCCGGTCGCCGAGGTGACAACGGCGATTTTTTCAGGAAACGGAGGCAGCGGCTTCTTATGCTCTTGATCAAACAATCCCTCTGCCATTAGCTTAGCCTTGATTTTTTCAAACTCAAGCGCTAAAGCCCCGCTTCCGGCGGGAAGCATTTGCTCGGCGTAAAACTGATACTGCCCGTCTCTTTCATAGAGCGAAACGCGGCCTATCAAAACAACCTGCCTGCCGTCCTCCGGAACAAAAGAGACACGCGAGGCAAAGGAACGGAACATCACGCATTTCACAGCGGCGTCCTCGTCCTTCAGCGTAAAATAGAAATGACCGCTGGCGTAATGTTTTTTTAAATTAGACAGCTCGCCCGTCAGCGCAACGCTTTGCAGGCGCATATCGCCTTCCAAAAGCGATTTGACGTAAAGGTTAAGCTGCTTTACGGTTACGGCTCGTATTTCCATATCACAGCGTCTTTGCCACGCTCGAAAGTATTCCGTTTACAAACGAGGCGTCGTTTTCGGTAGCGTATTTTTTGCACAGCTCAACCGCTTCATTTATCGAAACCGAAACCGGAATATCGCTCATATATTTCATTTCATAAATCGCAAGGCGCAGAATACATAGTGAGGTTTTTGAAATTCTGCCGATTTTCCATCCGATTGCATTTGAGGAAATAATACCGTCCAGCTCGGCAATACTCCCGCTCACCCCTGAAAATACAGCGTTGACATATTCATCCGGAGCAAGGTCTCTGGCTTCCGCCGCCGCGGCAAGAATTTCATCAACATCGTTATTGTTGAATTCTTTTTCAAAGATAAGAATAAAAGCCTCTTCTCTCGCCTGCCTTCTTGTCATAACGCACCTCTTTCATAATTATGCAGCTTATATTATACACGAAAACAATAAGCTTTTCAACCCGAAAATAATTATTGGGGCTTTTTTAATGTAGGTTTGTCAATGTTGTGTTACAAAATCAAAGAAGAACGCAGTTCTGCATAATTTCCTGATAAAATCAAAAGAAGGTTTTTAATACTGTGACATATATATTGGTACCGCAAACTTTGTATAATCCCGGTGAAAATAACAATAAAAAACCTTCTATGGTAGAATTAAACAATCTACATAGAAGGCAATGTAAATGGCTAAAAACATCCCGAAAGAATAATGGATAAACCATAGCAAGAAAGAAAACATACTTTACTGTAAATGTTCCGCAGATTCAAAGCACCGTCAATTACATTATATTCTTTAAATATTTACTTTAGCGCATTATATTTTTCATACAATCTGTCGGCGTATACCATAAATCCTAAATCATTTGGATGGAGACGCTTGTCGGCAAAAAAATCAGAGCTGTGATTCACTAAATTATATCCGTCTATCACCTTGACATTTTTATACTTTGAACAAATCTGCCTGATTCTTTCCCCTACATCAAGAAAACTGATCCCTATCCGGCGGAAATCTGAAGTATCTCTGCGCCACACTGGTGTAATGACATAAATAGGCGTATCCGGATACTTTGTTTGAATTATTTTATAAAATGCAGCACAGTTTTCAATGAAATAATCTATTGCCAATATGTTCCAATCATTGGTTCCAGAAGCCACTGTTATTATATCAGGAGCAGGCAATTCTGTTTTATCGAGTAATTTCGTCTGATAGATGTCTCCGGCGACCGCAAAATTATTAACATCTGCATTAATCTTTCTGGAAAAAATATTTATATATGTCAGTGACGGAAACTGAGCATCATATCCCTGCGTGATAGAATCTCCAAATGCATAAAGTGTATACCGGCGTTTAATCGGAATAATTTTGCAGCCATCCTGTATTTCCACCCGCTTTAACAATAAGCTACATGACCATGGAAAATATAGTTCAACATCTTTTTCACCGTTTGTAAAAAAATGCGTAATATGACCCTCTTTCCCAACATCATCGGAAAAGTGACCCGTAAGTATTCCGTTTTCATATATATCTATTCC
This sequence comes from uncultured Clostridia bacterium, assembly GCA_944384845.1. Lineage (GTDB taxonomy): Bacteria > Bacillota > Clostridia > Oscillospirales > Acutalibacteraceae > UBA737. Next base: position 5,594 of record CALWUZ010000044.1, read on the forward strand.
CATAAAATCTCTGCTTGATCCGGAAACGGTAACGAAATCCATATTGATAAAATCCGAATCAGTTTGAAATGACATGCGCACAGATGCAGTACTATGTGCAATTTTTAAATGCAAATCATCATTTTCATTGCAGTAAGCACTGATTTGCTTATCATTCATCCGTTTAAAACTTACAAAACCATCTGAATCATCCGCTTCTACTGCACCAAAAGTAATTTTCTTTAATATATCAAAATCAAGAAGCATTGTTAACCTCCAAAAAAATAACAATTAATTGCTTTAAAGCATTATACATAGAAAATAAATTGAAAACAAATTGAATAATAAAAATATTCATGATGGAAACAATAACACAAACTATGTTGTATTGTCAAGCATTATTAAATATTCTGAAAAATATATATTTATCACCGGCACGGGTAACTTCTCTAATTTTTAAAACATCATTCAAAATATTAAAAATATTAAATAAAGCTTTTTATTCAGGTGTTATTTAAAAAATAATTCTTTTTACTTGACATTCACTATATAAAATCATATAATTATTTATACGGCTGTATCTGTTTTCAACCTTATATTTACGGAGACGTATCGAAGTGGTCATAACGGGGCTGACTCGAAATCCTGCGGGGAGCTGTCCGTTTCGTCCACCAAAAACCTTGTAACCGTGCGGGTTTTACCCGGTTCGAAAATTGAATAAGCTTGCTGTTCTTTCCGTTAGTTCTTTCCAAAGCCCTTTTTCACCGAAAAAAAGCGAGGAAAAACAGCGGCTGAACATATAGGGAGCGGTATCGAAGTGGTCATAACGGGCCTGACTCGAAAACGAATGCCCTTTTTGGAAGCTCGCCTCTGAAAAACCTTGATTTTACGGGGTTTTTCGGCTATCATTGAAAAGTAAATATCCTTTAGTTCTCTCCATCAGTTCTCTCCTTTTTCCAAGATGTTTTTGAGGGCTGATGTGAAGATAAATACACGGAGAGATGTCCGAGTGGTCGAAGGTGCGACTCTCGAAAAGTCGTGTTCCTAACGGA
>CALWUZ010000045.1 GCA_944384845.1 uncultured Clostridia bacterium
ATAGTATACGGTGAAAATGTTGTGGCAATCGGGAGACCGAGCGACGCTACTGACGCATCAAGCATAACTAAAGGCATAATTTCTTCAACGGGGAGGCGCGTAAGATCAAGCACCAATTATTCCGCAAAGCTTATTCAGACCGACAGCGCCATAAATCCCGGCAGCTCAGGAGGAGCGCTTGTGAATATGTACGGTCAGGTTATCGGCATTACTTCCTCAAAGCTTGCCGGAATAGATTATGATGCGGTAGGCTACGCTATTCCCACAAAAACTATGAAGCGTATCTGCGAAGAGCTTATCAGTGACGGCAGGGTAACCAGCCGGGCAAAGCTCGGAATAACCTATACCGCTATCGATTCAGTCAGCGCGGAAATCAACGGATACGATTATGTCGGTCTTTATGTCGCGTCGGTAACCGAGGACAGCGATCTATACGGAAAATTAAGCGAGGGCGACATTATAACCCACATAAACGGCATTGAAATAACAAGCGACGATATTGTGCTTGATATAATTGAAGACAGCTCGGCGGGAGATACTATCACGGTTACGGCGGTCAAGGCATCGGGCGGTACAAGCACTTATGACGCAGTGCTTAAGGCGAATACCGGCGTTTCAAGCTATTCAGCGACCATAAATCCCGAAAGCGGCAGCGGTGACGGAAGCGGCAGTGAATCAGGCTCCGGAGGAGGTACCTTTGATTTTCCGTTCGGTGAATAAAATCCGCCTGTTTCGGAATTTGACGCTAAAAAGCTCCGCGCACTTTAAAAGTGCGCGGAGCTTTTGCGGAAATAATCATTTATTTTGTAAGCAGCTCTATGATTTCGGAGTAAATACCGCTGTCGTTTAAGAACTTGTTTTTTATAAACAGTGCCTGTTCCTCGTCAGATACCAGAAGCTTTACGCTCATAAAAGGGACGCCGTTGTCCTTAGCGGAGCAGGTTATAAAGGTCTTTCCGTCTTCTTTGGTAATTTTAATATCGCTTTCCTTTGAATTTCTGAAGCGGGAAACCATTTTCAGCGCCGCGGTATATGCTCTGTCCTTAACGGTGAGAGGGAGAGAGGTTTTCAGCGTTTCCGCAATATCTTTGCCGCTTTCGGTTATAATATAAATATCTTCTTTTTCATCGATAAGCTCCAGATGTCCGTTTTTGCAGAGAGAGGCGATAGCGTCGTTTACCTCAAAGCAGTTGGCTATGCCTTCATAGTGAAGTACATTTGCAAGCATCTGACCGGGAACCGGTTTGTTTATTGAGGAAATAATATAACAGACGAGTATTTTGATTTCCGCAGTATTAAAGAGCCCGCCGACTTCAGAAACGCCGGCTGAAACCGCATCTTTTTCCAATGGTTTTCTCCTTTTGCTGTACAGTGAATAAATTTATATAATATATTATAATTTTCTTTTGCCTTTTTTTCAAGCCTATTATTAAAACATTTTAAGTTTTTCTTGACAATAAAGTAAAGTATTGCTATAATATTAAAGCTGTCTATTTGATTCATTAGCTCAGTTGGCAGAGCACTTGACTTTTAATCAAGGTGTCCGGGGTTCGAATCCCCGATGGATCACCACGTCGGAACGGGTTTTTCTCGTTCCGATTTTTTAATTGCCTGCAATCTGCAATATGAAAGAGGTGGAATTTTTAAATGGAAAGATGTATTGATATTGAAACAAAAGGTAATTATGACGTAATTGTCGCGGGGTCAGGTCCGGCGGGAGTAGCCGCTGCGGTTACAGCGGGCAGAAACGGAATGAAGACTCTTTTGATAGAAAGCTGCGGGAGGGTCGGCGGCATATCCACTTCAGGTATGATGAGCCATTTTACCGGCTCTGTGGGCAATAAAATATACTGGGAAATATTAAGGCGAGCAGCAGAAAAGAATTTCTTTAATTCGGGAAATATCACAACTGCTATTGACCCCGAAATGCTTACAATTACTTACATTGAGATGCTTGAGGAAGCAGGGACGGATATTCTGCTTTATACCTCTGTTTTTGATGTTTTAATGAAAGAAAAGAGGGTGACCGGGGTTGTATGTTTAAATAAAAGCGGCTTTGCGGCGTATAACTCAAAGGTTTTAATAGACGCCACCGGCGACGGAGACGCAGCCTATAAAAGCGGCGCGGAGTTCGTAACGGGCAGGGAAAGCGACGGCAGGATGCAGCCCGCCACCCTTATGTTTAAGGTTGCGGGCGTAGATATGAACAGGGCTGTTTTTCCGCGCTCTTTTGAAACTCTTGTTCCCACCGGCAGGGGTGAGCTTCAGGCGCTGGCGAAAGAAATACTGCCGTATCCGGCGGGACATGTTTTGCTTTATCATTCAACCATACCCGGTATAGTGACCTGCAATATGACCAATGCAATAGACATAGACGGAACCAAAGCCGAGGATATGACAAGAGCGGAGCTTATTTGCCGAAAGCAGATTCCGGCAATAATAAGCTTTCTAAGGGAATATGCACCGGGATATGAAAATTGCTACGCCATAAGCAGCGCGTCGCTTATAGGCATAAGAGAAACGCGTCATTTCATAGGTGTAAAAACCCTAGCGGAAAAAGATGTGGCGGAAGCGGTTCAGTATGATGATTATGCGGTATATGACGCTCACTTTAATTTTGACGTACATAATATGACAGGTTCAGGACTTGATGAAACCGGCTGTCAGGAAAAGTTCACCCAGACCAAAGGCTATACCATTCCGTACGGCTGTCTTGTGCCGAAAAAAATTGACGGTCTGCTTTTGGCGGGAAGAAATATTTCCGGAACACATATGGCTCATTCAAGCTACCGCGCAATGCCGATATGTTCGGGTATGGGCGAAGCCGCCGGCGCGGCGGCTTCCATCGCGGTTAAGAAGAATATTGAGCCGCGGCAGGTAGATCCTGCTGAAATACAGAGTCTTATAAAATAATTCTTTAAACCAAAGCGGAATCTTATATCCGCGGCGGCATAAAGATTCCGAGCTCAGGCGCGTTAAAGCTGAATATTCCGAAAAGCACCGCGGTAATAATTATAAAAAAGAGCGTAATTCCTGCCGCGTATACTGATGAAAAGCTTTTGTTGCGAATAATCCTGCTTTTTATAAAAAGCATAGTAAAAAGTCCTATAAAATAGCTTGAAATGTCAAGCGCCGGAATATTAAAGCCCAAAATGCCGGTGTAGGTGTAAAAAAACGCGGTTATTGCAAGCATTCCGCCGAAAAGACCTATACCGGCGGCGGAAATATAATTATCGGAACGCTCCTTCCATACTATATATTCTATGACCGAATAGATAAGCACCGGAAAAAACAGCAGTTTAAGATGCTCCCAGGTGCTTTCGTTTATCGGGGCTATAATGCCGATAAACATATTTTTTCCCGACCACTCATACAAAAAATGCCAAAGTGTTCCGAAAATTCCCACAATAAAGAACTGCGTTACAGGTTTATTTATTTTCATATACATACTCCGTTCAATATATTTATTATATTATTATGCGGTGCATAATACAGAGTATTATGACTTTTTTGCAGTTACAGTGAAATAAATTCGGACAGCGGAATTAAAGCCTGCTTTTGAGCGCAGGTCGCCATATATTCAGAGAATTTAAGGTTAATATAATATAAAGGTGAATATTGAATGGATACTATAAGAATAAACAGCGGAAAAACAAAAATGATTGCTCACAGGGGGCTGAGCGGCATCGAATGCGAAAATACCGCGGCGGCTTTTGTAGCGGCGGGAAACCGCGACTATTTCGGAATCGAGACCGATGTACACAGGACATTAGACGGTAAATTTATTATAATCCACGACGATAATACATCGCGTGTTTCTGCCGACAGTTTATCGGTTGAAAATAATGATTTTAAGACTCTCCGCTCCGTCCGTCTTGCTGATAAGGAAGGAAAAATAAGGGAAGATCTCTGCCTGCCGAGTCTTGCCGAATACTTAAGAATTTGCAGAGCATACGGTAAAACCGGAGTTTTGGAGCTTAAAAATTTATTTTCCGAATATGATATTTCCGAAATTCTGAAGACAGTACGGAATGAATATAAAATTGACAAAATGATTTTTATTTCATTCCATTTTGAAAATCTTGTTTACTTAAGAAGGCTGGAAAAAAACGCCCGAATACAGTTTTTATATTCAGATAAAGTGGATAACGCTTTGATAGAGAGACTTAAAGCGCACAGCTTTGATCTGGATATACATTACAGCCGGCTTACAGAGGCAAGCATAAAGCTCCTTCATGAAAACGGCATCAGGGTAAACTGCTGGACAGTCGATGATAAGCATGCCGCCGAAAAGCTTGCCTTGTGGGGAGTGGATTTTATTACGACCAATATTCTTCAGTGAAAGCAAAATGAAGCACAGCAATATGCCCCGGAGCTTTAATCCGGGGCTTGCCGCGAAAGGAAGTAAAAATGGAAAAAATCAGCATACTTTTCGTTTGTCTGGGCAACATATGCCGTTCGCCGATGGCGGAGTTTGTTATGAAAAAAATAGTATCGGACAAAGGCGTCGGGGATAGGTTTTATATTTCTTCCGCAGCTACAAGCGCCGAGGAGCAGGGAAACGGTGTTCACTACGGCACCCGCAGGAAGCTTGCTGAAGAGGGAATACCCTTTACGCCGCGGTATGCCGTAGCGCTTAAAAAATCCGACTATGAAAGGTACGATTACATAATAGGAATGGACAGAAGCAATATCAGTGATATGCTCGCCTTTTTCGGTGGGGATAAAGACGGAAAAATAAAGCTTCTTTTAAGCTTTGCCGGAACCGACCGCAGTATTTCCGACCCGTGGTATACGGGTGATTTTGATAAAACCTATGACGATATAACACTTGGCTGCACTGCCCTCGCGGAAAAGCTGATATGACCTGAAAAACCGGAAGCGTCCTTTAGGACTCTTCCGGTTTTTTGTATCAAAAATATAATTACGGGCTGCATCTTTTACAGGGCGCATAGCCGTTTCCAATCGCTTCGGCACGGCTTGAAAAAGCGACTTTGTTTTCCTCTTTCATATTTTTAGCTGAGGAGCAGTCCGATTTATGAAAAATATGCGAGCTGCTGTTGCCTATATATTCAGCGGAGACTTCAGATACGGCGGAAGCTTCTTTTTCTGATGCTTCCGGCTCGGAAGCGGGCTTAGCGTCCTGCGCGTGGATTGTATCCGGCATTCCGGAAGAAGCGGACTCATATTCGCCGGTACGGTAGCCGTTTACCGTGTCGTCTTTGGGAAGGTTTACGGTAACCGCCGCGTGCGAGTCTGCATTCTGTCCGTCAGAAGCCGCGGTACAGCCGCACAGCAGAAAGAATATAAGAAATACGGAAATAAGTTTTTTCATAAACTACCTCGTAAAAATTTATAAAATAATTATATAACGGCTTAAAAAATAAATCAATACTTGAAGAAAGGCGCTTTTTGAGATACAATAATTAAAAGAGGTGTTCAGATGAATTCATATGCCGACAGTGAAAAGCTCCGCGAGCTTAAAGCCAAGGCCAACCGCCTGCCGCTTACTCCCGGCGTTTATATTATGAAGGATAAAAAAGACAGCATAATATATATAGGGAAGGCAAAAGCGCTGAAGAACAGGGTTACCCAGTATTTCGGAAACGGAAATCAGCATACCGAAAAGGTTAAGCGAATGGTCGCGGGCGTGGATCATTTTGAATATATACTCTGCGACAGCGAGTTTGAAGCGCTTATTCTTGAAAATTCGCTTATAAAACAAAATCAGCCGAAATACAATATACTCCTCAAAGACGACAAGGGCTATTCCTATATCAAAATAACCGACGATAAATGGAAAAAAATCACAACCTCAAAATTCACGGATAAAAAAGGGGAGTATATAGGACCGTACAGCTCGTCGTATGTCGTAAAGCAAACGGTGGACGAGGCGCGCAAGATATTCAAGCTTCCCGATTGCACCAGAAGCTTTGACACTGTTACAAAACCGTGTCTTAATTATCATATAGGCATATGCGACGCGCCCTGCCGCGGAAAAATCACCCTCAGTGAATATCTTGAAACTGTAGCCTCTGCGGTGGACTTCATAAAAAACGGGGATTCGGACAGGGAAACCATCGCAGGACTTAATGAAAAAATGAACGAAGCCGCTCAAAATCTCCAGTTTGAAACGGCGGCAAAGCTGCGCGACCGCATAAATGCCATTAAAAAGATACACGAAAAGCAAAAGGTCGTAAGGGCGCCCTATAAAAGCGAGGACGTTATCGCCTCCGCGCTTATCGGCGAAACCGCCTGCGTCGCGGTTATTGTTTTCAGGAATTACCGGCTTTCCGACAAGCAGTTTTATATAATTGACGGAAT
>CALWUZ010000046.1 GCA_944384845.1 uncultured Clostridia bacterium
GCTTTTTCAATTAGTGAACGCAAAAAATCAAAAATATTGGGGTGTCGTCAAGCGGTAAGACACAGCACTTTGACTGCTGCATGCGTAGGTTCGAATCCTGCCACCCCAGCCACGCCGGAACGAGTTACGCTCGTTCCGATTTTTATTTTATAAAAATCCGTCACCCGCTCTACTGTTCCTCATCTTCCGCAATAAGTCACGCTGCACTTTCGCTGTTCACTTGTAAACGCGCTCACAACGCTCACGCCTGCTGCCAACTTTTTGCGGGTTCAAGTCCGCTTTAAAAATTTAAACCGGCATCTCTTTCGTTGCCTCTTTATAACCGGATGTCTCGGTCCGCATACACGTATCGGAGCTCCTTCTTTTATAAAGCTTTAAACCTCGCTTCTAAGCGGCATCTTTTTTACTGCCTGCTGACATATCGGGAATTGCGTTTAAATAACGTAATTCCCTTTATTTATGCCGTTTTCAGCCCTTTAACAATTACTTTTAAAGGCACTGAATTGTTTACTCAAAGCATTCAAAACATCACACGGATCAGTCTAAAATCACCAGATGTGCAATACTTTTCTGAAGCGGTGTAGTCTCGGATTTTTCTTTAAATACAGCTGTTTTTTGCATAAAATATTCAAACTTTGACATTTTACTGCTATAATTCTATTTTATATACAGAACATAAAATATTTTTCGACACTTTCTACAAGGCGAACTGATAGTTCGTATTTTAAAATTGAAATTATTGGTATAATTTTCCTTGAAAGAGGAGGATTATAAAAAATGTCTTTAAAATTAAAGTTTTCAGGCGCCTTGCTTGAAGCCCGTCAAAAACAGAATCTTACCCAGGCTCAGGTCGCCGCAGAGCTCGGTATATCCGTGCGCTGGTATCAAAAAATCGAATCCGGCCGTAAATTTCCGAGCGGTCAGCTTCTTCTGTACCTTATTTTATATCTGAATATTGATATTGAGAAACTCAGAAAGGAGTGCGGCTTTAATGTTCCGGTACCTGCCGTTTCAAGAAACACTGTTCACAAATGATTCGGGCGAATACCCTACCTTCGGCATCAAGGTTTTAGATTCCGAAAACAATGAGGTTTTATCCGTTTCCGACGTTTCGCCTGACAAGGACTTTGTATGCGCTCTCTGTTCAGACTGCAACGAAAATCTTCTTGAACCCGTTCATCTGGCTGACGTTATCGAGGATTATCTTTAATTCTGTTTCTTTAACCCGCCTTAATACAGCGGGTCTTTTTTATGCCTGTTTTTGTTTACTGTCCGATTCAGATATTACGCTTTTCCCGTTTTGGAATTTTTTATCCTTAAAGCTTACCCAAAAACGCATTAAAATAAATTCGCCGTAGGCAAGGCTTGTCCGGTGTTTTTGGTTATACTCCTTCAGCCCGAGCAAAACCCGTCCAATGTCTGCGGCTCTGAAATTCACCGCTGCGGCTTATACTTATGCTTTCCCTGTTGTGTTTTCTGCTCCCCTTTTGTCTTTTTTTATATGCTTATTATCAGTCATCCTGTCCTTTAAATTTCTAATCCCTGCCGCCGGCTCCCAGCACTGCGGACAGGAAAAATCCGAATAATCCTCCTACTATAACGCCTATAAAAAACTCAACCATAAAACGCGCTCCTTTCCTTAAATTCTATGCCCGCACAGCCTGACCGGATAACAATCAGAAATATGTCTGCCTTTATTTACTGCTGCACCATACCAATGGTATTTGCTAAACAAAAAAAGCCCGAAAGATTCGGGCTTTTGTACTAAAAAATTTACTGCTCTGAACAGCCGTTTACATACGGGGGCAGACCTATCCTGACACGCACGTCCGATAGCGGCGGCCGGCTCGCGTTTAAGTAAATCCGTACCTTTTAAGGCACAGGTAACAGCGCCGTAAGAATGTTCAGAATAATTCAGGCGCAAATGGAATTACTTTAATTTTTTTCACAGAATGTTCTCACTTTCCGCCGTTGAAAGAACATAGCCGCCGAAATGCTCGCTGTTAAAGGCAAAGCCTCCGAAGCTTTTTTTGAGAGCAAGCTCCGCGGTTACAAGCTCTGCCCCGGAAGCCGAGGCAAGTATTCCGCCCGACGCCTTTACATACGCCTCCTTGCGGGTCCATAAAAGACAGAATCGAAAAGCGCTGTCTTCAGCGTTTACATATCTGCTTTCCCGCTCTGAAAAGAGCGGGTATTTTTCGCGCCGTTTAAAGCGCGCGGACAACTCGATATCCGCTCCGACCGGACGGTCTGAAACCGCACAGACCACATAATCACCGGAATGTGAGATGCTGAAAAAGCAAAAATCAAGCTGCGGCTTGCCGTTTTCGCCGTAAAAAACACTGAAATTTTCTCTGCCGTATATTTCCTTAACCATTTTTTTCAGCAAAAACCTGCCCGCAAGGGTGCGCTTACGGTCTTCCGGCAAAAAATTTCTTATACGCTCAGAGATTTCAGGGAAAAAGCGCTCGGTATCGGTGTATTCCCTATCGGTCATAAGCCTGATGTCAGTCCTTTCAATATACATCAGGAAATTTCCGCATTTTCATAAAGAAAATCAACCGCTTTTTCCTTTACCACAAGATATTCAAAGAAATATTCGCCGTAATATTCGTTAAGCGTTTCGGCGGTTACAGAGGTACTGTTAAAGCTTTCTGCCTGCCTTTCAAGCTCCGCCTGCACCTCTTCGTCCGTAAGTCCCAGTTTTTCTTCGTCAAGCACGGAGTAAAGCACCATCTGCTCTTTCATAAGCGGCTCTATCTGATTGGTCACCGCGTCGGCCTTAAACTGTTCCTCAGTCTGCCCGTTATAGCTTAAATAAGTTTCAAAATCTATACCGTACTGACTGCTGACGTTTTTATCCACCGTATTTTTATAGGCAGAATATATAGTCTCGGTGTCCTCCTCGGGAAAGCCCTTTATCTCGGAATTTTCAATGACCTTATCAGTAAGATAAACCTTAGCCGCGCGCTCAGACAGCTCGGAGTCATACTCATCAAAAGAGGCATAGCCAAGCTCGGAATAATAATCCTCCGGCTTTCTTTCCTCTTCCGTTCTCACATAATTCACCGTAACTGTAAAGACCACCGGCTGACCCGCAAGCTCGGGCGCGCTCGAATAATCCTCGGGAAAGGTCAGGTCAAGATCGACTGTACTCCCTATTTCGACACCGATAAGCCCCTCTTCAAAGCCGTCAATAAAGGAATTTGAGCCTATTGTAAGGTAATATCCGGACGCGGTGCCGCCGTCAAACGCCTCGCCGTCCTTTTTTCCCACATAATCGATATTTACGGTATCGCCCCCGGCAACCGTGCCCTCGGTTCTGCGGACATAAAGATCGTAGCTTGAGACGTCGGCGGATACCTCGTCGTCATAATATTCCTTAAAGCTGTCAGACGAGGTGTCTACCTGAATATTTTTATAGTCCCCGAGCTCTACGTATTCTGACAGCTTTCCGTTATACAGTATTCTCGCGTCCTTTCCGCAGCCCGCGGCAAAGACAACCGTAAACATGACCGCAAGCGCGGCACTTATAATTTTTTTCATTGCGTCACCTGTCCGTTTTCAAGCTCTCCCTTTGAGGAGGCTTTTAAATAAGCGTTTATAAATCCGTCTAAATCGCCGTCCATAACACCGTTTATATTGCCAGACTCAAAGCCGGTGCGGTGATCCTTGACCATCGTGTAGGGCATAAAGACATAGGAGCGTATCTGCGAGCCCCAGGCTATCTCCTTCTGCACGCCCTTTATATCCTCGATTTTTTCAAGATGCTCCCGCTCCTTGATTTCAAGCAGCTTTGATTTAAGCATTTTCATCGCCTGCTCGCGGTTCTGGAACTGGCTTCTCTCGTTCTGGCAGGCGACTACTATTCCTGTGGGAATATGTGTAAGCCTTACTGCCGAGGAAGTTTTATTGATGTGCTGACCTCCGGCTCCGGAAGAGCGGAAAACATCCATCTTTATATCCTCCTCGCGGATTTCAATATCGTTATCGTCGCTTATCTCAGGCATTACTTCAAGCGAAGCAAAGGAGGTGTGTCTTCTCCCTGAGGCGTCGAAGGGCGATACCCTCACAAGCCGGTGCACACCCGATTCACTGCGCAGATAGCCGTAGGCATTTTCGCCCGATATCAGCATAACGGCACTTTTAAGTCCCGCCTCCTCGCCGTCGAGAAAGTCGAGAAGCTCGACCTTAAAGCCGTGGCGCTCTCCCCAGCGGGTATACATACGCACAAGCATCGAGACCCAGTCCATAGCCTCGGTACCGCCGGCTCCGGCGTGAAAGGTCAGAATGGCGTTGTTATTGTCGTATTCTCCGGTCAGCAGGGTGCCAAGGCGCATAGCCGCAAGCCCGCTCTCAAATTCCTCGATCGAGGAGGTGATTTCGTCTGTAAGCGACAGATCTCCCTCCTCATCTCCCATTTCTATAAGGACAAGCAGGTCGTCATAGGAAGAGCAGAGCCTGTCATACCCCTCAACCGTGTTCTTGAGCTTGCCCGTTCTCTGAAGGATTTTCTGGGAATTTTCGGTATCGTCCCAAAAGCCGGGAGCCGCCGCCTTCAGCTCCAGCTCGTCGATTTCATTTTTCAGTTTATCATAGCCTATCGCGTCCTTCAGGTCGCGAAGCTCGGTCTCGCTGCCCTCAAGCCGCAGCTTTAACTGCTCAAATTCAAGCATCTGTTTTCCTCCTAAGCGCAAACGCGCACCAATTATCTCTTACACGGCGGTCTGCGGCCTCAAAGCCCGCCCGCTCGGCGGCGGAAAGCACGTCGCCCTCCCGAATATCTATTATGCCGGAAACAATAAGCACCGCGCCGTCCTCCATATATTTCTCCGCCGAATCAAGCAGCCTTATAACAACGTCCGCCACGATATTCGCGCAGACGAGCGAGTATTTGCCGCTGACCCTTTCGGCAAGGTCTCCCACAATAAATTCGGTTTTTCCGGAAGCTCCGTTTATCTCCGCGTTTTCACGCGCGGTCTTTACCGACTGCGCGTCGATATCGACGCCTACCGCCCGCCCCGCGCCCAGAAGCACGGAGGCTATCGCCAGAATTCCGCTGCCGCAGCCGATATCAAGCATTTCGGTATCCGGCTTCACATAATCCTCAAGCATTTCAAGACAAAGCGAGGTGGTGGCATGTGTGCCCGTTCCGAATGCGGCGCCCGGATCTATATGAAGCACTGTTCTTCCGCCTTTGTTTTCATACCGCTCCCAGCTCGGAACAATAGCCAGCCTTTTGCCAATCTCCGATGCGTGAAAATACTTTTTCCAGTTTTCATTCCAGTCGGAATCATTTACTCCCTCAGCCGCAAGACTTACCGCAATTCCGGCGGCGGAAAACCGCTCCTTTAAAAATTCCAGCGCTTCAGCGGCGTTGTCCTCTTCGGAAATATAAATGTGGATAACCGAAACGCTCCTGTCTCTGCCGATAAGCTCCTCGTCGATTAAATTTATATGCGCTATTTCCTCCGCTTCCCTTTCAAGGTCTGAATAATCCTCGATATAGATTCCGTAGGGCACCGTCATATTGGCTATCGCCGCCGCCGCGTCGGTATCCTTCTGAGGCACCGTAAGCTTAATTTCAGTCCAGTTCATAATACACTCCGAAAATCAGTATTCATATTATTATAACATCATTTTATCATAAATAAAAGATTTATTTGCTGTCAAAGCTTTTTTATTCTTGCTTATTTTCCGTAATTATGGTAAAATATGCTTACCACACAAAGTTTAATACCGTCTTTTTGAGGGGACTGCTATTTTATTTCGGCAAAAATGCAGGCTCTTGTTTCGTAATTCCCTGTGAAAGACGGAAACTTTGTGTGGTAGCAAGTTAGAGCTATGCGTTTTTCGGTGTGTGCAGCTTCAAGTTGCAAACACTTTTTTATTTTACGGGGAGATATATTATGTTCCAAAATACAAGTGAAAAAATAAAAAAGACAGCAAAAGTTCTGTTCGTCATTGCAATAATTTCTGCCGCCGTTTTAGCGCTCGCGGGCCTTGTGACGGTAGCTGAAGGGTATGACAATTATCACAGCGGATACGACCTTGTACTGACGGGATGGATTTATATATCAGTCGCGGTCGGTCTTGTGCCCATATCATATATAATATGTTTATTTATATACGGCTTCGGCGAGCTTGTTGAAAACAGCCGCGCTTTTAAAAACCAAACTGAGACTGCTGACAGTACGGCTGAAAGCAATAAGCCCAAAGTCCTCAGCAATAAATCTGAACACCTTGAAAGAGACAAAGCGAATGACCTTGATGCAATTTTAGCGTGGGGATTGATTACGCAGGAAGAATATGATAAAGAAAAAAATAAATCGTTGAAATAAATACCGCAAAGAAATAACAGCCCTCTTTTCCCGAAAAACAACCCCTTGATATCGTCGTTTCTTTTATAAAGCCCGCCCATGTATTTTGGAAGCTGTCTACCGTTAGAATGAGTTGATATGACATTATAATGGTGATATAATTTCAAGAGAAGGTGATTGTTTTGAAAAAAATACTATTATCAGTTACTTGCTTTTTTCTTTCTATAATATTATGCTCTTGTGGATATCGCACTGATGTAAGTGAGGATTTTGCAGAAGGTTCATTGCTTTTTGATATTGGTGCAAATTCGATAGAAGACGTCGAGTATTGTAAGATAATTGACGACGGAGCCATTCCGGAAATATTTATCGGCGAAGACGATTTTAACCTGTTTGCAAAATACCGATATAAAAGCGATTATCCTTCTGATAAACTGCATGAGTTAATGGTTTTTCCGACAAATAAGCTTATAAATATTAGTATTGCCGGAAAAGAGTTTGCTTTGTATCTTATGGAAGACGGCAACATAGGCGTTCAAATTTCAGACGGAGAAGGCTTTAAGCTTTACCAATCAGATAAAAAGAATCAAATCACACCTGAAAAGTATGAAGAGATAGTAAAAAAATACGGCAAGTAAAATATACTAAAATCATTTCTGACTGATTAGCGGTACCGCATATCTTCATTCTGATTTAAATAGGCGTATAGTTTTCTGCCTGCATGTGCAGGCGGTTTTTTTATATTTTTTATTAAAAAAATTATAATTTACTCAAAAATATAAAAATAGCTGCCGCTCATAACCCGCTCGCCTGCGGCAGCCTCTTATTTAAAAAATAATATCAGTCAGCCGGGTCAAAAAAGCTGTCGATTTCTTTCCTGCCGGCGGCAGCCGTACCCTGAACCATTCCGTTTCTGCCTCCGCCGCGGACGTTCAGCTTTTCCTTAAATCCGGAAAAAAACGCGTCAAGCTCGCTTTCCGCTCCGCATACCGCAAAGGAATAACAGCCCTCCTTTCCCGAAAAAACGCCCCTTATCCCTCCGTTTTTTTTATAAAGCGCGTCGGCGAAAAGCTGTAATTCCTTTATGTCAAGCCCGTCTTCAAAAACCGCGGTCAGCCGGGACCGCGGTTTAAAATTCTCTGCTTTTTCAGAAATAAGCCGCTTTTTAAGAACCGATATTTCAAATTTAAGGGCGCGGTTTTCCTCGGCGAGCCTGTCCGCCGCCGCGGCGGTCTCGCACTGCTTTACCGAAAGCAGGTTTGATATTTTAAGCACGTTGGCGTACTTTTCATCATAATCGGAAAGCGCGTCGCTCCCGCATTTTATAAAAAGCCTGATCCCGCCCCTGTTCTTGAATGAGTCAAGAATTTTTATGATTCCTATCTCTCCCGTCCTCTTAACATGCGGAGCGCAGCAGGCGCAGAGGTCGTACCCCTCTATATCGATAAGCCGCACATTTTCGGTAAGCTCAAGCTTGCTGCGGTAATCAAGCTTTTTTAAATCCTCCTTAGGCGGATAATAGGCTCTGACGCGCACATTTTCATAAACCGCCTCGTTGGCAAGGCGCTCGGCTTCCAGAAGCTGCTCCCTTGTAAGCTCGCCGTTAAAATCCACCGTCATCTCCGCGCCCAGATGAAAGCCCACGTTATCAAGTCCGTACAGCCTATGTACAATACCCGAAACAATATGCTCGCCCGAATGATTCTGCATATTTCTGAAACGTCTTTTCCAGTCAATTCCGCAAACCGCCGTGCTGCCCTCGTCAAGCGGTGCGTCCGTATAATGGACTATTTCTCCGCCGCTTATCTGAACGTCAAGCACGGCGGCGGAGCCGATAGCGCCGCGGTCGGACTCCTGCCCGCCGCCTTCGGGGAAAAAAGCCGTTCTGTCAAGCAGAACGGCGTAAACGCCGTCCTGCCGCGTACATTTTACAACCCGTGCCGTAAATTCCTTTAAATGGGAATCGGCGTCATATAGCCTTTCCGTCATTTTTTACCCAAGCCTTTTCTGAATGATATGCGCCGCCTTATAAATGTCGCCGCCGCCCATAGTTATTACCAAATCGCCGCTGCAGGCGGTTTTTATGACCTCGTCGGCTATATTGTCAAATCCGTCAACCACTGCCGCGTTCGGAAGCTCTGCCGCCAAGTCCTCAGAGCTTATACCGTAGGTATTCACCTCGCGCGAGCCCATAATCGGGGTCAAAATCACTCTGTCGGCAAGCGAAAGGGCGGAAATGAAATCCTCCTTCAAAAGCGCGGTGCGGGAAAAGGTAAAGGGCTGAAAAACAACTATCACCCTGTTGTAATCAAGCTCTTTTGCCGCCGTTAAAGTAGCTCTTATCTCGGTCGGGTGGTGAGCGTAATCGTCCGCAAGCACAAAGCCGCCGTATTCGCCGAGAAACTCAAAGCGTCTTCCGGCGCCGGTGAATTTTTCCGCCGCGTCCTTTATCCCCTCCGCCAGAACACCTAAGTCAAAGCAGACCGCAAACGCAGCGAGACCGTTTAAAACATTATGCCTTCCCGGAATGTGCATATCGATATTTATAATTTTTCCGCCGTTTCTTACGGCGTCGAAGGAAAAGCCGTATTTTCCGCTTTTAATATTTTCTGCACGGTAAAAGCAGCCTTTTCCGAAGCCGAAGGTAACGGTCTCAGCATCTATACCCTCCGCCGCCTTTTGAACAAGTCTGTCGTCCCCGTTTATATAAGCCCTGCCCGACATCGCAAGAAATTTGTGAAATGAAAGCGTGAGATTTTCCATAGTCTTAAAATAATCGAGATGATCGTTGTCTATATTCAGCAGAACCGCGATGTCCGGCGAGAGCTGCAAAAATGTGTCTACAAACTCGCAGGCCTCGCAGACCATTATTTCGGATTTCCCCGATATTCCGTTGGAATTTATAAGCGGTAGCCTGCCGCCGATGACCGCGGTAGGGTCCATCTTGTTTAAAATAAGAATTTGTGTTATCATAGAGGTGACAGTAGTTTTTCCGTGTGTGCCGCAGACGCCTATCACATTGTCAAAATGTCTTGTAAGAGCGCCGAGCATATGAGAGCGCTCCATTGCCGGTATGCCCTGCTCGCGGGCGGCTTTAAGCTCCGGATTATCCTCCGGTATGGCGGCGGAATATACAACAAGCCCCGCGCCCTCTATATTTTCAGCCCGGTGACCCATAAAAACGGGTATTCCGAGTCCCTTTATCCTAAGAAGCGGGTCGCTTTCGTTATTGTCCGAGCCGGTAATGTAATAGCCCTTTCCGTGAAGTATTTCCGCAAGCGGACACATGCCGCTTCCGCCTATTCCTATCATATGGATATGACGGACGCCTTCGATTACCTTATCCTCACTCCGAAGCTGTTTCATGACGGTTCTCCCAACATTATAAATTCTTACCTACTATTATATTGCCAAACCGTAAAAAAATAAACCCTTTTTTATTATAAGGAGTAAAATTATGCTTTATATTCCTCCTGAAATAGAATATATCCTGTCGGTTTTTGAAAAAAACGGCTGCGAGGCTTATCTCGTCGGCGGCTGCGTTAGGGACATGCTCACCGGCACGCCTCCGCACGATTACGATATAACCACCTCAGCTGAGCCTGACTATACAATGCAGCTGTTTGAAAAAACCGTTCCCACGGGCGTAAAGCACGGCACGGTTACCGTTATTTACGGCGGATACAGTGCAGAGGTGACGACCTACCGCAGCGACGGCAAATACAGTGACAGCCGCCGCCCTGACAGCGTCACCTTTGTGAAAACGCTTAAGGAGGACCTCGCCCGCCGCGATTTTACCGTAAACGCGCTGGCTTACAGCCCCAGTGAAGGCATTAAGGACTATTTCGGAGGCAGTGAAGACATTGAAAAAAAGCTGCTGCGCGCCGTAGGCGATCCTATGCGGCGCTTTAAGGAGGACGCTCTCAGAATCCTGAGACTTTTCCGCTTTTCCTCGGTTCTCGGCTTTGAAATCGAAGCTGAAACCCTGAACGCGGCGCTGAAAAGCGCTTCTCTGCTTAAATGCATCAGTTCAGAACGGATACTCGAAGAGCTTGAAAAAACGCTCGCCGGCGTAAATCCCGCCGCGCTGAAGCCTCTTACCGATGCCGGAGGGCTCGGTTTTTTAGGCTTGAAGCAAAGTCCGGATTACGAAAGGCTGTCCGGTCTTCAGAACAGCGGAATCTCACTTTTCGCTTTCCTTTATCTGACCGGAGCGGACATACTGCGCGCGCTTGAGCTTTTAAAGGCGCCTAATAAAACAAAAAAAACCGCCGATAAGCTTTTGCGGCTCATTGAAGCTCCGTTTCCCGACTCCAAGCCGGAAATTAAGGAAATGCTTTATTTCTGCGGAGCAGAGACCTTCGGAAAATATCTGGCTTTTGAGAAGGCAGTCTTAAAAAGGGACACCGAAAAAGCGGAAAAAATGCTCCTCGGAATTATCAGAGATAGAGAGCCCTACAGAATTTCAGACCTTGAAATAAACGGAAAAGAGCTTAAAGCCCTGGGAATAACCGGCATAAGCGCAGGCAAAACGCTGGAGGCTCTGCGCAGGCTGGTAAACGAAGAACCGGAGCTTAATAAAAAAAATATATTGCTACAAAAGGCAAAGGAATTTAACCGTAACTAAAAAAGCATAAGCGCCATAAACTGTAATGTACAGCATGGCGCTTAAGTTTGTCGATAAACCCTGTGACTTTTTTAAGGCGGCGTTCAGCCGCATTCGGTTTTTCCGCCGACAGGTGCGGCGGAAAAACGCCTTGTAAGCGAAAATCCGCCTTAAATGCGGATTTTCAAGAGCGCAGGGGTGGTATTGGCGGGGACAGAGCGCAGTCCGGAAAGCAGAGATTTCCGAGCGAGCGGCATCCCCGTCCAAAGCGTGCCGGATTTTTTCGGCACGCTGAAGCGCCATAAACTGTAATGTACAGCATGGCGCTTGTTTTTTATACCCTATACTTTTTATAAGCGGACGTGATGAATATGGAAAAAATACTTATAATCGGAGGAGACGAGCGTATGAAAGCAGCGCGCGAAGCGCTGGAAACCGGATTCTGCGTGAACACGCTGGGACTTTACGGCGGCGACTGCGGCGATATTGAGCAAAGCGACGTTTTGCTGCTTCCCGTTCCCACAACTAAGGACAGAGAAACCGTATACGCTCCTCTTTCGGAACGGAAGATACGGCTTGACGAAATTGCCGAAAAAGCGGGCGGCAGACTTATACTCTGCTGTAATTATATGTTTGAAGGCAAAAACTGTGTGGACTACGGAAAGCTTGACGGGTACTCCCTTCTTAACGCTGTGCCCACGGCAGAGGGCGCGATAAAGCTTGCTATAGAAAACACCGATTTCACGCTGTGGCAGAGCCGTGTGCTGGTGATAGGCTTCGGCCGCTGCGGAAAGGTTCTGGCTGACCGCCTCAGGGCGCTGGGCGCAAGGGTTACGGTAAGCGCGAGAAAGCCCTCTGATTTCGCGCTTTGCAAAGCTTCCGGACTGGAAACGGCAAACACCGGGGAGCTTTGCTCGGTTCCTCTTGATTACGACATAATATTCAACACCGTAGACGCAGGGGTAATTGACAGAAAAGCGCTTGAAAGCTGCACGGCAAGGCTTATGATAGACCTTTCAAGCAAGGGCGGCTTCAGCGTGGACGACGCGCTGGAACTCGGTATAAAAGCCTTTAAGGCGCCGGGGCTTCCGGGCGTATACGCACCGCGCACCGCCGGAAAAATACTTGCCGAAACCGTGACAGAGCTTATACATTCACATATTTAAAAGAGGAGAACGCCATGAAAGATATTACATTGGGATATGCGTTCTGCGGTTCCTTCTGCACAATAAAAAAATCCCTCGCCGCGCTTAAAGAACTGGCAAAAAACGATATTAAAATCAAACCGATAATGTCGCAGATTGTGTACGGCACGGACACGCGTTTCGGCAAAGCGGAGGATTTAATACGCGAGGTAGAAGAAATTTGCGGTGAAAAAATAATTCACGATATTACCGCCGCGGAGCCTATCGGACCTAAAAATCTGCTTGATATAATTGTAGTCTCGCCCTGCACGGGCAACACGATTGCAAAAACCGCTCTCGGAATTACCGATACTCCCGTCACAATGGCTGTAAAAGCGCACCTGAGAAACCGAAAGCCGGTGGTTCTGGCGATAGCGACAAACGACGCGCTTGGCGCGTCTGCGAAAAACATCGGACTTCTGCACAATACCGCGAATATATTTTTTGTTCCCTACCGTCAGGATGACCCGTACGGAAAAAACAACTCGCTGGTATGCGATTTTTCACTTATACCCGCCACGGTAGAAAAAGCACTTGCAGGGGAGCAGCTTCAGCCGGTTTTGCTTTAAAGCGATATGCACGCCGCATCCATAGACCGGCAATATATCAGGCGGCTTCGGCTTAATCGCCGAGGCCGCCTGTAGCCGGATTGTCAAGCAGTTTTCCCTTTTCGGAAAAGCGCGAGCCATGGCACGGGCAGTCCCACGAGCGCTCGTTTTTATTCCATTTAAGCGCGCAGCCGAGATGCGGACACCGCTTTTTTGAGGGAAGGACAAGTCCGGCTCCGGCGCTGAAAAAATTAAACAGAAGCTGTTTTCTTATGATGTGGCGCGAGGGTGAAAAAAGCGTTTCGTATTCGTTTTTTCTGCCGGTTATCATATCGCACAGCAGCTCCGCCGCCGCCATAGCCGAGGTCATTCCCCACTTGCCGAAGCCGGTCGCGACATATAAATCCGGCGTGCCTGCCGAATAATTTCCGATATAAGGCACCGAATCAAGAGTAATGCAGTCCTGTGCCGCCCAGAAATATTTTTGGATGGCGCCGGGATAATACCGCCGCGAAAGCTGATGTATCTCCTCCCAGCCGGAGGTTTTTTTGCCGGTTCTGGCACTGCTTCCTCCGATGATGAGAAGGCTGCCGGCGCTTCTTAAGGAAAAGCCGTCCTCCGATTCGTCCCTGTACATGCCCTTAATTTCTCCCGCCCCTGAAAACGCCGAAACATATGAGCGCTTCTGATACATTTTCAGGAAATAAGAGCCGTGCTTATTTAATATTGGAAAATGAGTCGCAACTATTATTTTTTTCGCCCTTATGCTTCCGCTTTCGGTCACGGCGGTAAGACCTTTGAGCTCCTTTACGGCAGTGTTTTCATATATTTTAAGGTCCTTTGACAGCGCGGAAAGAAATTTAAGCGGATTAAACCTTGCCTGTGACGAAAATTTAACCGCGCCCGCAGTATTTATAGGCAGCTCGGTTTCCTCACAGAAATCGGCTTTATAGCCGATTTTTTCAAGCGCGGATATTTCCTTTTCCAGCTTGCGGCGGTCGTCTGCTGAATAGATATATGAATCAGCCTCTGAAAAATCGCAGTCTATCTTCGCGCAAAGCCTTCTGTATTCGCCGAGCGCCTTAATATTAGCCTCCAGATACATACGCGCCTTTTCCCTGCCGAAGCTGTTTATCAGCTTATTATACACCAGTCCGTGCTGAGCGGTTATTTTGGCGGTCGTGCCGGCGGTAACGCCGCGGCAGATTTTATCCGCCTCGGCGATAACGCAGTCCACGCCCTCGGACCTTAGCCTGTATCCGCACAGTATTCCGGCTATACCTCCGCCGATTATCAGCACGTCGGTTTTTATATCCCCGTCAAGCCGGGGAAAGTCTTTCATTTTAACGGTATTTTCCCATAGCGGCTGCATACAATCTCCTCCGAGTTTATTATATCCGCAGAAATCCGCGGATTATGCGGCGAATTAACAAACAGCCCGCGTCTGAATACCATATAAATAGAAGAACCAGACGCAAAGCATAGCTGTGATATAAACTTTCGGGAGGAAGAAAAATGGGTCTTACCAAAAGCTCGGTCGGCGTCGGCGCGGTCGATTCCGATCTTAAAATAAAGAAACAAAGCAAGTCGGACAGGGTGGTGGCTCTCGCGGGAAATCCAAATGTGGGAAAAAGCACGGTTTTCAACGCGCTTACCGGTCTCAACCAGCATACGGGCAACTGGCCGGGCAAAACCGTCGCCAGCGCGCAGGGCTTCTGCAAAAGCAGCCGGCATTCGTATGTTCTGGTAGACATACCCGGTACATACTCTATTATGGCGCACTCCGCCGAGGAGGAGGTCGCGCGCAATTTCATCTGCTTCGGCTCGCCTGACGCCGTGGCGGTGGTATGCGACGCCACCTGCCTTGAGCGCAACCTGAATCTTGTTCTGCAAATTCTTGAAATAACGCCCAACGTAATCGTCTGCGTTAATCTTATGGACGAGGCTAAGCGCAAAAAAATAAAAATCAATCTGAACCTGCTGTCCGAAAGGCTCGGAGTTCCCGTAACAGGCATTACCGCACGCAGCAAAAAAAGCTATCTTTCTGTTTTGAGGGCGCTTGACGGCTTGATTGACGGCAGAATAATAAACCGCCCCTTTAAAACCATTTATCCCAAAGAAATAGAAGACGCCGCCGCACTTGTTGAGACGCAGATAAAAAGGATTGCGGAAAATCCGGTAAACAGCCGCTGGCTGGCGCTCAGACTGCTTGAGGGCGACGCGTCGCTTACGGCTGAAATAAACAGCGCCGCAGGCGAGCGGCTTCTTAAAAATCCCGCCCTGTTCTGCGCCCTTGACGAGGCGCGGAAAATGCTGCGGGCGGCAGGAATAGATTGCGGCAGGTTTAAAGACCTTATCGTTTCGTCGCTGGTATCCGAGGCGGAAAAAATCTGTGACGGCGCCGTAAAATATGAAAAAAAACAATACACCGGCTTTGACAGGCGCGCCGACCGCCTGCTTACGGGAAAACTGACCGCTTACCCGATTATGCTGCTTCTGCTGGCATTTATCTTCTGGCTAAGCATAACCGGAGCTAATTATCCGTCCGAATTACTGTCGCGCTTTTTCGGCTTTATAGGCAGAAAGCTGTCTCTTCTCCTTACCGAAGCCGGCGCGCCGGAATGGCTGCGCGGCGCCGCCGCGGACGGCGTTTACCGCGTGCTTACAAGCGTGGTATCGGTAATGCTGCCTCCTATGGCGATTTTCTTTCCGCTTTTTACCCTGCTTGAGGACTCAGGCTATCTTCCGAGGGTTGCCTACAACCTCGACCGCCCGTTTAAACGCTGCGGAGCCTGCGGAAAGCAGGCGCTCACCCTCTGCATGGGCTTCGGCTGCAACGCGGCGGGCGTCGTCGGGTGCCGCATTATCGATTCTCCGCGCGAAAGGCTTCTTGCCGTGCTTACCAATAATTTTGTTCCCTGCAACGGCAGATTCCCCATGCTTATTTCGGTAATAACAATGTTTTTTATAAGCGGAGCCGGCGGTCTCTCCTCTCTTTTTTCGGTTTTCCTGCTTACCGCCGCGATAGTTTTGAGCATTGCCATGACCTTTCTTGTTACAAAGCTGCTTTCGCTCACCCTATTAAAGGGCGTACCCTCCTCATTTACGCTTGAGCTTCCCCCTTACAGAAAGCCGCAGATAGGAAAGGTTATCGTCCGCTCGGTTTTCGACCGCACGCTGTTTGTCCTCGGCAGAGCCGCCGCGGTGGCGGCTCCGGCGGGGCTTATCATATGGCTTATGGCTAATATTACCGCCGGAGACGCCACGCTTCTTGAAATATGCTCGGATTTCTTAGACCCGCTCGGCAGGCTTATGGGGCTTGACGGCGTGATACTGATAGCCTTTATACTTGGCTTTCCGGCAAATGAAATCGTAGTTCCCATAATCATTATGGCATATACTGCGACAGGCTCCATCACCGAGCTTGCCTCGCTTGCCGAAATGCGGCAGCTTTTTGTATCAAACGGCTGGAGCTGGGTCACCGCCGTATGCTTTATTATTTTCACGCTTATGCACTGGCCCTGCTCTACCACGCTCATTACCGTTAAAAAGGAGACGGGCAGCATTAAATGGACTGCTCTGGCGGCGCTGCTTCCCACCGCGGCGGGAATTTTGCTCTGCATAGCCTTCAACGCCGCGGCAAAGGCTTTTATCTGAAAACCTTTCCGCCTTATTAAATGCGGGAAAATTTTGAGCAAATAAAATTCTGATTATTCTTCGGCGTCCTTTAACAAACCGTTTAAAAACGTGCCGTCTATACCAAAGACGTCTAAGGCAAAGCCCGCACCCAGCTTAAAGCCTCTTACAAAGCAGTCCAGCGTATCCTCGCCGTTTACTACCGCACAGGCGTCTGCATACTCCAAAAAAAGCTTTTTGTATTCCTCCGGCAGCGTTTTTATCAGCCGCTCCTCATCATTTATTTTCTTTTCATACTCCTCTTGGTACAGCTCGCTTTTTTCTGATACGCGCGACTGCGGTCTTATGTTTTCAAAGAAAAGCTCCTCTATAAATCCTGACATTTTTTATTCCTCCGTTTTGCTTTTATTTGTCCCGTGTTATGCACGGGACTTATTCTGACTTAATAATTATAGCAAATTCACCAATTTGGTACAATATTAAAATGTACCAAATTGGTAATTGATAAAGATGTAAAATGTGCTAAAATGGTACAAAAGAAGGAGGGGTATGCTAAATGTACGGAAAAAAATTGAAAGAAGCAAGAAAAAAATCAAACTTAACATTAGAACAGGTTGCGCAAAGGCTACATACCACTCACGCAACAATTTCCAGATATGAAAATGAAAAAAGAAAAATTGATATAGATACTTTAAAACAATTTTGTGCTTTATATAATATATCGTCGGATTATATTATTGGACTGCCCGAAAATATGCCCTATCCCAAATCCTGAAAATTGAGCCTTTACTCGCCCCGGCGTTCGGGTTCTTATTTTACGGTATTTTCCGGTTTAATATAAAAACAGTGCGTGCCGTCTCCGGCACGCACTTAAATTGTAGCCATATATTTTTTAAAAAAACTATTTTCCTCTCCCGAAGTCTATTCGCCGTCCGGCATTTCCCAGTTATGCCATACCGCCTGAACGTCGTCGTTTTCCTCAAGCATATCGATAAGCTTTTCCATTTTCGCCGCGCTTTCCTCATCGCTCACGGCGGTCATAGTCTTAGGCACATAGGCGACCTCCGCCGAGAGGAAGGAATATCCCTTCTCCTCAAGCGAATCTCGCACGGCGCCGAGCATATTGGGATCGGTGGAAATTTCAAAAACGTCGCCGTCGAAATTAAAATCGTCGGCGCCCGCCTCAAGCGCGTCCTCCATCACCTTGTCCTCGTCAAGGTCCTCGCCCTCTATCTGGATAATTCCCTTCCGGTCAAACATAAACATTACAGAGCCGGTCTGACCCAGATTGCCGCCGCATTTGTCAAAATAATGGCGCATCTCGCCGGCGGTACGGTTGCGGTTGTCGGTCAGCGTTTCCACAACCACCGCTACGCCTGACGGACCGTAGCCCTCGTAGATAAGCTCCTCGTAATTGTTTGCCTCGCCGTCGCCCGCGGCTTTTTTTATTATTCTTTCTATGTTTTCGTTCGGCACGTTTGCCGCCTTTGCCTTGGCGATGG
>CALWUZ010000047.1 GCA_944384845.1 uncultured Clostridia bacterium
GCCGGACGTCGTTAGTCCAAAGGAGGTGATGTCAGACCAATTACTCCTCTTATTGTAGCTTAGGAATGAGAACGAATAAAGCACACCCGGCTGGTGTGCTTTACCCGGCAAATATATTGTAACAAAATTGGTGGATTATGGGACATATATATGATATACTGATAATCGGCGGAGGTCCTGCCGGATACACTGCAGCTTTGTATGCGGCACGGGCAGGACTAGACACCGTTTTGCTGGAACGGATGGCGGCAGGCGGACAGATGGCGCTGACTGGAGACATTGATAACTATCCGGGCTTTGAGGAAGGTATCGACGGCTTTACCCTGAGTCTGAAAATGCAGCAGGGCGCCGAACGGTTTGGCGCGAAAACCGTATACGCCGACGTAACCGCGGTTGATTTTTCCGGCAAAATAAAAAAGGCGGAAACGTCAGGCGGGGATTTTCAAGGAAAGGCCGTTATCATTGCCACCGGAGCAAATCCGCGTGAGCTTGGTCTTACAGATGAACAGAAGTTGATTGGCAAGGGTGTACATTACTGCGCTCACTGCGACGGTCGGTTTTATAAAGGGAAAACCGTTGCGGTGGTGGGCGGAGGAAATTCCGCCGTATCGGATGCTCTCTATCTTTCCGGGTTTGCAAAGAAGGTGTTTATTGTTCATAGAAGGGATACGCTGCGGGCAGCAAAGGTTTATCATGACCCGCTGATGAAGGCAGAAAATGCAGAATTTCTCTGGAACAGCACCGTTTCCGAGCTGATAGCGGACAGTAAATTGACCGGTATAAAGTTAAAGGATGTTAGGACAGGAGCGGTAAAGGAGCTTGCCTGCGACGGCGTTTTCGTCAGCATCGGCAGAAAACCCGCTACGGATTTTTTAGCAAACGCCGTTGAACTCGACCCTCTTGGCTATGTGGCGGCCGGCGAATCCACAAGGACGAATATAGAAGGCGTGTATGCCGCGGGCGATGTCCGGACCAAGCCGCTTCGTCAAATCGTTACCGCCGTATCGGACGGAGCCGTAGCCGTGCATTATGCCGAAGAGTATCTTACAGGAAATAAGGGAGCTTTGTGAATGTATCGCAGAATCCTTTTTTCATTAGCCGTACAAATTAAAAAACAGGAGAGATGATTATGTGTGAAAACAGATTTTACATTTGCGGGCATTGCGGCAATCTGGTCGGATTGATCCATAACGCAGGAGTACCGATTATGTGCTGCGGACAGAAAATGACGCCGCTTGAGCCCGGAACCGCAGAAGCCAGCACAGAGAAGCATATCCCGGTGGTTACCGTACAAGGCAGTACCGTCAAGGTGGAGGTCGGTTCAGTACAGCATCCAATGACCGAAGATCACAGCATCCAATGGGTCTATCTCCAAACCGACAAAGGCGGTCAGCGCAAGTGCCTTGAAGCAGGTGCGGTACCTCTCGTAACCTTTGCCCTGGCGGATGAAAAACCGGTTGCCGCATATGCCTACTGTAACCTTCACGGTCTTTGGAAGGCGGACATTTAACGTGAAAAATCATTCCTGATTGTTCAAAAGCTCCTGCTCTTATCTGCAGGAGCTTTTGGTTTGTGACTGAGTCACGGTAATTCAAACCGATTCGTGTTACAATAAGAAGCAAATAAAAAAATAAGGATAAGAAAAGCTATGTTATTTAACTTGTTTACCCGCAGAAATATCAATCAGGGCGTCGAGGAATGGAAAAATATCAAGGACGCTGTTTTGCTTGACGTTCGCACCAAAGAGGAATATGCCGATTATCATATCAACGGAAGCCTGAATATACCGCTTGACCGGCTGGATACGATCAGCGGAAGCATTCCGGATAAAACTACTCACATATTCGTTCATTGCCTGAGCGGCGGCAGAAGCGCAGGCGCCGCGGCTTATCTGAAGAAAATCGGATATAACCGTGTATACGATATCGGCGGCATCAGCTCTTACAAAGGAGAAACCGTATAATGCAGTATTTTATATCGTTTCTGGAGGGGATCATCACATTCGTGTCCCCTTGCCTTTTGCCGATGCTTCCAATCTACATCTCGTATTTTGCCGGCGGCAGTGAAAGAAATCATAAACAGCTTATCAAAAACGCTTTGGGCTTTATCCTTGGATTTACCGGCGTATTTGTTCTTTTAGGCGCCCTGGCCGGTACCTTCGGCAGGCTCCTGAATGAGCATCAAATGATTGTGAATATCATCACGGGTCTGATTGTCATTTTCTTCGGTCTCAATTTTCTTGGCGTTTTTAAGCTTACCCTTTTTAAGGGGACAAAGATCGCCAAAACAGACAACCTGGGATTTTTCTCTTCCGTTTTATTCGGGATTGTCTTCTCAATCGGATGGACGCCCTGTGTCGGCGCTTTTCTGGGGTCGGCTTTGATGCTCGCCACAAGCCAGGGGAATGTGCTGGAAGGCGTTGTAATGCTGCTCCTGTATTCTTTGGGTCTCGGGATTCCTTTTTTTGTCAGCGCGGTACTCATCGACCGACTGAAAGTCGCTTTTTCCTTTATCAAAAAGCACTACCGGATTATCAACACCGTCAGCGGCTCCTTCCTTGTGATCGTCGGCGTGCTCATGGCGACGGGTTTGTTTGGTAAGTTCCTGACGTTGCTGTCATAGGAGGAAAGAAATGAAAAACAAGATTAAATGGATTATTATTGCAGTTGCCCTTGTAGGAGTGATTGCGGGAGCCGCCGTTTTGTATCATGTGATGAGCAGGGATTACGCAGGGAACAATCTGATGCAAAATTCGCAGACTCAAAATCAGGCTTCAGAAGATAATGAATACGCGGCGCCGGATTTTACGGTGCTCGGTGCCGACGGCAGCGAGGTTAAGCTTTCGGATTACAGGGGAAAACCTGTAGTCCTTAATTTCTGGGCCACCTGGTGCTATTACTGTAAGGTGGAAATGCCGGATTTTGATAAGGCATATGAAAAATATCCCGATGTGCAGTTTCTCATGGTGAACGCCACCGACGGCGTTCAGGAGACAATAACGTCTGCAAAAGAATATATTGAGCAGGAAGGCTTTGGGTTTGATATTTTCTTTGATACGGAGCTTGAAGCGGTCAATGCATATTATGTGACCGGTTTTCCTTCCACCTTTTTCATTGACAAAGACGGCAATCTGGTAACGCGCAGCAGCGGAATGCTGGATTTTGAAACACTGGAAAAGGGCATTCAGATGATCACTGAATAGTAGGGGGGGACAAGCTTAAGGCAGGAGAAAAACGCCGGAATATCTGTTTACAAAAATTTACGCAGACACGGAATTTCCTTCTGATTTCGGGCTGTTGTTACGTCTGCAGATACTTCTTTGAGCCGCAACAGTAAAAAGAGTATCCGCCGGCATTGTCAGCGATACTCCGAGATGATTTAATTCGTCATCGGTCAGCTTGCAGGCAAGTGTATATATGTTAACAGCCCGGCTGCGCCCCGGCAGCTTTAGCTTCAGAGCTGCTTTTCTCATAAAGAACAAATTTCAGATTTCGATCGCAGACCGCCAGAAAAACATCCTTAGGTGATTTAATACCACGCTGATTCAACTGTTTATCAAGCCATGTCAAATCCAGTCCCATGCGTTTTAAATTATCCTCCAGAACGCGGCCGTCCATAATCAGCTCTGTGAATAACAATTCCTGTTCCGGAGCCAGATTCATATCTTCCGGCGTGACAGGTCTCCGACCGCTTACCGGAAGTATTGTCAGTTTTCCGTTGTATTCAAAAACAGCGGTTTGGATGCCTGTCAGATCAAAGTATCCCTGCTGCCTGCACATAACCATAAACTCGCTCAGATCAAGCTTGGCCTTTTTCAGATTTTCATAGTATAGCTTTCCCCGATCCATAAGAATGGTAGGGGTGCCGTTGAGATATTTGCGCGATCTCGGAAATTTATTTGAAACGGCACTCAGCAGCAGAGTTACGCCTCCGTATATCACTATGGCGGTAAGCGGCTTCCAGGGCTCCTCCAATTCCGTAGCCATTTCCGCCGCGATAGAGCCGACGGTTATCCCCGTAATATAATCAAAAAAATCCAGCTGAGCTATTTGCTTATGCCCGATAAACTTGGCCGCAAAAAACAGCGTGCCGAACGAGCCCAAGACGGTCAGGCAAAGCTTCAGAAATTCCAAATTACAGTCCCCCTTTTTCTTTATATTCTGTCCTGAATAACAGCAAGCATACGCGGACTGCCTTTAATTTCAAACGCTCGCCGCTCTGACATTCGCAGCCGGATAATGAGATATTGCTGCCGAAAACGTTTTTTCCGTGCTGTTAAACTGAAAAAACATCAGCGGAAAACAGCACGTTTACAAGCCGTCAGTCAACGCGAACATGACCTTTTGCGGAAAGGCGGAGCAAGAGAGCGGGCAGATAGCTTATTTTCTGTCGCTGACAAAATAAGCCGGAGCAAAGCGAACTTTTTTCCGACGTATCAACAGACAGCAAAGAGATGCCGCTTAAACTCAAGATAAAAAATGCAAAAAAGAAGAACCTCAACTATACGTCTGCATGTCGAGGTTCCCGACTGACCCGCCCAAAGGGATGAATCCGCTTTTAGCGTATTTCGTTTCTGCGGCAAAGCCGCTGCGGATTTCGAGGCTAAAAAACATTACACCGTAATGTTTTTTACGCCCCTCACCCTCTTAGGAGCCGAACCCGTTCAAACAGAAGAACATAGCCGCAGCCTAAAGGCTGCGGCTATGTTCTTTGTCAAGAGGCTACAAAAAAGATATATTTGCATTTTTTCAGAGGGTTTTGAACCATTGTAACTTCCTCTTTTATTTTTTATATTATATCATATTTTCACATATTTGTCAATCCATGCGAATCCATTTATTGCTCGTCGGATTGAATTTTTTGTTCACTTATACAATGCAATACTGCCAAGCCAAAAAACTATATATTCTATTGAATAAAAAAATCAGGAACGCTATTTATCGTTTTTTAAAAGTGTAATCTTTTAAATTTTTCTATGTTTACGAAATACTGAGTAGCAACACAAGTCCTGTCATAAGTATATGCACGAATAATGACTGTTACG
>CALWUZ010000048.1 GCA_944384845.1 uncultured Clostridia bacterium
AAGGCTACCTCACCGATAATAATGGACGCAAGACCTATAACTATGGCGCCGCGTCCCATATTGACGTCGGCAAAGCCCTGATACTGGGCGAGAAGAGCGCCCGAACGGGCGACGATACCGTTTGAAATTATAAAGCCGATAATTTTGTTTGTCGCGGTATTTATGCCGTTCGCGCGCGCCATTGCCTGATTGCAGCCGGTGGCTCTGAGCGAATGACCGAGCTCTGTGCCGAAGAACCAGTAAAGCACGGCTATCAGCACAATCACGAAAATCGCGCAGACTATAAGCGACTGATTTATATTTCTAAGGGATACGACAAGATCGTATTTAGTGACCGAAAGCGGCTGGTTGGCCTTGCCGCCGAGTATTCTGAGGTTTACGGAGTACAGAGCGATCTGCGTAAGTATACCGGCGAGAATAGCCGGTATGCCGAATTTGGTATGAAGTATTCCGGTTACAAGACCTGTAAGGCATCCGACTAAAAGCGCCAGCAGCATGGATAAATAGATATTCATGCCTCCCGCGGCACAGACGACAAGCACAGCGCCTCCGGTAGTAAAGGAGCCGTCGACAGTAAGGTCGGCGAGGTCGAGTATCTTATATGTAATGTACAGCCCCACCGCCATAACGCCCCAGATGGCGCCCTGCGCTATCGCTCCGGGCATTGTGTTTAAAAGAGAAAGCATAAAGAAAAATTCCTTTCGGTCTGAAATTTTAAGATATTATAAAACCTGAATAAGCGATAAGGCGCGCCGCGCCTTATCGCTCTGTACCATGTTCAGGTATAAATTATTCCTCTTCCTCGCTCATAGCAGTATAATCATCGGGAACGGTAATGCTGAGCTTTTCACAGCGCGACGTCATATACTGCTTGGTAAGATCGTCGGCGTATTCAATCTCCATATCTCCGGGATTCTCACCGTTTACAAGTATATCATAAGCCATTTCGCCCGCCTTGTAGCCGATGCTGTAATAATCGATTGAAAGGGTGGCGATGCCGCAGCCCCTGCATATACCGGCTTCGCCGGCTATTATCGGTATGCCGGCAGGCTCGGCGATATTATTGATGATTTCTGTGCTTGAGGCCATCGTATTGTCAGTGGGTATATAGATTACGTCAACTTCTTCGCAGGCAGCGGTGACGACCGAGGCAAGATCGTTGGAATCGGCGCTGGTAAACTCCTTGGATTCAATGCCGAGTTCAGTCAGATATTTAGAAATTTCATCAGACTGATATTTAGAATTCGCTTCTCCGGAATTATAAAGAATACCGACAAGCCTAGCCTCAGGACAAAGCTCCTTTACCATTTCCGCCTGCTCCTTAAGAGGGGCTAAATCGGCGGTGCCGGTGACGTTTGTTCCGGTTTTTCCGGTCCATTCGGATATTTCAAGCGCTGTGGCAAAATCAGTGATCGAGGTGGCTACAATCGGAATATCCTCAGTTGCCTGCGCCGCCGCCTGAAGTGAAGCGGAGGCGTTTGCCATTATAAGATCGACATCGTTTGAAACAAACTGGTTGACTATCGTAGCGCAGGTGGCAGGATCGTTTGCGGCGTTCTGCTCTTGAAACTCCACATCGTCACCGAGCTTTTCTTCAAGCGCATCCTTAAAGCCCTGCGTAGCGGCGTCAAGTGCATCATGCTGGACAAGCTGGCAGATGCCGATTGTATATTTGGCGGTAGACCCTCCGCAGCCGGCGAGTGAGGCGCCCGTAACTGCGGCAAGGGAAAGCGCCGCGGCGGCGGAAATCAGCTTTTTTATTTTCATCTGTTT
Organism: uncultured Clostridia bacterium; assembly: GCA_944384845.1. Classification (GTDB taxonomy): domain Bacteria; phylum Bacillota; class Clostridia; order Oscillospirales; family Acutalibacteraceae; genus UBA737. The sequence goes on from CALWUZ010000048.1 coordinate 1,774, forward strand.
TCTCTCCTTAAGATTACAAAAATTTCTTATATCAAATATAACACTTTAAAGCACTGAAGTCAAGGAATTTAAAAAAATAATAATAAGGCTGGAAATTCGATACAGTATGCTGTATAATAGATACAATCGGCGAAAGCCTCGGTTTTCACCCAATAATTTAAAACGGAGAATGTCAATGCGTATTGTGATTAAAATCGGAACGTCTACTCTGGCGCACAAATCCGGTCTGCTTAACATAAGGCGGGTTGAAGGGCTGGTAAAGGCGATGAGCGACCTGAAAAACGCCGGAAACGAAATAATCCTTGTCTCTTCCGGCGCGATTGGTATGGGGGCGGGCAAGCTTTCTTTGGCTGACAAGCCTTCGGACATACCTACAAAGCAGGCGGCTGCGGCGGTAGGGCAGTGCGAGCTTATGTATACATATGACAAGCTGTTTTCGGAATATAATCACACGGTCGCTCAGATTCTTATAACCGGCGAGGATATAGAGCACAGCGCCCGCAGGAGCAATTTTGAAAACACCGTGCGCAGGCTGCTTGAGCTCGGCGCTCTTCCTATTATAAATGAAAACGATTCTATCGCAACTGATGAAATAGTAATCGGGGACAACGATACCTTAGGCGCTATTGCGGCTACCGCCGTAAACGCCGATCTGCTTATACTTTTATCTGATATAGACGGTCTTTATACAGCCGACCCGCATAAAGACAAAAACGCCGTGCTTCTTGAATGCGTTGATGAAATCACGCCCGAAATAGAAGGTATGACCGGCGGCGCGGGCAGCAGATTCGGCACGGGCGGAATGGCTACGAAAATCAAAGCCGCTAAAATAGCGGTAAACGCCGGAATCGACATGATAATAGCCAACGGAAAAGACCCGGCGGTGCTTTATGAAATTTTGGAGGGTAAAAACGTCGGAACGAGGTTTACGGCCCGAAAGGATGATATAAAATGATTTCAACAGCGGAGATACTCAAGCGTGCAAAAGCAGCGGCGTCCGGCACGGCGCTCAAAGCTGAAGAAAAAAACAGAGCCCTCGGGCTTATGGCGGATTCGCTTATAAAGCATACCGCGGATATTTTAACCGCGAACGGTGAGGATATGCGCAGCGCCCGCGGAAAAATAAGCGAGGTCATGCTTGACCGCCTGCGCCTTGATGAGAAGCGCGTTCTTGCAATGGCGGACGGTATCCGCGCGGTCGCAGAGCTCCCCGATCCGGTCGGGCGCGTGCTTGACGAAATCAGGCGTGAAAACGGTTTGCTTATAAAGAAGGTATCGGTTCCGCTCGGAGTAGTCGCAATAATTTATGAGAGCCGTCCCAACGTTACCTCTGATGCGGCGGCGCTCTGCTTTAAAAGCGGCAACGTATGCGTGCTCAGAAGCGGCAAGGAGGCTTTCCTGAGTGCCAGGACCGTTGTTTCTGCGCTTAAAGAAGGGCTCAGCGCGGCGGGAATTAATGAGGATTACATAAATCTTGTCGAGGATACGACCCGCCAGAGCGCGGCAGAGCTTATGACCGCGAACGGGTACGTCGATCTGCTTATCCCGCGGGGCGGCAAAGGGCTTATTTCGGCGTGCGTGCAGAACGCTACGGTTCCCTGCATTGAGACCGGAACCGGAATATGTCATATATACGTAGATAAGTCGGCGGATATAGAAATGGCTGTCAATATTGTTGATAACGCCAAAACCAGCCGTCCCTCGGTATGCAACGCGGCAGAGGTCTGCCTTGTTCACCGCCGGATAGCCGATAGCTTCCTTCCCGAGCTTGCGCGCAGGCTTGCGGGCAGGGCGGAGCTTCGCGGCGACAGCGGGGTATGCGCTGTTATTGACGCTGTGCCTGCCGGAAAGGACGATTTTGACACGGAGTTTCTGGATTATATAATGGCTGTAAAAATTGTGGACAGCGAGGAAGAGGCGGTAAGGCATATCGCCGAGCATTCTACTCACCACAGCGACTGTATAATAACCGAGGATAAATCGGCGGCGGACTATTTTACAGCGGCGGTGGATTCGGCGGCGGTTTATGTAAACGCTTCAACACGTTTTACAGACGGCGGCGAGTTCGGTCTCGGCTGCGAAATGGGCATATCTACCCAAAAGCTGCACGCGCGCGGTCCTATGGGGCTCTGCGAGCTTAACACATATAAATACATAATATCCGGAAACGGTCAGATAAGATAGGAGAATTGATATGGCGGAGGTAAAATTCGGTTTTATAGGCACCGGAAATATGGGCGGCGCGCTGGCGAAGGCGGTGCGAAAAACCGTGCCTGGTCACGAAATGCTGCTTGCTGACAGTATGGCGGCAAAGGCACAGTCGCTCGCGGCGGAGCTTAACTGCAAGGCGGCGGATAATCAAACGGTTGCCGCGGGCGCAAAGTTCATATTTTTGGGCGTAAAGCCTCAGATGATGAAAGGTCTGCTCGAAAGCATAGCGGAGGTTCTGTCGGAGCGTACCGACAGATTCGTGCTTGTGGCTATGGCCGCTGGGATTAAAATAGAGGATTACAGCAAAATGCTCGGAGCCGAATATCCCGTCATAAGAATTATGCCGAATACTCCCGTATCAATAGGTGAGGGGGTTGTGCTTTACGACGCTTCGCCGGATGTATTTATGGACGAAATTACGGATTTTTCAAATTGTATGAGAAACGCCGGTCTTCTTGACAGACTTGACGAGGGTCTTATAGACGCTGCCAGCGCGGTTTCGGGCTGCGGACCTGCATTTGTATATATGTTTGCAGAGGCGCTGGCGGACGGTGCTGTGGAATGCGGTCTGCCGAGGGCAAAGGCGCTTGAGTATGCGGCGCAGACGCTGCTCGGCTCTGCAAGGCTGCTTTTGGAATCCGGAAAGCATCCCGGAGTTCTTAAGGACGAGGTGTGCAGCCCCGGTGGCACCACTATTGCCGGAGTGCACACTCTTGAAAGCGAAGGTTTCAGAGGCGCGGTGATGAGCGCGGTTAAGGCGGCGTTTGACAAGACTAAAGCTCTCTGATTATTTTAAAAGCATTCATTTAAAAGCGCCGGATATACATAAAAAGCATATCCGGCGCTTTTGCCGCAGTTAAATAAATTTTATTGACGGGGTGTGTTCGGTGAAAAACTGCACATCCTTAAAATTTTGCTCCAAAATACGCTTCAGCGGTTCTATTACAACGTCTTCGGTTTCAAAATGTCCTGCGTCGAACACAGCCTTGCCGAGAAATTCCGCGTCTATAAAAGCATTGTGCTTCACGTCGGCGGTTATAAGCGCGTCGCATCCGCTGCGGCCGAGCTCGCCGAGGTAATTTCCGCCGCTTCCCGAGCAGACAAGCACGCGGCTGATTTTTCCGGTGAAACCGGAGGAGTATCTCACATGCCCGCCGAGTCTTTTTCCGATGTATTCGGCAAGAGCCGGTGCCGAAAGGGGAGAGGGAAGCAGAGCGGAGTTTAAGAGATAGCCGTCCTCCGCCGTGTGCTTTTTGACGTCTCGAAGCAATAATGCACCGCACAGCGAATCGTTTACGCCGTTCTGACCAATGTCAAGATTTGTATGCATCGAAATGACCGAGATACAGTTTTTTATAAGC
>CALWUZ010000049.1 GCA_944384845.1 uncultured Clostridia bacterium
GGAGTGTTTTCGACATTTTTCAGAGTCATGATTCCGAACGCAAGAACTACTATGGCAACGGTTTTTCTGTTTTCTTTTTGCTGGCAGTGGACCGACACGGCATATTCCGGACTTTATTTTACAAATCTTCGGGTGCTTGCAAATTCGATTGCCGACGTACAGATCAAATCGGGCTTAGCATGGGATTCCGCCGGCACGCTCATTGCGAGAAATGCGGCAAGTCTGATAATTATGATACCGTTGCTGATTTTATTTATGTTCTGTCAAAAGTTTTTTGTCCGGAGTATTTCTCATTCGGGACTTTCCAACGGCTGACGGCGTGAACTGTAATTTAAATGCGGACCGAAACTTTAGTCCGCCGATAATTTAGGAGTGAAAAAAATGCGGAAAAACGGTTACGGGGGAAAGGTTCTTTCCTTTTGGAGCTGGAACGGAGAAATAAATTTTGAAGAAATCAGCGAACAGCTTACTGATTTTGCCGACGGTCATTTTGACGGGGTTATAGTGCATGCAAGGGCCGGACTGGAAACTGCCTATTTAAGCGAAAAATGGTTTGAGGCGTTCGGGTTTGCCGTTTCTGAGGCTGAACGTCTCGGATTGGACGTATATATATATGACGAGGACGGCTGGCCAAGCGGCTTTGCCGGCGGAATCGTGAACGGACTCGGTGAAGAATATTGCTTTAAGGGACTGAGATACGGAAAACCGTCAGAAGCGGATAAAAACCGTCTTGTTGCCGCTTTTAAAAAAGCGGGAGACTCCAGCATGAATATAATTGATTTAAATGACGCGGATATCGCCGATCTTGTTTTTTGGTATAAAACAGACTCTCATTATGTCGATCTTATGTCCGAAAAAACAGTGCGCGCTTTTATTGACTGTACCCACGAGGAATACCTAAAAAGATTTTCCGCGTATTTCGGAAAGGTTATTAAAGGCGTTTTCACCGATGAGCCGCAGCTTGATGCGATGTTGCCGTGGAGTTCGGAATTGCCCGAAAAATTCACGAAGCGCTGCGGCTATGAGCTTTTGCCGTCGCTGTGGAGGTTTACCGATAAGGGAGAGGAAGGCAAAAAATTCAGAAACGATTATTTCTCATCTGTAAGCGACGCTTTTTTCAACGCTTTCACTAAGCAGATAAGTGAATGGTGTGACAAAAACAACTTACTGTTTACAGGCCACTTCCCATGCGAAGACGGTCTGTGCGGACAAATTGCCACGACCGGGGGTGTAATGAAGCATTATTCCGCGATGCAAATGCCCGGAATCGACCATTTAGGCAATATGCAGCACAGTCCGGTTTTAATGAAACAGGTTTCAAGCGTAGCGCAGCAGCTTGGAAACGGGGAAGTGCTGTGCGAAGTGTTCGGATGCGCAGGCTGGGATATAACGCTCAGCAATCTGGCGTGGATTTGGGGACGTCAGTCGGCGCTTGGGGTTACAACCGCATGCTGTCATTTGTCTGCTTTTACAATGGAGGGAATCAGAAAGCGGGATTATCCGGCATTTTTCTCATATCAGAATTTATGGTGGTCGGATTTCATCTACCTTAAACACTGGATGCGAAATTTGAACGAACTTATGTCCGAGGGTACGCGTGAGACGAACGTCGCTCTGCTTTCGCCGTTTCACTCTGTGAAATGCGAATTTAACGGCACAATGGATTCCTTTAGGCTGAGGAGCTGTTCTTCTCAGTTCAGGCAAACGCTTCAAAATCTTATTGATATGCAGATTGACGCAGAAATTGTTGATGAGGAAATACTTGAAAAATACGGATGCGTTGAAAACGGCATGCTGAAAATAGGAAAACGCAGTTATAAATATTTTATTATTCCCGATTGCGACAGTATAAAGCGTTTCACATTTGAAAAAATACGCGAACTGTCAAACTTCGGCGTTCGCGTCATATTTATAAATTCAAGACCGTCAATGATAGATTTTATACCGTCTGCAGAAATTAAAGATATTACCGCCGCAGAGTGCTGCAACAGGGTAGAGTTATTGGAAAGAATGTTAAAGACATATAAGATTGAACAGCCTGTAAAGGTATTGAATCCAGATGATATGTCGTTAATGCATAATATTACTTTGCATACGGTTTCAACCGAAAACGGGAAAAGAATACATATCTGCTGCGGAGATGATTTTACTTCTAAAGATGTTATTCTGTCTGTTGAGGGAAAATACTCGTTTGCGTTTGTGGATATTCTGTCCGGGAAAAGGAGCGGTATTTGTTCAGGCTTTTCAGGGACCGAAAGCTTTGCAAAGCTTAAGCTCCGTTCTATGGAAAACGCGGTTATAGAAATAAAGGAATATGAGCCGAGCTTTGGTGATACAAAGCTTGTTTTAAGCAGAAACATTGTTCCTCGGAGTATCTCTATGTGCGACCTTAACTGTTACACAGCAGACAAGGCCTACTATGTGATTGACGGCGAAGCTTCAGAACTAATGCCGGTTATCAATATGGCAAAGATTTTGTACGGGCGTGCAAAACCGTCGGTTACGGCGGAGGTTTGTTATCCGTTCTATATTGATTCGGTAAGCGATATATCAGACGTAAGAGCGGCAGTAGAGGACAGAAATATTGACGCAGTATCGGTAAACGGAACGGATATAACTGCCGAAAGGGGTGATTGGTGGCTTGATAAAAGTATACATGAGTATGTAATCACAAAATATCTTGTGCCGGGAAGGAATGTTATATCGTTAAAATATACCATTGAAAAAAATAAAACGGATATAAATGTTGATGAGGTCTTTGAGACGGAAAGAAACAGATTTTTCTATCCCAAAGAGCCGGAAAGCATTTATATAAGGGGTAATTTTGACGTTGCGGCAAACGTGGATTTTGAGAACCATTTCAGCTTTTACCGCATCCAGTCTGACGAATTCCGCCTTGTTAAGCCAACGGTTAAGCATTACGGCGAGCTTACAAGACAGGGGCTCTGGTTTTACCGCGGCAACTTTAACTATGAATTCAGGTATATAAAACCCGAAACAGCCGCTCGGTGCGTTCTGAGGATTGAAGAGCCTTTCTGTTCGGCATTAAGATGGAACATAGGAGATAAAGGCGGGGAAATATTTACCTCGCCCTTTGAACAGGATATTACTGATGCCCTCAAAACAGGCGAAAACATAATAAGCCTTTGCGCTGTGGGAAGCAACAGAAATCTTTTGGGTCCGCATCACCACATAAAAGGAAAAACAAATTTTGTCGGGGTAGATACTTTTATCGGAAAGTACGGCTTTGAAGATTTTGCCAATCCTGAAATTACGGGTGGAGACACATGGGACGACGCTTATAATTTTATTCCGTTTGATTGCGGAAAAATATTTATTGATGAATATGCGGTTTCGGAGGAAAAGTGATATGACTGATTATTCTAAAAATCTTGAAGTCAAAATCAGTACAGATGTTTTTGTGGCAGGCGGAGGTCCGGCAGGTGCGGCGGCGGCCATCGCGTGTGCAAAGCAGGGAAAAAAGGTATTTCTGGCGGAGGCGGGAGGCTGCTTCGGCGGAACAAGCACTCAGGCGCTTGTTCCTGAACTTATGAATTTTGACGACGGAGAAAACTTTCTTTCCGGCGGAATCGGACGAACCGTGCATGACAGACTTTTCAGCGATACGCCGAGTAACCGGCAATGGTATGTCGTAAAATCAGAAACAATCAAACTGCTTTATGACGAGCTTGTCGCCGAAGCGGGTGTTGATTTTCTGTTTTATTCAAAGGTTGTCGACGTTATTACCGATAACAGCGGCAGGGTCAAATATGCGGTTTTATCGGGCAAAAGCGGCATTTACGCGGTGTCTGCAAAGATATTTATCGACTGCACGGGCGACGGAAGTCTTTGCGCATATGCAGGAGCGGATTTTGAATACGGCGGCGAGAACGGCACGGTTGCAGGAGCAACCTTATGCAGCGTTTGGGGAGGCATTGATTTTTCAAAAAAGAATTTTATATTTGACGGATGCAGGTATCAGGAAGCGTATGAAAAGGGATATTTTTCGCAATACGACGGAATTTTGCCTGGTATTAAGCCTACCAATCCCGAAATAGGAGTCGGAGGCGGCAACGTGGGACACTGTTTCCATGTTGACGATACCGACGAGCGTTCTATAACAGAAGCGCTGCTTTACGGAAGGAAAAGCATGCTTGAATACGAAAGGTATTACAGAGATTATCTTCCCGGATTTGAAAATGCAACCCTGATTCAGACTGCAAATGTATTGGGCGTCAGAGAATCGCGCCGTATAATAGGCGACATCGTTATGAATTATGAGCATTTCCTTGCAAGGCAGGTGTTTGACGACGAGATAGGGCGTTATTCCTATCCGATAGATATTCATCCGGAAACACCCGACCGAAAAGGCGCAGCCGAATTTACACAGAATGTATCAAAGCAGTACGGTCCCGGTGAATCCTACGGCATTTCTTACAGAGCTTTAACACCCAAGAAATTACAGAATGTTCTTGTGGCAGGCAGATGTATAAGCGCGGACCGCTCAATGCAGGCGTCAATGCGTGTGATTCCGTGCTGCTATATAACAGGTCAGGCGGCAGGCATAGCGGCGGCGGTTGCCTGTGACGGCGGCGATGTGCATAATACCGATATAAATGGTATTCAAAAGAGACTCAAGGAATTCGGAGCTTATTTGCCGAATTTTTAGTATAAATAAAAGGATATATTAAAACAGTACCGTAAATTATGAAAATCGGGTATAGCTTTATTTATAAGGACAGTATATACTAAATTTATAAAATAAATAAAAACAAATAAGCAAATATGTATAAACGCCGTTTCCGCGTTACCGTACAAAATGCGGATGGCTTTATATAAATTAAAGAAACCTGCCAATAAAAGTCAAGAGTAAATTTCGAGCAAAAAAATTTTTGTTGGTAGAGAAATTTAGGCACGACGAAAAAACGGAGAGTGAGAGTTTTTTTTGAAACTCTCCGCTTGAAAGTCT
>CALWUZ010000050.1 GCA_944384845.1 uncultured Clostridia bacterium
GGGAATACGGCTTGAATAGCCGAAAGCCCCGCTCCAGAGAAAAAGCGATAAAAGGGCGATGCAAAGCACCGAGCAGCCGCCGATTACAAGCGATTTTTTTACCGACTTGAAGCCCCTGTCGTTTATCGCGCCGAAGGTTACCGAGGCCAAAAGCCCGCCCACGGCAGCGAAAATCCAGAACATAAAGTTTATATACCCCTCGGCGAAGATTATTCCGAGCAGATAAGCGCCGACTATTCCCACGATAACGGCGCAGACAATATAAATAAACCTGTACGCATAGGAAACCCCGCTTTTTTCGCTTTTGCGGCGGCTATACAGCAGGTACGCGGCAATAAGCGGTATTACGGTCAGCGCGATGAGCTTTACGGCGAACTCCGCCGCGGCTCCGGCGGAGCTTACGCCTGAGCTCAGCAGTCTTCCGAAGGTTGCAAAAATATAAACAAACGGTGAGGAGCGCATAATAAAGGCTGCCGTGATCTCCCGCGGAAAGCCCTCAAGAAAGTTCTCGCACAGATGCTGATTTATAAGCTGAACCACAACGATTCCGGCGTTGAAGGTAAAAAATGAGATAATAAGATCGAATATGCTGCCCGAGACCACGATAAATATCATCAGAAATGCGCAGCACGCAAGAAGCACAAGCACATTGAAGACATAACCTCTGAGTATAAGCGCCGCGCTGCCCTCGATACTGTCCAGAGCAAGCAGTCCGCACATAGCAGCGTAGGTAAGCGTCATAGGAATGAAAATGGGCGTTATTCCGGCTAAAAGCCTTGAAGTCAAAAGCCCGCGGCGGGTAAGCGGGAGCGCGTGATAAAAATCGCTTGAGCTTCTGCCGTAAAGAAACGCGAAATTTATAAAAAGATACAGCATTGCCGCGGCGGTAGTAGCCACGGTTACAATCATTATAAGCGCGGGCGAATCCTGATTGAAATCATATATCTTATAAGTATCGGTGCTGTATTTGAGATTGTTGTTGATGTGCATAATCGTGTAGCCGGGGCAAACCAGCAGGAAAAACACGGTAAGCAGCACCGTAATCCCCATCGTACGCTTTACCGAATATTTATACAATCTGAAAGCCGGATGAAATTTATTTGATGATGCTTTTAACGTCATAACCCTTTACCTCCAGCTCGTATACAAATATTTCCTCAAGCGTGGGCTCTATACATTCCGAAAAAATCGGAGAAAGCCGCTTTATATAGCTCATAATCTCCTCCTCGTCGCCCCTTACTATCATATAAATAACAGAGCCGCTGCGCTCAACCTTAAGCACGTCAAGTCCGGAAAACGCCGAAATCTCCGGAATCTGTGAAAACGCCATCTGCACCTTGTGGAGCCTGCTTCTGAGCTTATCCGTGTCGTCGCTGAATATGATGCTGCCGCCGTGAATAAGCCCCACATGATCGCACAGGTCCTCAAGCTCCCTTAAATTATGAGACGCTATAACCGTTGTCATCGAGCGCGACTGCGCGCCCTCTATCAGAATGCTTTTCAGCACCTTCCTGATAACCGCGTCCAGTCCGTCGAACGCCTCGTCCAGCAGCAGATACTTAGGCGATGAGGCGACCGCGGTGATAAGCGCCGCCTGGCGCTGCATGCCCTTTGACATGGTAGCTATTTTAGCCTTGTAGTCAAGCGGGAATATCTCGATAAGGCGGTTATAAAGGTTATTGTCGAAATCCGGATACATTTTCCGGTAAAACCTCGCAGTTTCTTTTATTGTGGCGTGCGGAAGAAAATACGGAGTATCACCGAGATACGCAATGCGCGCCTTTACGGCGGTATTGTCAAATATCTGCGCGCCGTCCGCGGTGACGGTGCCGCCGTCAGGTCTGTAAATTCCCGCCGCCAGACGCAGAAAAGTGGATTTGCCAGAACCGTTGGAGCCGACTAGTCCGTAAATCGAGCCGTCTCCTATTTCAAAATCAACCGAATCGAGCGCCTTGTATCCGTCGAATATTTTTGTAAGCCCGTCCGCTTTAATCATTTGCCGTTCCCCCTTTGCCGCAAACCTCATTCACTATTTCTATAAGCTCGGCGGCGGTAATTCCGAGCTCAGCGGCGTTTGCCACCGCCGTTCTGAATTCCTTTTTGACCGATTTTATAACGGCTATGTCCGATTCCGCGTCGTCCGAGAAAAAAGAGCCCTTTCCCTTTACGGAATAGATAACTCCCATTCCCTCAAGCGTCTGATAAGCCTTCTGTATGGTATTCGGATTTACGCCGAGCTCCACGGCAAGCGAGCGTACGCTCGGAAGCTGATCGCCGCCGCCTGAAATTCCGAGCGCTCTCATGCGTATAAATCCGTTGACTATCTGGTCACAGATCGGAACACCGCTTTTATAATTAAGCTGAAGCAAAACGCACCTCCGAAACAAAATTACTTCTTTAAACAGTCCGCCGCGCCTGCGGCAACTGTACTAATGTGATTAGTACAGATAAATAATACACTTTATTTCTCCGTTTGTCAACATTATTTTCATTTATTTTTGCCCTTGAAAAGCGCTTTTAAAGTAGTATAATTTAATCTGCTGGTATGAAAATGTTTCCGGAGGAGTGTAAAACGTGGATTCATACGACTTTTTGCTTTCGCTTGCCTTAATTCTGCTGTTCACAAAAATATTCGGACTTATGACGGCACGCGTCCATCTTCCGCAGGTGGTGGGAGCGCTTCTGGCTGGAATACTTTTAGGTCCGAGCGGCGCCGGTATACTGCACGAATCCGATTTTCTCGTAAAAACCGCCGAAATAGGTGTTATAATGCTGATTTTCCTCGCCGGAATAGATACCGACATAAACGAGCTCAAGCATACCGGTCCCGCCGCCTGTCTGATTGCGCTGCTCGGCGTTCTCGTGCCGATACTCGGCTGCGGAGGAGCTTATTTTCTCTTCTTTTCCGACAGTGCGAGCTATACCGAAATACTAAAGGCAGCGTTTGTCGGCGTGGTTTTCGCGGCGACCTCGGTAAGCATTACAGTCGAAACGCTTAATGAGATGGGAAAGCTTAAAACCCGCGTGGGAACAACTATCCTTTCAGCTGCCATTATCGACGATATTATAGGAATAGTGGTTTTAAGCGTAATTACCGCCCTATCGGACAGCTCGGTAAACCCCGGAATTGTTTCTCTTAAAATTCTCGCCTTCTTTGTATTTACCGCTGTCGTCGGCTTTATTGTATACAAGCTCTTCAAAAAAATCTCAATCCACCACGGAAACAGCCGCCGCGTCGCGGTATGGGCGCTTGCCTTCTGCTTTATTATGTCCTACTGCGCCGAACGCTTTTTCGGCGTGGCAGATATAACCGGCGCTTATTTCGCGGGAGTGATACTCTGCAACGTGACAAATTCAAGGCAGTATGTGGCTAAAAAAATCACCGCCGCCTCTTACCTTGTATTTTCTCCGGTATTTTTCGCCAATATAGGTCTCAAAACGGACCTTTCCGGCATCAGCGCAAGCATTGTGATTTTTGCCGCCGTGCTGGCGGTTGCAGCTGTCTTTACAAAAATCATCGGCTGCGGCATAGGCGCCAGAATATGCGGAATGAAAAACCGCGACGCTCTGACCGTCGGCGTGGGGATGGTGGCGCGCGGCGAGGTTGCGCTTATGGTAGCGCAGAAAGGAATCGACAGCGACAATATAGACTCCGCGGTATTTCCCGCAATAGTGCTGTGCGTAGTGGCAGCAGCGCTTATAACCCCGATTCTGCTTAAGCTTGTAATTCCGCGAGGCGGCTCCGGCGGCGAACCGGAACCTGTCCGGGAGACCGCGGGAGCTCAGACGTAAAAAAATATAGCGGCACTCAAAAAAACACTTGACAAAAGCAGACGGCAGAGTTATAATTTCATTGTTGCAATCCAAAGACAGCAGGTGACCTACCGGTCGTAAGCTTTCCGCCTGCCGAGGTGTGCGCTTAAATAATACTGTTTATTTATGCCCGTCCTATGTCTATGTCTTTGGACGGGCTTATTTTATTTCGTCACGGAGGTGAAAAAATGCCGAACGCTTCAGTTTTGGAAAAAAAGCAGCAGCAGGTGGCAGAGCTCAAGGAAAAAATCGAAAGCGCCGTTACCGGCGTTATAGTTGATTACAAGGGCACCAACGTTACCGACGATACCGCACTCCGCAAGGAGCTGCGCGAAAACGGCGTTGAATACTTCGTTGTAAAAAACACCATACTCAGCCGTGCCGTAGAAGGCACATCGGTTGAAGACGTTAAATCGGTTCTTGAGGGCACTACCGCTCTCGCGCTTTCAAAGGAGGATTACACCGCCGCTGCCCGCATTCTCTGCAAATTTGCGGAAAGCCATGAAAACTTCAAGATCAAATCAGGTTTTCTTGACGGCAAGTCGGCTGACGTCGCCACTATCGAGGCGCTTGCAAAGCTTCCGAGCAAGGAGGTTCTTCTTGCCACGGTCTGCAATGTATTCCAGGCCCCTATTTCAGCCTTTGCGCGTGCTGTGCAGGCTATAGTTGACAAAAACGGCTCCGCAGACGCGGAATAAGCCGGATTCAAACCAATTAAAAAATTTTACGGAGGAATAAAAAATGGCATCTGAGAAAATCACAGCTATAATAGAAGAGTTAAAAGCTCTTACGGTTCTTGAGCTTTCAGAGCTCGTTAAGGCGGTTGAAGAGGAATTTGGCGTATCCGCAGCTGCGGCGGTCGCTGTTGCGGCGGCTCCGGCAGCAGGCGGTGCGGCTGCTGCTGAGGAGAAGACCGAGTTTGACGTCGTCCTTAAGGAAGTCGGCGCTGAAAAGATTAAGGTAATCAAGGCAGTACGCGAGATCACCGGTCTCGGACTCGCGGAGGCCAAGGCTATCGTTGACGGCGCTCCCAAAACCCTCAAGGAAGCTGTTGCCAAGGACGAGGCTGAAGCCATGAAGGCTAAGCTTGCCGAGGTCGGCGCTACCGTTGAGCTTGCTTAATTAAACTTAAAGTTTTAACCGGCTGTTACGCTTAAATAAGCGTAACAGCCGGTTTTTTTATTTATTTCCGGTCTTTTTCAAAAACCGTCTCTCTTATGTATTTCTTGACATATCGGCTATGTAGTGGTAAAATTATTAAGATAGTTCACTTGCTGACAACATATCGGCATACGCCGTTTGACGTCATCGCGTGACAGCTTGAATGCCCCGCGGGTTTTGGCGAAACCGCGGTACACAAGGGTTGATTATATCACGGGAGGTTTATGCACGGCTCCCGTCACCTTTTTAAAAAGGAAAGACCGTGTTTATTATACAGGAGGTTAATAAAAACATGCCCGATACAGCGATATACATTATTTTAGCTGTTGTCGCCGTTGTGCTTGCCGTCATCGGCTTTTTCGCCGGCTCGGCATACCGCCGTAAATCGGCGGAAGCCACTCTCGGCTCGGCTGAGGATGAGGCTAAGCGCATTTTAAGCGACGCTATGAAAAACGCAGAATCAAGAAAAAAAGAAGCTTTAGTGGAAGCAAAGGACGAAATTCACCGTTTACGTCAGGATGCGGAAAAAGAAATCCGCGAGCGCAGAAGCGAGGTTCAGCGGCAGGAGCACCGCCTTCAGCAGAAGGAAGAATCTCTCGACCGCAAAATCGACAATCTTGAAGCAAAGGAGGAAAAGCTTTCAGCCCATTCAAAGGAAATTGACAGCAAGCTTGAAGAATGCGACCGGATAAAACAAAGTCAGATGGAAATGCTCGAAAAAATTTCAGGCTTTACAAAGGAGCAGGCAAAGGCTCATTTATTGGAGCTGCTCGACGGCGAGCTGACCCATGAAAAGGCGGTCAAAATACTTGACTTCGAGCAGAAGCTCAAGGACGATTCCGATCGTATTGCGAAAAATATCATCGGTCAGGCGATCCAGCGCTGCGCCGCAGACCATTCCTCCGAAATAACCGTGTCGGTAGTGGCGCTTCCGAATGATGAAATGAAAGGAAGGATAATCGGCCGCGAGGGCAGAAATATACGCGCACTCGAAACGGCAACAGGCGTCGATCTTATTATAGATGACACTCCAGAGGCCATAACCCTTTCAAGCTTCGACCCGGTCAGGCGCGAAATCGCAAGGGTAGCCCTTGAAAAGCTGATTCTTGACGGACGTATTCATCCCGCAAGAATAGAGGAAACCGTAGCCAAAGCCACAGCGGAGGTTGAAGCCACAATAAAGCAGGAGGGTGAGCGCGCCATGATAGACGCAGGCATCCACAACCTGCATCCCGAGCTTGTTAAGCTGCTGGGCAAGCTCCGCTACCGTACAAGCTACGGTCAGAATGTGCTTAACCACTCGCTTGAGGTATGTCACCTTTCGGGGCTTATGGCGGCTGAGCTCGGCGCCGATGTAGCCGCCGCCAAACGCGCAGGGCTTCTGCACGATATAGGCAAGGCGCTTGATCACGAGCAGGAGGGAACCCATATACAGCTCGGCGTTGAGGCGGCTAAAAAATACCGTGAAAGCGAAGCCGTTATCCACGCCATCCACGCCCATCACGGCGACGTTGAAGCCAAAACCGTCATCGCCTGCATAGTTCAGACGGCGGACGCTATTTCAGCCGCAAGACCCGGAGCCAGACGCGAAAACATCGAGAGCTACATAAAGCGTCTTGAAAAGCTTGAGGAAATCGCCAATTCCTTCAGCGGCGTCGAAAGCTCCTATGCCGTTCAGGCAGGGCGTGAAATACGCATTATAGTCAAGCCCGAAGCCGTAAGCGACGATAAAATGGTGCTTATGGCGCATGATATTTCGTCAAGAATTGAGAACGAGCTTGAATATCCAGGTCAGATCAAGGTAAACGTTATAAGAGAAAGCCGCGTAGTTGATTACGCTAAATAGTAGCTTTTTTTGAAAGATTGTTAAACGGGGTGTTTCACCGGAATTCCGGTGAAACACCCCGTTTATCTTTCTGCGCAGCAACGGGCAGATAATTAAAATCAGTCATCAAGACCCTTTCCGCAGCAGCGCTTGTATTTTTTGCCGCTGCCGCAGGGGCAGGGAGCGTTTTTGCTCACGACGCCCTTGCCTCTGACCGTCGCCGGTTTATCACCGGCGGAGGTTTCCTCCGCAACCTTCTCTCTCTTGACCTCTTCATTGCGGCGTACGCGTACCGTAAGCACCAGCTTCGCCGTCTGTTCGCGGATAGTGTTGGTCATAGCCTCGAACATATCGTAGCTGTCGTTGCGGTATTCTACCACCGGGTCATGCTGACCGTAAGCGCGGAGACCTATTCCCTGGCGGAGCTGATCCATAGCGTCAATATGATCCATCCAGTTTGTATCTACCGAACGCAGCAGCATTACACGCTCGATTTCACGCATAATATTGCTACCAAATTCCTCCTCGCGTTTTTCATATCTTGCGTGCGCCTCGGCTTTAAGCTTTCCGGCTATCTCCTCCCGTGAGGTCTCGCCGAGCTCCTCGGGAGTAAAGTGCAGATCAGAAGGCTCGGTTATCCAGCCTAAGAAGTATTCGCGCAGCCCGTTTAAATCCCAGTTATCGTGAACCGCATCGTCCGCAAGGTAAATCTTGCAGTATTCGTCGACCGTCTCATCTATCATCTTAAGAATCGTATCCTTAAGATTTTCGCCGTCAAGCACCTTGTTGCGCTGAGCGTATATGAGCTCGCGCTGCTTGTTCATTACGTCGTCGTACTGAAGAACATTCTTGCGTATTGCGAAGTTCATACCCTCTTTCTTCTTCTGCGCGCCTTCTATTGTGCGCGAGAGCATCGAGCTTTCAAGCGGCGTATTTTCGTCTACTTTCAAAGTCTCCATCATATTGGAAATTCTTTCGCCGCCGAAAAGACGCATAAGATCATCCTCCAGCGAGACAAAAAACTGGGTGGTACCCGGGTCTCCCTGCCGCCCCGCACGTCCTCTGAGCTGATTGTCTATTCGCCTTGAATCATGGCGCTCGGTGCCTATTATAGAGAGACCGCCCGCCTGCCTTACCTTTTCCGCCTCCGGTGCTATCTCAGCCTTATACTTATCGTAATATTCCTTATATTTATCGCGCGCCGACAGAATATCCGGATCCTCTGTTTCAGCAAAGCCCGTC
This sequence comes from uncultured Clostridia bacterium, assembly GCA_944384845.1. Taxonomy (GTDB): domain Bacteria; phylum Bacillota; class Clostridia; order Oscillospirales; family Acutalibacteraceae; genus UBA737. The sequence goes on from CALWUZ010000050.1 coordinate 8,042, forward strand.
GCCTCGTTGATTATTTCCTCGCTGAGCCCGTCGTGACGAAGCTGCGCCTTTGCAAGATATTCAGCGTTGCCTCCCAGCATTATATCGGTACCGCGCCCCGCCATATTGGTGGCTATCGTTACAGCGCCGAATTTCCCCGCCTGCGCTATAATTTCGGCCTCCTTTTCGTGATGCTTGGCGTTAAGCACGTTGTGCTTTATGCCGCGCCTTTTGAGCATTGAGGACAGCAACTCTGATTTTTCAATGGTAACGGTGCCTACCAGCGCCGGCTGACCCTTTTCATGACAGGCAATGATTTTATCAATAACCGCGTTGAATTTTGCCTTTTCGGTTTTATACACCACATCGTTTTCATCTGTACGGATAACCGGCTTGTTGGTAGGTATTTCAATAACATCGAGCTTGTATATTTCCTGGAACTCGGCTTCCTCCGTCATAGCGGTGCCGGTCATACCGGAAAGCTTGCCGTAAAGCCTGAAGAAGTTCTGGAAGGTTATGGTGGCAAGAGTTTTCGACTCCCGCGCGACCTTAACGCCCTCCTTCGCCTCAATCGCCTGATGCAGGCCCTCATTATAGCGCCTGCCGTACATAAGCCGTCCGGTAAACTCGTCTACTATTATAACCTCGCCGTCCTTGACCACATAGTCAACATCGCGCTTCATAACGCCGTGGGCGCGTATCGCCTGATTTATATGGTGCGCTATTGCTATATTCTCGGTATCGTTGAGGTTTTCTATATTGAAATACTCCTCCGCCTTTTTAACGCCGGAGGGGGTAAGCGTAGCGGTATGCGCCTTTTCGTCCACAACGTAATCGCCGTCGTAATTAGTTTCCTCGTCGCTTGCCTTATCGTCCATTTCCCTTACCTTTACCATTTTGAGAGATAGTGCAAAGCGATTGGCGGCAGTGTAAAGGTCGGTGGATTTATCACTCTGACCGGAAATTATAAGCGGAGTTCTCGCCTCGTCTATAAGAATCGAGTCCACTTCATCGACAATGGCGAAATTATGTCCTCTCTGCACCTTCTGTTCCTTATAAATCACCATATTGTCACGCAGATAGTCAAAGCCCAGTTCGTTATTGGTGCAATAAGTGATGTCGGCGTTGTAGGCGGCTGTTTTTGCGTCATGATCCATCCCGTGTATTATAAGACCGACCGTAAGCCCCAGAAAACGGTAAAGCTTGCCCATCCATTCAGAGTCGCGCTTTGCAAGATAATCGTTGACCGTAACTATATGAACACCCTTGCCCGAAAGCGCGTTTAAGTACGCCGGAAGCGTAGCGACAAGAGTTTTTCCCTCACCGGTCTTCATTTCGGCAATACGTCCCTGATGAAGAATTATTCCGCCTATTATCTGCACCGGGAAATGGCGCATTCCGAGCACCCTGTCCGCAGCCTCACGGCAGGCGGCAAATGCCTCAGGCAGAATATCGTCCAGCGTTTCACCTGCTGACAGCCTCTCCTTAAATTCAGCGGTCTTTGACTTAAGCTCTTCGTCGGTAAGCGCCCTGTACTCCTCCTCAAGCGAAAGTACGCGCGCCTGAAGGGGCATTATTCTTTTGATTTCCTTTTCGCTGTAATTTCCGAACAGCGCCTTTAATATATTCATTTCGTTACCTCTTTACTTAAAATAAATTTCGTCGTCTTCGCGGTAAAGTCCGGAAGTGAGAATTATATTATTATCGCGGTCTATCATAACCGCCTCGGTCTCCGGTATGCTGTCAATAAGCTCTGCCGCCGCCTCACTCCCCAAAAGCAGACAAACGGTGGAAAGAGCGTCGCAGTCAATAGAGTTTTTGCCTATCACGGTAACCGATGCAAGGTCGTTTTCTACGCCGCAGCCCGTCTGCGGGTCAAGAACATGGTGATAAAGCTTGCCGTCTTTTTCAATATATCTTTCATATATTCCGGACGTGGAAGCGCTTTGGTTTTCAAGCTCTGCCGCGGCAATCAGGGAATCGCTGAAAGGCTCTCTTATGCCGATGCGGTACCCGCCTATCATACCGATATTTCCGCCCAGCGATATCAGTACGTTATCCACGCCCTTATCGGAAAAATACCCGATAAGCTCATCGGATATATAGCCCTTGGCTATGCCGCCCAAATCTATCTGCCTGCCGCCGAGAGAAATTTCGTCGCCCTTTATCTCGATGCTCTGATAATCTACATTTTTCAGCGCTTCGGCTATCTCATCCCTGTCGGGCACCACCTGATTTTTAAAATCCCACAGCGACGATACCGGGTAAATCGTTATATCAAACTTTCCGCCCGAAAGCTCAGCGTAGTAAAGCGCCCTCTCAACATTTTTAAGAGTATGCTCACTTACCTTTACAAAGCCGTCGGTATTATTCAGCCGGTAAACGTCGCTTCCCTCCGCCGTGCGGCTTAAAATGCTTTCAAGCTCTTCGCACAGCGCAAAAGCACCGTCAAGCGTTTCATCATCGCATTCGGCGGTGATGGTAACGACGGTGTCAAGCAAAAACCGTGTCTGGGAATTTTCGTCCTCCTCGGCACCGCAGCCGCAGGCAAGGAGCAAAATCAATATCACGGGAAGAGTTACGGTTTTTTTCATAAACATTATTATACAATGACTTTTATTTTTTGTAAAGGTATGTTAAAATAAAATATATTTATTTTTTGGCTGCGGAGGTGCGGAATGCTTAAAAAGGGAGATATTTTGATTATAGCTTCAGTGCTGCTTCTTTCCGCGGTATCCTCCGCATTTATATTTACGGGCAAAAACACCGGCAAAGCGGTCACGGTGCAGGAAAACAACAGCACAGTTTACAGCGGATCACTGTTCGAGAATAAAACAATAGAGCTTGAGGGCAATACCGTGGTCATAGAAAACGGAAGCGTTTTTATATCGAACGCCGACTGCAAAAATCAGATATGCGTTAATCACATGCCCATAACCGCAGGGGGAGAAAGCATAATCTGTCTTCCCAATCAGGTTCTGGTAGAAATAGAGTGAACGCTATGGCAAAAAAAATAACAGTTTACGCGCTTATGGCGGCGTGCGCTATGATTTTCGGATATATTGAAAGTTTCTTTTCACTTTCCTTTATAGCTCCGGGTATAAAATTAGGTCTTGCAAATTCGGTCGTGCTTTTGCTGCTGTGCCGCAGCGATCTTAAAGGCGCGCTTGCGGTAAACACGGTGAGGATCCTTCTTTCCGCCCTGCTTTTTTCCACTCCGTTTACCCTTCTTTTTTCCTTTACAGCCGGAATCTGCTCTACTCTGGTAATGCGCCTGTTTTCAGGACTCAAATCGGTTTCGCCTATAGGCTTCAGCATTGCGGGAGCCGCCGTCCACAACCTTGTTCAGCTCAGCGTCGCGGCGTTGCTTTTCGGACGGGCGGTATGGTATTATCTCCCGTTCTTATCCCTTTCGGCTCTCATAAGCGGAGGAGCGGTAGGAGCTGCCGCGCTGCTTATTTTTAAAAAATTAAAGACAAATGCTTATTTTTAGTGTATAATAACTTTATTAAGCTGATTTTTCCTTAAAAGGAGTTTTTATTTATGTGTGGCTTTACAGGCTTTACAAACCGTATAAAGGACGACGGCACTGTGCTTGGCAGAATGATGGACCGCATTGTTCACAGGGGACCCGATTCGTCGGGTCAGTTTATCGACGGCGACATTGCTCTGGGCTTCAGGCGGCTGAGCATTATTGACCTTGCGGACGGCGGTCAGCCGATGTTCAATGAGGATAAATCGATGGTGCTGGTCTTCAACGGAGAAATTTACAATTTCAAAGAGCTTAAAGCGCAGCTCATCAGCTTCGGTCATACCTTTGCCAACAATTCGGACAGCGAAGTGCTTCTCCACGGATTTGAGCAGTGGGGGGAGGATATGGTGCCGATGCTCCGCGGCATGTTTGCCTTTGTCATTTTCAACCGGCGCGATAAATCCCTATTCGCCGCACGCGATATGTTCGGCATAAAACCGTTTTACTACGCCTTTATGGGCGAAAGCTTTATGTTCGGGTCCGAAATCAAATCCTTCCTCGATCATCCCGATTTCAAAAAGGAGCTTAACGAGGAGGCGCTGGCGCACTTTCTTTCCTTCCAGTATTCTCCGACCGAAGAAACCTTTTTTAAAAACGTGTACAAGCTGCCGCCTGCGCACTATTTCACATTTAAAGACGGTGAAATGAAAAAAACGCGCTATTTCCGTCCTGATTTTAAGCCGCAGAACGGCGTGCTTGAATATTTCGCCGACCTTACCGACAAGACGGTGCGCGAATCGGTCGAGGCGCACAAAATAGCCGATGTCGAGGTTGGCTCCTTTCTTTCAAGCGGCATAGACTCAAGCTACATTGCGGAAGCCGCCGCTGTTGACAAAACCTTTACGGTGGGCTTTGAAAGCCCCGACGGCGACAGATACAACGAAATACACTTCGCTGAAAAATTTGCCGATACGATAGGCGTTGAAAACATCTCCAAGGTGATAACTCCGGAGGAATACTGGGATTCCTTTCCGAAAATACAGTACCATATGGACGAGCCTCTCGCCGACCCTGCGGCAATAGCGCTTTATTTTGTAAGCCGGCTTGCAAGCGAGCATGTTAAGGTGGTTATGTCTGGCGAAGGCGCCGATGAGCTTTTCGGCGGCTACCGTATCTATCAGGAGCCGATAACCCTAACCGCATACGACAGGCTTCCTTTCGCTCTCCGCCGGATTATAGGCAGAATATGCTCTGTTCTGCCGCCAGAGTCGGGAATAAACTATCTAGTCCGGCGCGGTAAAACAATAGAGGAGCGCTTTATAGGCAACGCCTCGATTTTCAGCGTAAAGGAGAGGAACGCCCTGCTCAAGAGCGAAGCCGCGAAACGCGCAGCACCGCCGCAGGCGCTCTGCGGAAAATTTTACAGCGAGGCGGCGGACAAGGACGATATTACCAAAATGCAGTATCTGGACATAAATATGTGGCTTATGGGAGATATTCTGCTTAAGGCGGATAAGACCAGTATGGCAAATTCCCTTGAGCTGCGTGTCCCGTTCCTTGACAGGAAGGTTCTGGAATTAGCCGAAACCATACCGCTCAACTGCCGCGTAAGCACCAAAACCACCAAGCTGGCGCTCCGCAAGGCGGCGGAGAAAACCCTCCCCAAGCTCACTGCGGAGAAGGACAAACTAGGCTTTCCCGTGCCGATTCGGGTATGGCTTAAAGAAGAGCAGTACTACAATAAGGTAAAAGCTGAGTTTACAAGCGATACCGCAGAAAAGTTTTTTTACACTCAAAAACTTGTAAAGCTGCTTGACCTTCACCGCTCAGGAAAGGCGGATTTGAGCCGGAAAATATGGACGGTATACACCTTCCTTATCTGGTACAAGCAATTTTTTTCCGTTTAAAAGCTTTATGCGCAGCTAAATTGTCAACCTATAAATGAATTATAGGTTGACAATTTGTTTTTTTGAGTGTACAATAATATAAAGCTTTTTATCGGGAGACGATCTAATGAATCAATCGGCAAAACATAACACGCTGAGTCTTATCACCGCGGCACTTTTCACGGCGGTAACCGCCGTCTGCTCGCAAATATCGATACCTATGCCCACCGAGGTGCCGCTGACGCTTCAAACCTTTGCGGTGGCGCTCTGCGGATATGTGCTGGGCGCAAAATGGGGACTCGCCTCTATCACGGCATACATACTGCTCGGTGCGGCGGGCGTACCGGTGTTTGCCGGCTTTAAGGGCGGAATACAGTCGCTTTTTGCCGCCAGCGGCGGCTTTATTTACGGCTTTATCCTTTTCACCCTGTTCTGCGGACTTTCGCTTTTTGTAAGCGGCAAACCGCTGAAAATATGTCTCGGCTTCGCAGGGCTTGCGCTTTGTCATCTCACAGGCATAATCCACTTTTCCGCTGTCTATAAAACCGGATTTATACCCGCCTTTCTTACGGTCTCAATGCCATATCTTATAAAGGATGCCGTATCGGTGATACTCGCGTTTTTTATATCGCTTTGCATCAGGAAACGGACAGGTAGAATTATTTCATAGAAAAAGCGGCTGATTTAAGGCTTTATTTCTTAAATCAGCCGCTTTGTTAAATTAACGCAGTTTGCGGATTAAAAGCCCAGAAGCCTCGTTCCGCTTTCGGTCAGCGCGGAGAGCTCCTTTTCCGCTTCGGACTCGGTTTTGCCGACAGAGCCGATATACATTTTTATCTTAGGCTCGGTTCCCGACGGACGGACTATTAAAGAACCGCCGTCCTCCATATAAAAGCAGAGCACGTTTGAGCGCGGAAGCGTTATCGCTTTCTCCGTCCCGTCCGCAAGACAGCGGCTTACCGAGGTCTCGTAATCGTCAAATTTAACGACCGCAGCGCCGTTTATCTCGGCGGGCGGATTTTCTCTGAGCCCTTTCATAATGCTCTTTATATGATTCATACCGCTCTCGCCCTCGCAGGTAAAGCTTTTCTGAGCGCACATATAATAACCGTATTTTTTATAAATATCGTCGAGCCTTTCAATAAGGTTTTTACCCTGCGATTTATAGAAAGCAACCATTTCGCAGATAAGCATTGAAGCTATGACCGCGTCCTTGTCCCTGACGTATGTTCCGCCTAAATATCCGTAGCTTTCCTCAAAACCGAAAACAAAGCGCTTCTCCTCGCCCTTTTTCTCAAGCATTGTTATCTGCTCGCCGATAAATTTAAAGCCCGTAAGCACATCTACAAGCTCACAGCCGTAATTGCCGGCTATTTTTCTGCAAAGCTCGGTTGACACTATTGTTTTTACCGCAATCGGGCGCTCCGGCATTGTTCCGCTTTCGGTTCTTCTTGCAAGCACAAAGTCGAGCAGCAGCGCGCCGACATCGTTGCCTGATAGCAGCCTGTATTCGCCTTTGTCAAGCACGGCGATTCCCACGCGGTCGCAGTCCGGGTCTGTAGCAAGCAGAAGGTCTGGATTGCAGCTCTCAGCCAGCCTGAGCGCACATTCAAACGCCTGGCGTATTTCGGGATTGGGATACGGAGCGGTAGGGAAATTACCGTCGGGCAGCTCCTGCTCAGGCACCACCGTAACATTATGCACTCCGATTCTCTTCAAAATACTTCTTACCGGCTTGTTTCCGCTGCCGTGAAGCGGAGTATAGACGACCTTAAGCGACTGAACATCGGCTTCGGGAGCTACTCTGCAAGCTTCAACACAGTCAAGGTATTCCTCAATTATATCGCTGCCTATAAACTCTATCCTGCCGTCAGCCAGCGCCTGCTCAAAGCCGGTTGTTTTGACATCGTCGAAAATATCAACCTTATTCATTATCGAAAGAACATAGTCGGCAGCCTCCAGCCCCAGCTGGCAGCCGTCAGGTCCGTAAGCCTTATAGCCGTTGTATTTGGCGGGGTTGTGGCTTGCCGTAACCACCACGCCGGCGTCGCATTTAAGACGCCTTACCGCAAAGGAAAGCATAGGTGTAGGCATAAGCTCCTTATAAATATAAACCTTAATTCCGTTGGCAGCAAAAACCGAAGCGGCGGTTTTTGCGAAAAGCTCTGATTTTATGCGGCTGTCATACGCTATTGCTATGCTGCCGTTGTCTGTCATAGAATTTACATATTCGGCAAGACCCTGAGACGCTTTGCCGACGGTGTATATATTCATACGGTTTGTGCCCGCTCCTATTACGCCGCGCAGTCCCCCCGTTCCGAATTCAAGGTCCTTATAAAACGCGTCGGATACGGCCGCCTCGTCATCCTTAATGCTTTCAAGCTCTTTGATAAGGTCAGGATCGCCCGACGCTCTCCTGCGCCATAATTCAAATTTTTCCTTAATCATAAAACGCACTCCTTCTGCTGAAATCGTTTTGCTGTTATATATTATAGCAAAAAACCTTTATTATAACAAGTCGTTTTAAGTAATTTGTATTGATTGCAAAACACGTCAAAATATGTTACAATTACCTGTGACCATGGTCATTAAGGGGTAGATAAGAATGTCTGACAGAAAACGCGGCATCAGAATTCAGACAAGAATAATCTTTTCCGCAATTCTGCTTTTGGTGCAGTTCGTCTTTCTTTTCTGGGTACTTTACAACGTAACGGCGAAATCCGCCGCGTTATACGCGCTGTCTATGATAGCAGGTATAATAACGGTGATTTATATCGTAAACCGCCGCGGCAATCCGAACCATAAAATAGCCTGGATAATTTTCATACTTGTTTTTCCGGTTTTCGGCATATCAGTTTTCCTGCTTTGGGGCGGCGGACGCGTGTTTCCGCATCTGCGCAAAAAGATGGAAAAGTGCGAGGCACACTATCTGCCGTACTTAAAGGACGATACGGACGTGCGGGAGCGCCTGCGCTATTACGACATGTTCCACTCTCATCAGGCGGATTATCTCTCGGGAGAATCCGGCTATCCGCTGTATTATGATACCGCTACGGAATATCTTTCACCCGGAGAAAAAATTTTTGAAAAAATGCTTTCGGAGCTTGAGAAAGCGGAAAAATACATTTATATGGAATTTTTCATCTTGGCAGAAGGATATATGTGGGATGAGATACACAAAATATTATCGCGCAAGGTAAAAAGCGGCATTGAAATCAAAATAATTTTCGACGATTTCGGCTCTATAAAACGCCAGCACAAGAATTTTATAACCAACCTGCGGGCAGAAGGAATAAAGGTTTCGGTATTTAATCCGATAAAGCCTTCCGTGAATATATTTATGAATAACCGAAATCACCAGAAAATCGTGGTTATAGACGGTAAAACAGCCTTTACGGGCGGCTTCAATATCGGCGACGAATACATCAACCTTGTCGAGCGCTTCGGTCACTGGATGGACAGCGGCGTGATGCTCAAGGGAAACGCAGTAAAAAGCTTTTTGGCAATGTTCTGCTGTATGTGGGAATTCAACACGGGCAAGCAGATTGACATTGCTTCTCACTTTGCCGACTGCGGCGAGGAGGACAACGGCTTTGTCCTGCCCTACTGCGACGATCCGCTGAATAACAAAAACCCTGCCGAAGGCATTTATATGCAGATTCTGAATACCGCTCAGAAATATGTTTACATTACAACGCCCTATCTTATAATCGACAATACGATGATAACCATAATAAAAATGGCGGCGAAATCAGGTATCGAAATAAAGATTATAACTCCTCACATTCCGGACAAGTGGTATGTTCACCCCGTTACCCAGTATAATTATTTGGAGCTGCTTGAGGCGGGCGTCAAAATATATGAGTACACCCCAGGCTTTATACATTCAAAGCTTTTTGTCTCGGATGATAAAATCGCTACCGTAGGCACCGTGAATATGGATTACCGCAGCTTCATTTTTCATTTTGAATGCGGTGCATGGATATGCGACAACAGTACCGTGCTTGATATAAAAGATCATTTTGAAGAGATTATAAAGGTGTCAGAAGAAATAAAAATCGAGGAATGGAAAAAGCGTCCTGTGCTTATGCGCCTTAAACAGGCAATTCTTCACATATTTGCTCCGTTTATGTAATTGACATTTATAATAAGAGCTGATATAATATACATAATGAAAGGTGGTTTATCGTATGAAAGGATTTTTAAAAGTAATGTTGTCTCTGTTCGCGCTGCTTGCAGCAGCAGTCGGTGTGCTTGTTCTGATTGATCAGCTTAATAACAGAAACCGCATCAAGGGAGATTACCTTGAGTGCGATAGCACGGATGAAGCCTGACATTTCAGCCTCCCTTTCGGGAGGCTTTCTTTTATTATATTCAAATCACAGGATAATATTGTACTAAATCACGAAAAAAATTGATTTTTATATAGAATTAACTGTTTTTTTATATAATATATACAATAATTCATTAAAAGATAATTGCAGTTAAGTATTGAAAAAACGCTTTGAATATTGTATCATAAAATAGTAATAATAACCTTAAGTATGATTACAATCAATAGTATTGGAGATGCTGTTATGAGTAAATACACTGTTTCTGCACTGTCTGCAATGATTGAGCGAAAATTGTCTCACAACTTCGGCGTAACGCCGGCTCAGGCGTCCGACGAGCTTTTTTATAAGGCCTGCGTGCTTGTTCTGCTTGAAATAATGAACGACCGCCGTGCCGAATTCAAGAAAACCGCTGATGAGGAAGAAGCAAAAACGGTCTATTATCTTAGCATGGAATTTTTGATGGGACGCTCCCTTAAAAACAATCTTTATAATCTTGATCTTACCGACACTATGGCAAAGGCGCTTGCAAAATTCAAGGTCAAGCTTGATAAACTTTACGATTTTGAGCCTGATGCAGGGCTGGGCAACGGCGGACTCGGCCGGCTTGCCGCCTGCTTTTTGGACGCCCTCTCAACCGGAGGATATTCCGCTATGGGTTACTGCATCCGCTATGAGCTGGGAATTTTCCGCCAGAGGCTTGTGGACGGCTGGCAGACTGAAATGCCTGATTTCTGGCTCCCCGGCGGCGGCATATGGCTTGAGCAGCGACCCACCTCGGCGGTAGACGTTAATTTTGACGGTGAAATTCACGAATGGTGGGACGGAAACTATCACCATGTCGAGCATACCGGCTATCACACGGTGCATGCCGTTCCGTATGACCTTATGGTTGCTGGAAAGGACGGAAAGACTGTAAATGTCCTGCGTCTCTGGAGCGCCGAATGTCAGGACTTTGATATGTCGGCATTTAATCAGGGCGATTACGTTCGCGCGATAGAGCAGCGCGCTATGACCGAAAATATTTCAAAGGTTCTTTACCCTGAGGATAATCATGTCGAGGGAAAATCCTTAAGGCTGCGCCAGCAGTATTTTCTCGTTTCCGCTTCGATTCAGGATATCTTAAAGCGCCATTTAAGCCAGTACAATACCCTTGACAATCTGCCTGACAAGGTTGCGATTCATATCAACGACACTCATCCTACCCTTTCTATTCCGGAGCTGATGCGCTTTCTGCTTGACGAATGCGGCTACGGCTGGGATAAGGCATGGAATATCGTCACACGCACGGTGGCATACACCAATCACACCATAATGTCCGAAGCGCTCGAATGCTGGACTGTTGAGCTGATAAAGACCCGCATTCCCCGCATTTATCAGATAATAAAGGAAATAGACCGCCGTTTCAGAGATGAGGTTCTCGCAAAAACCGGCGACCCGCTTATAGCAGAGCGCACCGCTATAATTCAAAACGGAATAATCCGCATGGCTAACCTCTGCGTTGCTTCCTGCCATACCGTAAACGGAGTTTCAAAGCTTCACAGCGAGATACTTGTAAACGAGCTGTTTAAAGACTACGCCAAATTAACTCCCGAAAAATTCACCAACGTTACAAACGGAATTGCTCACAGGCGCTGGCTGTGTCAGGCAAATCCCGCGCTCACTTCATATCTTAAGGAACTGATAGGCGACGGCTTTGTGATGAACGCCGAGGAACTGAGCCGGCTTGCTGATTTTAAGGACGACAGCGCTGTGCTTGCACGGCTTGAGGAAATTAAACGCATAAACAAGGTCAGATTTGCCGATTATGTAAAGGAAAAGACCGACGCTATAATCGACCCCGACTCGATATTCGATATGCAGGTTAAAAGACTGCATGAATACAAGCGCCAGCACCTCAACGCGCTTAACATTATTTCCGAATATCTATGGCTGAAGGATAATCCAAATGCCGAATTTATTCCCAAGACCTATATTTTCGGGGCAAAGGCAGCTCCGGGCTACCTCTTTGCCAAAGAGATAATTCAGATGATATGCAAGCTTGCAGCGGTTATCAATAACGACCGCGCGGTAAACGATAAGCTGAAAATCCTGTTCCTTGAAGATTACAGGGTAACCTTAGCCGAGCTTATGATACCCAGCGCCGATATAAGCGAGCAGATTTCGCTCGCCTCGACCGAGGCAAGCGGAACCGGCAATATGAAGCTTATGATGAACGGCGCTGTAACGCTCGGCACCGAGGACGGCGCCAACGTTGAAATTCATAAAGCGGTAGGCGACGATAATATTATAATCTTCGGAATGAGAACTCCGGAGGTACTGGCTCTTCAGAAGAACGGCTATTCACCCGCGGAATACTACAATAATAACGCGGAGCTCAAGCAGGCGCTTGATTTTATCGGCAAAGGCATTGCCGGTCAGCCGTTTGAAAGCATCTGCAACGCACTTAAAAAGACCGACCGTTATATGGCGCTTGCTGATTTTTCAGATTACCGCAAGGCGCAGAAAAAAGCAAGTGAGCTTTATGCCGACCGTGATAAATGGAACAAAATGTCGCTTATAAATATTGCGAACTCCGGCATTTTCTCGGCAGACCGCTCTATTGCCGAATATGCCGAAAATATCTGGCATATCAGTCCCGTAAAATAATGTATGCAACACTATCCTTTTGATTCAAGAAACCCGCTGTACCGAAATAAGCTCGGAGCATTAGCCGAAGGGGAAACCCTTCGGCTGAAATTGTTGCTGCACAGCGACGCGCATGTACATTCCGCTTATTTAAGGCTCAGGAATGACAGTGAGGAAATTATCCGCGAAACGCGTATGACGGAGGGCGACTGGCTTGACGGCTACCGCTTTTACGAATGCGAAATAACCCTTTCGGAAGGACTTTACTGGTACCAGTTCAGATATTCAAGCGACTATGGAGATTTCTGCGTTGTAAAATCCGGACATTCCCTAGGTATAGTTGCGGACAGGGGCGAATGGTGGCAGCTTACGGTTTACGAGCGAAACTATACTACACCCGACTGGCTTGACGGCGGAATAATATACCAGATTTTCCCCGACAGGTTCCGTAACTCTGGCATGCCGAAATCCGGCGTGCCCGACGACCGTTTTATATGCGGCGACTGGTCAAAGCAGCCGGAATACCGTCAGACCGATGAAAAGTGCCGCCTGGGCAACGATTATTACGGCGGCGACCTTAAGGGAATTGAGCAGAAGCTCGGATATTTATCGGAACTCGGTGTAAACTGCATATACCTTAATCCGATTTTTGAGGCTCATTCAAACCATCGGTACAATACGGCGGATTATCTGAAGATCGATCCGCTTTTAGGCACCGAGGAAGACCTTGTCTCTCTTATAAAATCCGCCGGAAAGCACGGAATATCGATTATTCTTGACGGCGTCTTCTCTCATACCGGCGACGACAGCCGCTATTTTAACAGCAAAAACCGCTATAATTCGCAGGGCGCCGCAAATCACGAAAATTCTCCATACCGCTGCTGGTATAAATTCGGTGACTATCCCTGCGGCTATTCCTGCTGGTGGGGGGTACCCTCATTGCCGGAAACCGATGAAAATGATTTATCCTTTTCAAATTTTATCACCGGGGAAAACGGAGTGATACGTTATTGGCTTAAAAAGGGTATCCGCGGCTGGCGGCTTGACGTGGCGGATGAGCTGCCAGACACATTTATTGATAAAATACGCCTCGCCGTAAAATCCGAAAGTGAGGATAATTATCTTTTAGGAGAGGTATGGGAGGACGCCACCAACAAGATAAGCTACGGAAGCCGACGTAGATTTCTGCGCGGCAGGCAGCTTGACTCGGTCATGAATTATCCTCTTTCAGAAGCCATAATAAGCTTTGTAAAGGGCGGGGATGCCGGAAAGCTTATGGACTGCGTTCTTGCTATTCTGGAAAATTATCCGCCGCAGTCGGTTAAGCTGTTAATGAATCATATCGGCACCCATGACACCGCCCGCATACTTACAAGACTCGCTTCGGGCGATGCCGCCGGCGACCGCGAATGGCAGTCGCACCAAAGCCTCAGTAAAGAGGAATATACCCGTGGGGCAAGACTTTTGAAGCTGGCAGCGGCGCTTCAGTACACCCTGCCCGGAGTTCCCTCCCTTTACTACGGAGACGAGGCGGGAATGACCGGTTACGGCGACCCGTTTTGCAGGGCATGCTTTCCGTGGGGAAGCGAAAACGCTGAGCTTACAGACTTTTATAAAAAATTAGGCACCTTCAGAAGAGAAAATCCGGTTTTCAAATCGGGTAGGTTTATACCGGTATACGCTGATTCCGGCTGTATTGCGTATATCCGCAGAAAGGGCAAAAGCGCTGTGCTTACAGCGGTCAGCTGCCGGTACGAGCCATCGGTTATCGATATTCCGGCAGATTTCAACTCAAGTAAAGTGATTTTTGGTAATAAACCAGAAAACGGCAAGCTAAAATTAAATAGGGAGGATTTTGCCGTTCTGGCACTCTGACATCTCCCGAATTTATTTCAGCGGAGCTGATTTTTATTGAGCGTTCTGTCGTATGTCATAATAATAACCGGCGTCGCCGGTATTGCCGGTACGGGCGCCGGGGGATTATTCGGCGTTATATTCAGAAAAAATACCGAAAAAACCGCCGCCCTGCTTTTAAATACTGCGGCAGGCGCGATGCTTTCCATCGTATGTCTTGACCTCATACCGGAGGCGCTTGAAATATCAGGTTTAACGCTCGCAGCCTTAGGTATCTCACTTGGTTTTTCAGCGGTTTATCTGCTAAATGATCTTACGGCGCTTTTACCCGGGAATAAAGCTGACATCTCTTTAAATTCCTCCCGAAAAGCTCTTCTTTCCGGAGGAATTATAACAGCTGCGGCGATAGCGCTGCACAATTTTCCCGAAGGAATGGTGATAGGCGCCTCCCTCGCGGGAGCCGATTCCGCCGAGCTTTTAACCCACAGCCGCCTTGCGGCGGCAGTTGTAATAGGTCTGCACAATATTCCGGAGGGAATGGCGGCGGCTCTGCCGCTTGTTTTAGGCGGAATGAAAAAAGCCTCGGCTGTTTTCATTACCGCTTTAGCCGGTGCTCCGACGGTCGCAGGCGCTCTTATTGGTTATACTCTCGGAAGTATAAGTCCGATATGGCTTTCGCTCTCCTTAAGTTTAGCCTCCGGAGCGATGCTGTATGTCGTTTTCGGTGAGCTTTTGCCAGAAGCGCTCTCGCTTGACCATGCAAAGCTCCAGACCTTTGCGGTGATAGCCGGAATACTCATAGGGCTGATAATTATAAAAGCATAAAAAACATATGTATAAAACCGGCTGCCTAACATTTTCAGTAAGGCAGCCGGTTTTAATTTTATTTTTCCCTGATTTTTTCAAGCTCTCCTGCCATCAGATTATGAATCAGTTCACCCAGCTCCACCGTGCTGAGGCTTTCATATTCTTGCGGCTCGAGCACTCTTATTACTCTGAACTCAATCTCTGTATGACGCAGGAACATTCGCTTAGGTATGGAACGGGTATTGTTTATCACGCATACGGCTATAGGCGCGTCGGCGCGGTAAGCGATTTTCAGCGAGCCGTTTCTGATAGGCTTAAGCTCGCAGCTTTTACTGACATATCCCTCGGGAAAAAGTCCTATCGAAACCTTCCCTTCCTTTAAAAATCTGGCGGCTTCAATTATTGTTTTGGCAGCCTCGCGGTTGTTTTCCCGGTCAATAGGCAGACTGTTAAGCCCATGCATGGCTTTGCCTATAAGCGGCATTGTTTTATATATCTCCTTTTTGCCGATAAAGCCGATTTCCATATCGGGGAAAACAGACAGAATCATAATGGGGTCAAGATCATGCTGATGATTACAGACAAAAAGCAGTTTTTTGTCCCTCGGTACCTTTTCGGTGCCGGAGGCGTTGACGCTTACCCTTACGAGCTTCATCAGAAGCTGAATCGAGACATTCACCCACCATCTGAATGCTTCACGTTTTCCGGCGGGCTTAGAGGTGTTGATAGTCAATATCCAGACCGCCGTGATAATCAGATGAAGTATCACCAATCCGAGAAAAAAAGCTATAAACAGCAGCGGTACAAGCCACCAGGAATAGGAATGCCTTAAAATACCGAAAAAATTGTCAAGCAGCGGTATGAGAGCCGCGCTTGCGACTAAATATATGTAAAAAAACATATTCGGTCCTCCTAATTCTGCCTGCGGACTATGCCGTACTCGTCATAAAAATCATAATACGGGCAATCGTAGGTCTGCGATGACAAAAACCTCTGCATCTCATCTTCATCAAGATTTATCCCGCAGTACATACAGTCGCTTTCATCGTCATAAATATAGTTTGCGCAGCTTTCACACGCCGTTTTTTTCATACTTTTTTCTCCCGGTTAAACTTATCTTTCTCTTCTGAGGTCTTATCGCTTATTCAAAAGCCTCTTCGGTTCAAAAGATGCCAAGCTTCTCCGCGCAAATCATCTCTGGGCGCCGGTCCGAAAAGGCGTATATCGGAATTATCCGCTCCGCGGGACATACACCCGACATTATAACTAACCTCTGCAAAAAATAATACATTTACCTTATTCCGGTATTTTCAGAAGAAGACGAAGGAACAGAGCCTGATGACGACTGGTCTGAGCTAGAGCCTGAGCTTGTATCTGAAGAAGACGGCGGCTCAGACGAGGAGCCTGATGAATCGGAGGATCCCGACGAATCCGAAGAATCCGACGAACCGGAAGAATCCGAGGAATCCGAAGGCTCTGACGGATCGGTTGTCGTTCCCTCCGAGGAATCCGAGGGCTCTGAGGTGCTTGTATTATCTGAGCTTGTGATACCGCTTCCGCTGCTTTCCGAAGAAGATGAAATCGTGCTTGACGAAGAAACATATGAAGAGGTCTTCCCGCCGCCTGAGCCTCCCGAACCACCGGAACCGCCTGAGCCTCCGGAATACCAGTCGTTTTGCTCTATTCCGTTAAGCTCGATATATTCTTCAGGTGTTATATCGTCATAGAAAAACGCATGAATTATTTTTTTTGCATAATCAAGATCATAATAAACGCAGGAGCCGACGCCCGATATGCTCTTGGATTCCATCAAATATTCATACATAGGTACACGCGCCTGCTCAAAGGTGGGTGAGGAAAGCAGCACGCTTACGGCAAGACTCATTATCTCCGAATATGAAAGTGAGGTCTCACTGCAGGGAATAAGCGCCCTTGCAAGCTTTACATATTCCGTTTTGCTTAGGGTTATCGCTTTATTGAAAAGCTGCTCCAGAACATAGCGCTGTCTGTCGGTGCGGCCGAAATCGTCATTGGTTCCTTCAATATTGGCGGCATGTCTTATTCTGGCATACGCCACCGCCTGAACTCCGTTCAGGTGCTGAGGTCCTGCCTCTTTAATATAATAATCGTCCGCATCAAGCCCCATATAGGCGCACTGCTCAGCTATACAGCCGTTTATGCCCCAGTTTACACGTTTTCCGTTTTCATATCCGTATACATCTATTTCACCCTCGGCAAGCGTTACGTCAATGCCGCCTACAGCGTCTATTATATCGGACATGCCATAGAAATTTACAGTTGCGTATTCGGATATATCAAGCCCGAATATACTGTTCAGGGTCTTTATTGCAAGCTCGGGTCCGCCCTTTGAATAAGCGCTGTTAATTTTAGCGTATGTTGTTTTACCGTTATAGGTTATGGGCACAAGTGAATCACGCATAACTGATACGAGCTTGATTTTCTTTGTTTCGGTGTTTATGCTCATTATCATTATACTGTCCGAAAGACCCTTGAATGAGTCAGGATCGCGTGCATCTATTCCGAAAAGTGCGACGTTTACAATTTTTTCGTTTATTACGCTTTCAAATCCCAGGTCCTCAGGATTGCTTGATATGGCATTATAATTGTAATTGAACAGTATACGGATTGCGCCTATTCCTATGGCTAAAACAAGCACCAGCGACGCCGCACTTATCATAAGAGCTTTCTGCCACACCCTGCAGCCGCGCCACCAGCGGGTAAAACCGTTTCCCCGCCTCTTCTTAAGATAACGACCGGGCTTATACCTGCTGTCGCTCACTATGTCCTCATATTTTTCGGTCACGCTGTCCGCAGAGGAATAAACGTCCTCTCCGATAAAATCAAATAAATCCCTGTTGTTTTCCATACTCACACCCAAAACAAATAAATTTCCGCTGCTTTTGCCGGATACCGTTATTTACACTGCGGCATCCGTTTTCCCCTTTAAAAAAGCCTTGTTTTCCCTGTCATTTCATTTGCGCCAGCAGCGCCTTATAAATATCGCCTTTTTTTATTCCGGTAACTCCCGCCGCCTCTTTTGCCGCGGCGGAAATTGCACTTCCGGCATTCATAATATTCTTTGCAATCTCCAGCGCGTCGTCCAACGTATATTCCCTTGATTCTTCGGCTTTTCCCTCTATTATAAGAACAAACTCTCCCTTTGGAATATTCTCCGAATAATATGACGCAGCTTCCGAAAGGGTTGTGCTTATAACCGATTCATGAATTTTGGTAAGCTCCCGCGCTAAAGCTATGCGCCTGTCTCCGAATGCGCAAAGCATGTCCTTAAGGGCAGCGGCAAGCTTGTGCGGCGCCTCATAAAAAATCATGGTGCGCTTTTCGCCCTTAAGCTCTTCGAGGTGCTTTCTGCGGCTTATTTTATTTACCGACAAAAAGCCTTCAAAACAAAACCTGCCGGACGGCATACCCGAAACCGCCAGCGCGGTCACAAGCGCGCACGGACCCGGCACCGCCTCGACCGCGATTCCCGCGCCGCGGGCAGCCCTTACCAGATCCTCGCCCGGATCGGAAATAGCCGGCATTCCCGCGTCGGAAACCAGCGCACAGCTTTCGCCTTTCATTATCCTCTCAATTATAAGATTGCCCTTGTCTCTTTTATTATGCTCATAATAAGAAAGCATTTCCTTTTTAATGCCGAAATGGTTTAAAAGCCTGAGCGTAACCCGCGTATCCTCAGCGGCAATAAAATCCGCTTCCTCAAGAGTTCTCCGCGCTCTGACACTGAAATCCTCAAGATTGCCTATCGGAGTACCTACAACATACAGTCTTCCGCTCAATTCATATATGCCTCCTTGTACGCTCCGTAAATTTTTTCCATATCCGGCGAAAGAGCGCCGTTTTTTTCGATATAAAGGGGAGGCATTATCCTGAGCCCCGTATTCGAGCATTTTCTGCCCTCTATCAGCACAAGCCATGGCTCCTCGCCCTCGCGCTGGCATACGAGCCTCAGTCTTTTGGGCTCGGTTTTAAATTCCCGCATAAGGGAGATAAGCTCCGCAAGCCTTTCGGGTCTGTGGCACATACAAAGCCTGCCGGAGGTCTGTAAAAGCCTTGATGAGACTTCTATTATATCACGCAGGGTACATTCGGTTTCGTGCCTCGCCGCGGCTTTTATACTGTCCGGATTTTTAAGCCCGGCTCCCGGCGCCTTATAGGGCGGATTGCAGGTAACAAGAGTGTGGCAGCCGAACTCTATACGTCCTTTAAGATCCTTTAAATCGGCGTTTAAAGCAGTGAATTTGCCGGTTTTCAGTTCACTTTCGGTACGCTTTGCAAGTGCCGCCGCCTCACTGCTTATCTCAACCCCGACAGCGGATTTAAGCGCCCCGTTTCTCAGTATCAGAAAGGGTATTATGCCGCAGCCCGTGCCGAGATCGACAAGCCGGTCGTCTTTGCGCGCGGCGGCAAAATCGGCAAGCAGCACCGCGTCGGTTCCGAAGGTGTGCCGCGGTGAAACATAAACAAAGCAGCCGTTTCCGAGAGGCTCCTTTTTTATCAGCTTTTCGTCCATTTTACGCCCTGCGGTGTATCCTCCAAAGTGATTCCCATTTCCTTAAGTCTGTCGCGTATCTCATCTGCGGTTTTATAATCCTTTGCCTTTCGCGCCTCCGAGCGCTTTTCAATCAGCGCCTCTATCTCGCTGTCAAGCCCTTCCGTTTTTCGGTTATATACAAGCCCTAAAACTCCGGTCAGTTCGTCAAAGACCTCCGCAAAAGCCAAGACGGCGTTTCTGCCGGCGCCGCCGGCTATGGCTGTGTTGATATCACGTACCAGCATAAATACCGCCGCCAATGCGTCTGCGGTGTTCAGATCGTCCTCCATAGCGTCGGTAAATTCCTGTTTCCGCTGTTCAACAAATGCGGGAACCTCGCCGCCTTCCGATGCGTTTTTGACGGCAAAATCTATATTGTCACGGCAGGTGTACAGCCTTTCAAGCGCATTTTTCGCCTGCTCAATGACCTCGGTCGAATAATTTATGGGACTTCTGTAATGGCTGGCGACCATCATATAGCGTATCGGCTCATAACCCCAGCGTTCAGCGACATCGCGCACCGTAAAGAAGTTGTTCAGCGATTTGGACATTTTGTGATTATCCACGTTTATAAACCCGTTATGCATCCAGTAATGCGCAAATTCGCAGCCGTTTGCCGCCTCGCTCTGCGCAATCTCGTTTTCATGGTGCGGGAAAATAAGGTCAAGTCCGCCGCAGTGTATATCTATGGTTTTGCCGAGATAGCGGCAAGCCATTGCCGAGCATTCGATATGCCAGCCGGGTCTCCCGTTTCCCCACGGCGATTCCCAAAACGGCTCGCCGGGCTTTGCCGCTTTCCAAAGGCAGAAGTCCATTGGATCCTCCTTAATTTCGGTTACGTCAATGCGCGCCCCGGCCTCCAGCTCTTCAAGCGGCTGATGTGAAAGCTTTCCGTAATCCTTAAAGTTTTTGGCGCGGTAATAAACGTCGCCTCCAGACTCATATGCATAGCCCTTTTCAATAAGCGAGACAATAATATCCTGTATCTGCTTTATATTTTCGGTAGCCCTCGGATGTACGTCTGCCTCCTTTATATTAAGACCCTCCGCATCGGTCCAGAACTCTTTTATATATTTTTCGGCAATTTCCTTAACAGTGGTGCTTTCCTCGTTTGCTCTTTTTATCAGCTTATCATCAATATCGGTGAAATTCTGAACAAAGCTGACCTTAAAGCCCCGCCATTCAAAGTATCTGCGCAGAGTATCAAAAACGCACAGCGGGCGGGCATTTCCGATATGGATATAGTTATAAACCGTAGGACCGCAGGCGTAAATTTTCACCTCACCCTCGGTTATCGGTCTGAACTCGTCCTTGCGCCTCGTCAGAGTATTAAATATTCTCATCTGTTTCTTCTCCTTCTTCAACGCCCGCCAGCTTTTCAAGCTCGCGTATGCGTTTTTCAAGACACTCCATTTTATTCTTAACAGGGTCCGGTATATGTATCTGGTCAAGACTTTGTGAACAGCTCACCTTTTTGCCGTTCTGCCTTACCACTCTTGCAGGAACACCTACTACGGTCGAATTCGGCGGAACCTCCTCAAGCACCACCGCTCCCGCGGCAACTCTTGAGTTATCCCCGATCTTAAAAGGACCCAAAACCTTTGCTCCGGCGCTTATCATAACATTGTTTCCGATTGTCGGGTGCCGCTTTCCGGTATCCTTTCCGGTGCCTCCCAGAGTGACACCCTGATAAATAAGCACATCGTCGCCTATCTCTGCGGTCTCTCCTATTACTATTCCCGTACCGTGGTCTATTACCAGTCTCCGGCCTATTTTTGCTCCCGGGTGAATCTCAATTCCGGTCTTTTTAGCGGCGCGCTGTGATATATATCTTGCCAAAAAAAGCCATCCGTGCTCATAAAAGAAATGCGCCCTGCGGTGCATTCTGACCGCTTTCAGTCCCGGATAAAGCAAAAGCACCTCTAAAAAGCTCCGCGCGGCGGGGTCCCTTTCCCTGAACGCATTTACGTCCTCACGAAGTCTGTCAAACAAACGAATACCTCCCAAAGCCCTATTTCGACGGGTCGATATACTCCTTGCTGTCAAGCAGGTAAATTACCCCCGATATAATACATAATACGGCTGAAACCCAAAAAAGTATACTTATTATTACGTCGCAGACAAAGACGAAAGAAGGGTTCCCCAAGCCAAAATCCGAAATCAGTGCATAAGCAAGCAGCGCAAATATTATCCCCGCCATCTGGCTTACGGTCTTAGCCTTACCCCACATATTAGCGGCTATTACCCTGCCGCCGCTTGAAACCACCACAAGCCGCAGTGAGGAAATAAGAAATTCTCTGAACAGCACAATAAACGCTATCCATGTCACCTGCCAGCCTATATCCATTTTTATAAATCCCAAAAACGCAGCGGTGGTGAGCATTTTATCGGCAAGCGGGTCAAGAAACTTGCCGAAATCGGTTATAAGATTATACTTCCGCGCCAGCTTTCCGTCTATCATATCGGTAAGGGAAGCAGCGGCAAAAAGGATCAGCGCAGCGGTATAATGATACGGAAATTCTATCATAAGAGCCGCCATAAAAAGCGGCGTGGCGATTATCCTGGCAACCGTAAGCTTATTAGGCGTATTCATTCGTACAGCTCTCCCAACAAATCATAATCAATACAATCATTAACGCGCACCCTGACAAAATCACCTATTTTAAGCGGTCTGTGCGACATAAAAAATATCTTGCCGTCCACCTCGGGCGCGTCGGCGGGCGTTCTTCCGAAATAGCATTTTATATAATCGTCCCAGCCCTCGATGAGCACCTCGGTGACAGTACCCGCCTTTTCGGCGTTCTTCTGTCCGGCGACGGTCATTTGAAGCTCCATTATATTGTCCGTCCTGTCCTGTTTGGTCTGCTCGTCTATCTGACCCGCAAACTGCGCCGCCGCGGTATCCTCCTCCGCAGAATAAGCAAAGCACCCCAACCGGTCAAAGCGCTTTTCCTTAACAAACCGCGCCAGTTCCTCAAACTGCTCCTCTGTTTCCCCGGGAAAGCCCGTAATAAGTGTAGTTCTTAAGGTGACGTCCGGTATTCTCTCTCTTATTTTATCCAAAAGCCGAGAAATACTTTCATAATTTCCTCTGCGGTTCATTCTTTTAAGTATTTCACCGTTTACATGCTGAATGGGTATATCAAAATACTTTACAAGCTTCGGCTCCTCCGCTACGGTGTCAAGAAGCTCGTCTGTAATACGGTCAGGATAGGTGTAAAGCGTTCTTATCCAGTGCAGCCCGTCTATTTTGCAAAGCTCCTTTAACAGCTCGGTAAGCATCGGTTTGCCGTACAAATCCTCTCCGTAAGCGGTGGTATCCTGCGCGACCACCGTAAGCTCCTTAACTCCTTCGGCAGCCAGCCTTTCCGCCTCGGCCACACAGTCCTCAATCCGCCTGCTGCGCAGTCTGCCCCTTATCATCGGAATGGCGCAGTAGGTACAGCGGTTATCACAGCCGTCGGCAATTTTAAGATATGTGCTGAACGGATAGCCGCCCAGTATCCTTCCTCTGTTAAGGTCAAGCGCGTCCTTTTGACCGTAATAATTTTCCCTGCCGCCTTTTATCGCGCTCTCGGTTATCTCTGCTATATTGCCGTTGCAGCCTATGCCCACGCAGACATCAACCTCGGGTATCTCCGCCGTCACATCGTCGCGGTAGCGCTCCGCGAGACAGCCGGTGACTATAAGCGCCCTGCATCTGCCGGTCTTTTTGTACTGCGCCGCCTCAAGAATGTTCTCAATGGCTTCTTTTTTGGCGTCCTCAATAAAGCCGCAGGTATTGATTATTATGGCGTCCGCCTCGGCCTCCTCGGCGCCGATTTCAAAACCGGCGTCCTTAAGGCTTCTAAGCATCATTTCGGCGTCAACCTGGTTTTTCGGACATCCGAGTGATACCATACTGATTTTATACATTGCTATTCCTCACTGTCTTCAAGGTCCTGACTGTATTTCTTAAGCACGGCGCGCACCGCGCCGAAGGAAAAGCCCTTTCTTACAAGAGCGGCATAGACCCGCTCGGTTCCTCTTTCGGCGGCAAGCTTTCTGGCGTATTTCTTTTCTATAAGGCGCTCTATCTGCTCCTCCTCGCTGACTTCGCCGTCAGATGAAGCTTCACATGCTATCTCATAGGGCACGCCCTTTGCAAGCAGCTTTCTAACCGTTTCACGCCGAGAAACATCAGCCTGCCTGCACCGTTCGGCAAAATTTTCAGCAAAGCGGCGGTCGTCCACAACGCCTAATTCCTTAAGCCTTGCCACAACGGCGGCGCAGGCGCGCTTATCAAAGCCGGCGCCCGCCAGCTTTTCATACAGCGCCTTTTCCGTGCGGTCACAGCGGTCGAGATACCAAAGCGCCCGTGATTTAGCTCGTTCGTACTCCGATTCGTATTTAAGCGCCTCAAGCTGTTCCTCCGAAACAAACGTATCCGGCTTAAGCACATGATTTATGCAGATGTCGTTATCAAGCAGAACCTCTCCGCCGTTATCGAAAACAAGCCTTGTAAGATGCTTTTTCTGCTTTTCTGAAGATACAATGACCATTATTCGTCAACCGCGATGTCTATATCCACTTTTTTGTGAGGTCTTATGTTTTCCGGCGCAGTAGGCTCAATGGAGGGTGTTTCCCCTCCGTCTGTCTGCTCCGACGAAACTCCGGTTACCTCGCTTCCGGATTTCACGGCGGCGTAGATTTTTTCCTCTATCTCGCCTGAAAGCTCCTTATTGTCCTCAAACAGCTTTTTAACATTGTCCCTGCCCTGTCCGAGCCTTGTTTCACCGTAATAAAACCACGCCCCGGATTTTTTCAGCACTCCGGTTTCCACTCCGACGTCCACTATTTCGCCGACATGCGAAATACCTGTTCCGTACATAATATCAAACTCGGCGGTTTTAAAGGGCGGCGCCACCTTATTCTTGACGATTTTCGCCTTTGTGCGTGAGCCTATTATTTCCCCGCCCTCCTTTATCTGCTCGCCCTTGCGGACGTCTATACGGACGCTGGCATAAAATTTCAGTGCCCTGCCTCCGGGCGTTGTTTCCGGATTTCCGTAAACGACGCCTATCTTTTCACGAAGCTGGTTTATAAAAACGGCGGCGCAGTCGGTCTTTGCAAGCGCGCCGGTAAGCTTTCTGAGCGCCTGAGACATAAGGCGGGCAAGCTGACCTACATGTGCCTCGCCCATATCGCCCTCAATCTCCGCTCTTGTTACAAGCGCTGCGACTGAATCTATAACGATAATATCTATCGCGCCCGAGCGGACGAGTGCCTCGGCAATCTCAAGCGCCTGCTCGCCGGAATCCGGCTGGGAAACCAGCAGGCTGTCAATATCCACACCCAGCTTTGCGGCGTAAACCGGATCGAGCGCGTGTTCCACGTCGATAAAAGCCGCCGTACCTCCCGCCTTCTGCGCCTCGGCAACGCAGTGCAGCGCCACAGTGGTTTTCCCCGAAGACTCGGGACCGTATATTTCTATTATTCTTCCCTTTGGTATGCCGCCGATTCCGAGCGCCAAATCAAGCGTAAGCGAGCCGGTGTGTATTGAGGCTACGTTCATCGCAGCGTTTTCGCCGAGCCGCATCACCGCTCCCTTTCCGAACTGCTTTTCTATCTGCTCCATTGCGGTTTTAAGCGCTTTTTCCTTGCCGTCCGCCTCGGTCACCTTTACAGGCGCTTTTACTGTCACTTTCTGAGCCATTTTACAACCTCCGATATTTCTTAGCCGCGGACGGCAAAAACCGCCCGCAAAATTCCGTTTAAATCCTCTGCCGCCCCGATTTGAGAAAA
>CALWUZ010000051.1 GCA_944384845.1 uncultured Clostridia bacterium
AAAAACAGCGCCGGCGTTTTAAATCCGGCGCTTGAATATATTGCGGAAAATTTTTGCAGTCAGGAAATCAGCAACACCGCAATCGCACAGTATGCAAACATAAGCGAGGTATACTTCAGAAAATTATTCCGTGAAAAATATCATACAACGCCCAGGCAGTATATACTTGAAATGAGGGTGAAAAAAGCAAAGCAGCTGCTTGCCGAAACAAGACAGTCGGTTGCCGATATTTCGGTTCTGTGCGGATTTTCCGGCGTTTATCATTTCTGCCGCGCGTTTAAGCAAAGAGTGGGACTTACTCCCACCGAATACCGAAGCGTTTATGAAAAAACGGCTATCTGAACCAAATAATTTTAAATAAACGGATAATTTAAACCTCCGAAATTTCGCAGCAGGTTAATTATCTTTTTCTATAGCAGCGGGTCTTGACAGTATACCGCGTATTGTTTCCTGCCTGAACTTGGGTTTTCTGTCATATGTATAAAGTCCGTTCTGCTCCTGCTCAACATCCGTAAGCTGAGTATAGCAAAGCCCGAATATGCCTTCATTATCAAGCAGTGCGTCAGCCAGCCCCTTAAAACGCTCTGTAAATTCTTCTTCTGTTTTCGGGGCGCTGCCGTAGCCCCAGCCTTTTTCATTGCCGTTCCAGAGTATGCCGCCGTATTCGCTGACAAACAGCGGCTCGCCGCGATACGTCTGCCTCTTTGAATGGGCGTCGAATATTTTTCCTTTCGTGACAAGATTTTCGTAATGCGACTTGAATACATCCGGATTTTGCTCATAGTCATGAACATCGAAAATATCGGTTTTCACATGATAGTTGCCGCTGGTATCAATGCAGGGTCTTGTTCTGTCTATCGCCTTAGTGACATCGTATACCGTTCTGATGACGTCATCATCCTGAACTCGTCCGTTTCTGTCCCAGGTTTCATTATACGGGCACCAGCCTATAATTGACGGGTGATTGAAATCACGCTCGACAATCTCCAGCCATTCGGGCAGTATGCTGTAAAGCGATTCCTTAGAGGTATGATCAAGTCCCCAATTTCCGTATTCTCCCCATACGATATAACCCAAACGGTCGCAATGATAAAGATATCTCTCTTCAAAAACCTTTTGATGCAGTCTCGCGCCGTTAAAGCCCATTTTCATTGAAAGAACTATATCGTTTTCAAGATCACCGTCTGACGGAGCCGTGTAAATCCCCTCGGGATAGAAGCCCTGATCGAGAACAAGCCGCTGAAAAACCGATTTTCCGTTGATAAGAAATCTTCCTGAATCGAGCTTAAGGCTTCTCATTCCGAAATAGCTTTTTACCCGGTCTTCACCGTAAATCAGTTCAACGTCGTATAACCGTCCGCAGCCCGGCTCCCATAAATGTATCTCCGAAAGTTCTATGGCAAGCATTTCTCTTCCGCCGAGGCTTTGAACCGTTTTGCGTCCGACAATTCTGTCTTTATAAAAAACGCTGACTGTCAGATCGGCGGCGCCGCGTAAAAACGCTTCGGCAGTAAAGCAGCCGTTAGAAATATCTGTAAAGTATCTTACCTTTTCCACAAAAACTTTCGGCTTAAATTCAAGCCAGACAGTTTGCCATATACCGGTTGTACGCGTATAATCACAGCCGCGGGAAAAATAACTTTCGCTTTGCTTGCCGCGCGGAATCATCGGATCGCGTGAATCATCACTGACATACACCGATATTTGATTTTCACCTTCCGATACAAATCGCGTAATATCCAACGAAAAAGACGCGTATCCGCCCTTATGCCTTCCTGCTTCCCCGCCGTTTACAAATATAACGCAGCTATAATCCACCGCTCCGAAATGCAGAACCGCAAGCCCTGAGAGCTTTTCTTTAGTAATAATAACATTTCGCTTATACCAAAGACCGCGCATAAAATCAGCGTTATTTATTCCCGAAAGCAGGCTTTCGGGACAAAACGGCACATTTATCTTATCGGCAAGCTGATAGTCTGTCCTGTAAAAGCCTCTTTCCATACCGCTTTGACCGTTATCTATCTCAAACTGCCATTCTCCGTTAAGATTTATCCAGTCCGATCTTTCAAACTGCGGTTTAGGATGTTCTGTTCTGTAAATAGACATATTAAAAAATCCCCTTAAGTAATATTATAGCTTTTTTACATTATACAGCTATAATCAAATAAAATAAATGTCATAAACTATTTTGCACTTGACATATTCTCTGAAATAATATATCGTAAATTTAAACAAGTTTTTACGGAGTGACTTTTAATGCTGCTCAACTATAATTCTACCGTTCCCGGCAGCGTGCGTCATTTATGGCCTGAAATGCCGGGCTTTTACATAGATCGGAAAAACGGTCTCAAATGCTATACCTTTTTGCATTTTTTAACCCCTGTAGAACTACTTACTCCGGAAGGATTAATAAACACTAAGCCTGGCGCCTGCTATGTATATCCGCCGGACGAGCCCCAATATTATATCAGCCGCAGAACACTCATACACGACTGGTTTCATTTTGATGAAAGCACAGCTTCGGAATGGAGAAAGATGGGACTTGAATTCAGCAAAATTTACTATCCCATTCCTGCGGATTTCATCAGTGAAATCACACAGAAAATTGAAGCCGAAAATATTTCCCGCAGATTTTGCTATGAACAAATGATAGATACAAAGCTATCTGAACTTTTCATATCAATTGCGCGTGTGCTTGAAAAGCCTGCCCTTAAAATAAATAATGACCTTATTAAATCCTGCCAACAGTTAAGGCTTAAAATGCTCGAAACGCTTGGAGATAAGTGGACAATAAAGCGTATGGCTGATTCAGTAAATATAAGCATATCGTATTTTCACGCAATATATAAAGAAATATACGGTCTTTCTCCTGTACAGGATCTGATAAACGCGCGTGTTTCAAATGCAAAAGAGCTCCTGCGCAGCACTGACATTCCGATTTCGGAAATTGCCGACATGCTTGGCTATAATAATCCTTATCACTTTACACATCAGTTTTCCAGTATCACCGGTAAATCACCAAAGCAATATAGAAATAAATAATTGCTTTTCTGAATAAAAGCTCCGGGGCGTATTTGTATACTTAAAAAAGCGATTACGCACGCGCAGGAAATCATCAGACAGATAAAGCCAAATGAGAAAAATTGCGACAAAACGGAAAAGTGTTACATTTTTGGACACTTAGACAATTTTGTCCCTTTCTTTCAGGTGAACAGCGGAGTATCCTGTTCTTATGTAAGACTATCTGTTTATACGGAGATTCACGGGAAGGACGCTGTACTTGATGATAAAAGATATGACCAAAGTATTAGTAGAATCAACGGTCCGCAGGACAATAAAGAACATACAGAAATCTCCGGAACGCGCCACACGCAACCTGATTGATCTGGGGCTGGAATTTTCCAACGGCCGCTTTCAAACCGGTTTGTTCAAGCAGGCACAAAAAATGCTGCAAAACCGAAAAAGTGCCTACTACGACCTCGTCAAAAACATTGTCGCCCTTGTGGATCAGGATATTATCACCACCTTCGGGGTTAATCTCGGATACAACAGCTGCACAAAAGGCGCGCGGCTCATCAGGGATATTGAAGCTAAGAAAGGCTTCAATGTCCCCTGGGCGCTGAATCTGGCAGTCAACGGGGAGAAGCTGAAAGAAAAGCCGGATTTTTACCCGTCAGTACTGAGTCAGGGCAAAGCGCTGGGTATCCATACCTACCTTCTCTTTGTAAGCGGACACCCCGAGAAAATCCTTCCCATAATCAAAAAGGAATCGGACTGTGCGTTTATTCTTTTCCTTAACGGACATCAGGTAAGCGGGACATTTCTTAAAGAAATGAATACAGTCAAAAACGCTATGATTTCGATTTATACAGACAGGAATATGCCGGACGCCTGCAGGAAGCTTCGTGACTCAAGGCTGCTCTATGCGGTTCATCAACGGTATACGGAGCAGGATAAGGAAACCATTATAAGCGGAAAATGGCTTGATTCCGTCCTGCCGGCGCGTCCGGCGTTTGCCTTTCTGCGGACGGATTTTTCCTGCACTGCTCATACTCAGAATGAAATTTATAAGTATATCACAAACGTGCGGGATGAGCAGCGGTTTCCGCTGATTTTGATGGATATTAAACAGGACACGCTGATGATTGACCGTGTGATCTCGGACGGCGAGTGTCTGGTCGGGTTTGATACGGACGGAAGCCTGCGTACTCACGAAGGCTTTCAGCGTGATGAGCGGTACAATATTTTTTATCATCCGCTGGAGGAAATTCTGCGGGAAGCATCGAAAAAATGAAGCAAAGCGCAATTATTATATTGACACCCGGAAAAAAATGTGTTAAGCTGATGATACTTGCTCGGAGGGCAAATCATTCGGTAGAAATGATGAGCCGGATAAAGGCACGGACTGAAATGTCTGTACTTTATCCGGCTTTTTTATTTCGGACAAGAATCATATCCGATCCGGCTTGCCCTTCCAAACCTAACTGCTCACGGCAATTTATGCGGTGTGCAGGCATACCCTTAAAATAAAAACAGTTATCGCCTGAAAGGAATGAAGCCTATGAATAAGATTATTACCATTGGACGCGAATTCGGAAGCGGAGGCAGAGAACTAGGACGACGGCTGTCGGAAGAACTAGGATTTGCTTATTACGATCAGGAAATCATCAGCGAGCTTTCTAAGCGGACATTTCTGTCTGAACAGTACGTGCAGGCAATCGTGGAGCACCGCCCCTCTTTTTCGTTCCCCATCCATATCGGACAAAGCTTTTATGCTTTGGGCAACCCGGCGTTTGAGCAGACTATGAATATATATAAAGAGCAGGCACGCATCATTGCGGAAATGGCTTCTAAATCCGACTGTGTAATCGTCGGACGCTGCGCCGACTATATTTTGAATGATTATAACCCGTTCCGTATTTTTGTTTATTCGGATATGGAAAGCAAAATCAAACGCTGCCGTGAAAAGGGCTCGGAGTCGGAAACGCTCAATGAAAAAGAGCTGAGGCAGAAAATTTCAGGTATTGACAAAAAACGAGCCAAGTATTATGAATTTTATACCGGTCATCCGTGGGGCGACAAGATGAATTTTGATCTTTGTATCAACACAACGAAAACCTCCGTCAAGGAATTGGCGCCTGTCATCGCAAAACTGTTTCAGTCATTCAGCATTTAAAAGCTCAGGCAGTCATTTGTCAGTTGTTCTTAAAGAAGAATTTGAAAACCGTTTCAATTCTTGTGAAGAAGAACCAGCATCGCATTTGTAAGTACAAATACAGTTGGACGGTAGCCCAAACCCACTAACGACAGAAAGAGAAGATTCGTGATAAACGAATCTTCTCTTTCTATTTGTAAGTATAATGATTTACTGACTATATACCTGCTTTTATGTCGACTTTACTATCTGGAATTTCAAGCCCCCAGTTGTCCCAACCAATATAGTTGTTTCTTGCAAACAATTCTATTTTTTCTTGTTCTGGGAACATTTTTGTAATTCCATCAATCACTTCAGTTGGTTTAACGCTATGTTCACCACGATGCACCCGTACCATTTGCCTTATGTTTCGTGCGCCTCGTGGTTGTGGAAATTTTCCCTTTTTGAAAGCCAAAACAAATTCTGTTTGGCTTAATGTGTATCTTCCAGGATTGTGTACCATTTTATCCCAAACAAATGCAATAGTTTTATATTCAAACCCCCAAGCAGTGCCAAGTTTAATGGCGTTTTCCATCTGCGGACCAGTAGTCCACATAAACAACAAACAATCGTCCGCAGAAATTGAAGCAATATCTAATTCTTTAAGCTGTTTTAATTTAACGGTTGGATATTTAAATGTTGCCGAACTTATGAAAATTTTCTTTTCAAAGCCCACATTTTCATCTTTGATAGTTGTTTTATCGTATTGCATTTTTCCACCATAATCCCAAGGCGGATCTGCATATATGATCTGATATTTTTTGTCGGGTAATTCTGGATATATATTTTCCAATGGATTAACCTTTGTTCGTTGTTTTGCTTGAACATTATACAACGAATAGGCAGTAATATTTTTTTGTTCAGTATTCATAAGCAAACCTCATTTTATATGTTGTTTTGATTATATATCATTTCAAATTGAAAGTCAATACTAATGTTGCTTATAGTCCGTTGCCTTATTCGCAACATAATTGTAGAATATTGTCGAGGGAGGTACGATTATGATTACCACTAAATTCGGAAATCGCATCAAACAAATCAGATTGAGCAAAGGGATTAGCCAAGAAAAATTTGCTTTGTCTATTGAAATGGACAGAACCTATTATGCTTCTGTTGAAAATGGGAAACGTAATATTTCCATCGTAAACATAGAAAAAATCGCAAAAGGATTGGAAGTTCCTCTTGAAGAGCTGTTTAAAGGAATATGAGGTGTAAATAATGGCAAAAACTGAATTAAGCAACAGAGGAAACTGGCAAACGGAGTCCGGTCCGAGCGGTCTGTCTGGTATTGCAGAGAAAAACCTTATAAAAGCCTTCAAAAAGGCATTTGTTGGAACTGAATATATTATAAATGAACATCCAACCGATTTGAAACATATTTATGAAAATGTTGAGTTAAGCGAAGAAACATTGTCGCAAATCTATTGTCCCGACACCGCAACAATGGAAAACGCCAAGCGGCGAGGTTGGGGTGTTTCGCCTGACTTTTCGATAAAAAACAAAAGGACAGGAAAAACTCTTTTCGGAGAGATAAAAAGGCAAGACGGTTGGGTTGAAGATAAAGACCCCAGTGCGGGTCGCGGCAATGCTCATGAAAGAATGTGCAAATTATTTACGCCTGGATTAATAAAGAAGTATCGCGAAGTTAGTGGCATTATAAATGATGAGATTTTGCCGTTTTGGGTTG
>CALWUZ010000052.1 GCA_944384845.1 uncultured Clostridia bacterium
TTTGACAAGCTGGCGCTTGAGGCAAAATTCCAGGCGCTTTCTCCGGGTGGAGCGATTTCATACGTGGAAGTGCCGAATATGCAGAATAATATCGACGCGGTGCTTTCGGTTATGCAGTTTATTTATGATAATATCATGTATGCCGAGCTTAATACCAAGAGCGACTATTGTCAGGTCTGCGGCTATGACGGCGAGATAGAGATAAAGGAAAACGATGACGGAAAGCTTATCTGGTGCTGTCCTGAGTGCGGCAACACCGACCAGGATAAGATGAACGTCGCCCGCAGGACCTGCGGCTACATAGGCACGCAGTTCTGGAATCAGGGAAGAACTCAGGAAATTAAGGAAAGGGTATTGCACCTTTAATTGTGAAATCCCCGTTTTGCTTTTAAACGGGGATTTTTATTTTCGGTGCAGGTGAAAAGCATGAATTATGCCGCACTGAAGAAATTTGATATAGCAAACGGTCCGGGGGTGCGCGTTTCGCTTTTTGTAAGCGGGTGCCGCCATCATTGCAGAAACTGTTTTAACCGCGAAGCGTGGGATTTTGATTACGGCAGGCCGTTTACAAGCGAAACCGAGAAAGAGATATTGACCGAGCTGGACAAAAGCTATATAACCGGTCTTTCGCTTTTGGGGGGCGAGCCGTTTGAGCCTGAAAACCGCGGCAGACTTATCTCGCTGCTTGAAAAGGCGCGGAAGAGGCATCCCGAAAAAAATGTATGGTGCTACACCGGCTTTGTTTATGAAGAGCTTACAGGTGACGTTACCGCCGAAAGGCTGCTGGCCTTAATCGACGTGCTGGTTGACGGAAGATTTGTCGAAGAGCTTAAAAGCGCCGATCTCATTTTCCGCGGCTCCTCCAATCAGAGGATAATTGACGTCGGAAAATCGCTTGAAAGCGGCAGTGCTGTTCTGCTTGAGGGCGTATGGAGGCGCGAGATGGGCAGCGGGGATATATATAAATAACAGCCGCGCGGGTCTGCCGCCCGCGGGGTTTTTATTACCGAACACAGTGGGGAGAATATTAAATGAAGGTGAATTTTAAAAAGCTTGATAAAAACGCTCACGAGCCTGTATACGGCTCCGAGTTTGCCGCCGGCGCGGATTTATACGCTCTGACCGGCGGCGTAAAAGTGGTTTTCGCTCCGGGGGAGACCAAAATGATACATACCGGGCTTGCGGTAGAAATACCCGAGGGCTATGCTGGTCTTGTATACGCAAGGAGCGGAATAGCCACCAAAAGGGGACTTGCCCCCGCCAATAAGGTCGGGGTGATCGACAGCGATTACCGCGGCGAGGTTATGGTTTCGCTTCACAATCATTCCGGCGAAAAACAGGAAATTGCCGACGGCGAAAGAATAGCCCAGCTTGTTATAACCCCGTTTCTTAAGGCGGAGTTCTGCGAGTGCGGCGAGCTTTCCGATACCGACCGCGGGGGCGGCGGCTTCGGTTCGACCGGCAAGATTTGATTTTTCCGAATAAAAAACACGGCGTATTATTTGGTTGCTGCTAAATAATACGCCGTGTTTTCGGTTGATGAGGTAAACGCGCTTCGGGCAGTTTCAGTTGCCGAATTCCATATTTGCGTAAATCCGCTCCATACGCGAATCGGGAAAGCGGTCGTCAAAAAATTCGTCGATGACTGAGCCGGCGGGTTCTCCATGTACCCGCTCCGACCAGCGCCATACCGCCCCGAAGCTCATAACCGCGTTAAAAATCATAAAGGCGGTAAGCACCCAGGTAATGATTTTTCCCGCCTTGTTGGGAATTTTAAGTATAAGCTTTGCAATGCGCGGATAAATGCTTTTTATCCACATAACTCCGAGCATTCCCCAGAAAAAAGAGTATAAAAGACATATTCTCCCGTTAAGGTTAAAGGGTATTTCGCTGTAATCCCAGGAGGTGGAGCCGAACAGAGCCTCCTGCGCCCACGACAGCACATACTCGATAACGCTTCCCACAATCATTCCGCCGACAAGGGATATGGATGCGCTGCGGTTTCTGTATCTGTATAGTATAAGGGTCATTGCCGCGGCCCCGACACCGTAAAGCAGATTAAAGGGACCGTAAACCAGGCCAGCCCGGCTTTCGATATAACCGTTTCTCAGCAGGCACCATATCATTTCGATTATAACTCCGGCAAAGCTTCCGGAAATACATATCAGGGCTATTTTGTAAAAATTTATTCCCGCTGCGAAATTTTTCTGCCTGCTTTCCTCATAGTCAATTACCGAGTTTGCGGGAGCGCGGCGCAGCAGATACTTCCGTTTTTCACTTTCCTTGCCCTCGTTTAACCGGGTTTTAAGCTCGTCGGCCTGCCTTGCCGCGGCAAGATGCGCCTTGCGCAGCTGGGAGGACGCCTTTTCCAGCATATTTATTTCCCCGGTGACCCGCTTAGTAAGCTCTTTTTGCTCGTCCTCCGTCATATTGCTCTGACAGGCAAGCTCCTCGTAGACTGTTTTATATCTTTCGTCTTCCTTTTCCTCGAAATCGAGTATTTCGACGCTTAAGTCTTCCAAAGTTTTAAGCCGCATAATTAATCCTTTCTCTTATAAAGCAGATTTGACAGTACTGCTAATTCCTCAAGACCGAGCTGCTCGCCCCGTATGTTTTCCGCAATGCCAAGCTCAGACAGCGCCTTTTTTATGCTTTCCTTTTCGATTCCCGCTGTGTTTGAAACGGTGTTTACAAGGGTCTTTCGCCGCTGGGCGAAACATGATTTTATCAAGCGGAAAAAGCTTTTCTCGTCTTCAACCCTTACCGGCGGAATTTTTCTTATTTTAAGCTTTATAACCGCCGAGTCAACCTTTGGCCGGGGAACAAAGCTTTCACGGCTTACGCCGAACAGAATTTCAGGTTCCGAATAGTATCTGACCGCGGCGCTGACC
The DNA here is from genome assembly GCA_944384845.1 of uncultured Clostridia bacterium. Taxonomy (GTDB): domain Bacteria; phylum Bacillota; class Clostridia; order Oscillospirales; family Acutalibacteraceae; genus UBA737. The sequence goes on from CALWUZ010000052.1 coordinate 2,892, forward strand.
GCTCCCGCCTGCCTTGTCCCGACCCTTGCGCAGAGCCGCTCCGCCGCCTCCTTCTGCACCATAACGGTGATGTTGTCAATCGGAAGCCTGCTTTCAAGCAGCAGCATCAGAAGCGGCGAGGTTATGTAATAGGGAAGATTGGCGCAGACCGCCACGGTTTCACAGTCTGAAAGCTTTTCGGAAATCAGCTTTCTTATATCCATTTTCATAATGTCGCCGTATATTATTTCCACGTTCCGGCAGTCCGAAAGAGCCTTCGGAAGTATTTTCTCAAGCCGCCTGTCAAGCTCGACCGATATTACTTTTTCAGCTTTTTTTGAAAGCTCGGCGGTGAGGACGCCTATGCCGGGACCTATTTCCAAAACTCCGGTTTTTCCGCCGCAGGCGGCTTTTGCCATGGCGGGGCATACCTTCGGATTTATAAGAAAATTCTGTCCCAGTGATTTTTTAAAGGAAAAGCCGTTTGCTTCAAGCAGCGACCGGACGGTGCCAATGTCGGATAAGTTCATTCGCCTGCTCCTGATTCTGAAATATAAGAACATTATACTGTATTAATTTATTTCTTGCAATAAATTTTTGATGACAAATGCTTCAAAATAATGTATAATGGTGCTGTAATATTATTTTTGGATGTGAATATATTGGATAACAGATATTATGACAGAGTAATCGCTGAGATGCAGCCGTTTTTAGATGAGCAGTCGTTCGTCCCGCAAAAAGACGGCAGCTTTAAAAATGACAGAAAATCGATTAAGATTGAATATGACGAGCCGCGTCAGATGTACACTCTTTCCGCGGCGGATATTGAAGAGGGCGTTACAGGCGAATATTCGGAAATCAACGCCTGGCTTTTCGACGATTCCCAAAACGCAAAGGACGCGGCGTCGGTAGGCGTGGATTTTATCGGCTCACTGCGTAAAAATATGGGAATTAAGATCAGGCGTTCGGCGTCCGGCAATGATATAGAGCTGCCCTCCGTTTCCAAGGGCGGAAGCATTACTGTCACCGGCTTTACCAAAAAAATGCTTGACTTTTTTCCCGTGCTTAAGGACGAATATAAGAACCATATCGCGCAGAACGGGAATTTTCTTTATCTTAACTTTTTCGGCGAATTTCTCGTGCCCCAGCTTAAGGGCGTTCTGAAGTCGGGCAATAAAAAGCAGATGAAAAAGCTTTTCGACTTGCTTGATGATATGTATGTCAAGGGCGACAGGGACACGGTAAATACTCTTGTTGCGCTTATCTGTGCGGCGGCATACAGCGATGAGGAGGTTTTAGCCGCCGTCCGAAAAATGCTTGAGGAGGATAAGCACTTTCTCTCTTCGGTTGAGAATTTTCTGCCGGTATTTTCCAAGAGCAGGAAGCTGCTGCCGGTTTTGGTCAGAAAATAATATGTTTTTAAGGGGAATGATATATGGAGATATGGCTTATTATAATTGCGGCTTTGATTTTAGTGCTGTTTTTCGCTAATGTGAGAATAGTGCCGCAGGCGACGGAATATGTAATAGAATTTCTGGGGAAATACAAAACCACCTGGGGAGCGGGACTGCATATTAAAATTCCGCTGATTGAAAAAATAGCTAAAAAGATAACCCTCAAGGAGCAGGTTATAGACTCGCCGCCGCAGCCCGTCATTACAAAGGATAACGTCACCATGCAGATCGACACGGTGGTTTATTTTATGATTTTCGACGCGAGGATGTATACATACGGCGCGGTCAATCCCATAAGCGCGCTTGAAAATCTTACCGCCACGACGCTGCGCAATATTGTCGGTGAGCTTGAGCTTGACGGCACCCTTACCTCGCGCGATACAATCAATGCGAAAATGACCTCGATACTTGATGAGGCCACCGATAAATGGGGAATGAAGGTTAACCGCGTTGAGCTTAAAAATATAATTCCGCCCGCTGAAATTCAGAATGCTATGGAAAAGCAGATGAAAGCTGAGCGCGAGCGCCGTGAAACTCTTCTTCAGGCGGAGGGGCATAAGGCCGCCGCCATAACAAGAGCGGAGGGCGATAAGCAGGCTATGATTTTAGCCGCCGAGGGCGAGCGCGACGCCCGGATCGCAAGAGCCGAGGGTGAGGCAAAGGCTATATATCTAAATAAAAAAGCGGAGGCCGACGGTATCCGTGCGATCAAGGAGGCGGGAGCGGACGCCGCGGTGCTGGAAATCAAGCGCTATGAGGCGCTTGTAAATATGGCAAACGGAACGGCGGCAAAGCTGATAATTCCGACCGACGCGGTAAGCGTTGTTTCCAAAAACGCGATATTTACTGAGACCACCGGACTCGGAGACGATACTAAAGAGGTCCCGAAACCTCAGCCGCTCCCCAAAAGGGATGAATGCTGCGAAGATTAAAATCAGATTGCTTCCTGCTTTAAGGAAAGCTTTAAATTAAAGCAAATAATAAAAAAGTGTTGCATTTTGCGAGCTTTTGTGGTATTATAATTTGTACTGTGAGAAAAGTATTTAGGAGGTGTCATGATGCCGAATATTAAATCTGCTAAAAAGCGTGTTTTGGTCAGCAAAGCCAATTATGAGCGCAATAAGTCTTACCGTTCAGCGCTCAGAACCGCTGTAAAAAAAGCCGACGCCGCTATAGACGCTAAGTCTGAAAATATGGCAGAGGCTGTAACAGCCGCTGTCAGGAAGATAGATCAGGCCGCCGTTAAAGGCATTATTCATAAGAATAACGCGGCAAGGAAAAAATCCGCTTTGGTTACACGCTACAATAAGGTTAAGGCTTAATGACATCTTTGTTTTGTCGCTGTCAGCGCTTTTTATTAAAGCCGCAGTTTATGTAAAACAGTGTCCGCGGAACTTCAGCGGGCGCATCGGAAAAATTAAGCAAACTAAAACCGCCTCCAGGGCGGTTTTTTTATATATAAAAAGGACAGGCGGGAAATCTCGTCTGTCCTTTTTGCAGGCTTTTTTAAAAAAGCGTATAGTCTATTTGTTGAGCGCTTCGTTTACCGCGACTGCGCAGGCAACCGTCATACCGACCATCGGGTTGTTTCCTGCACCGATAAGACCCATCATTTCAACGTGCGCGGGAACTGAGGATGAGCCGGCGAACTGAGCGTCGGAATGCATGCGGCCCATAGTATCGGTCATACCATAGGAAGCGGGACCGGCAGCCATATTGTCCGGATGGAGGGTACGTCCCGTACCGCCGCCCGAAGCCACCGAGAAATATTTTTTGCCCTGCTCGATGCACTCTTTCTTATAGGTGCCCGCAACGGGGTGCTGGAAGCGGGTCGGATTGGTGGAGTTTCCGGTAATGGAAACGTCTACCTTTTCATGATGCATAATTGCGACGCCCTCGCGTACGTCGTCCGCTCCGTAGCAGCGCACCTTGGCGCGCTCACCCTTTGAATAGGCAATTTCCTCAACTATGTTGAGCTTGCCGGTATAATAGTCAAACTGAGTCTGAACATAGGTGAAGCCGTTGATTCTGGAAATTATCTTGGCTGCATCCTTTCCGAGACCGTTGAGAATTACGCGCAGCGGCTCCTTGCGCGCTTTGTTGGCGCTGTTTGCAAGACCGATGGCGCCTTCCGCGGCGGCAAAGGACTCATGACCTGCTAAAAACGCAAAGCACTTGGTTTCGTCGCGCAGAAGCATTGCTCCGAGATTTCCGTGACCGAGTCCGACCTTTCTGTCGTCCGCAACCGAGCCGGGGATACAGAAGGACTGGAGTCCGAGTCCGATTTTCTCCGCGGCCTCAGCCGCGCTTTTCACGCCGTCCTTAATAGCTATGGCGCAGCCGACGATATAAGCCCAGCAGGCGTTTTCAAAGCAAATTGGCTGTATTCCCTTTACGATGCCGTAAGCGTCCACTCCGGCTTTGCCGCAAATCTCCTTTGCCTCTTCAATCGAAGAAATTCCGTGCTTAGCAAGCTCGGCGTTGATTTGTTCTATTCTTCTTTCATAACTTTCAAATAAAGCCATTGTAAGTTTACCTCCCTCTTATTCTTCGCGCGGGTCGATAAGCTTGGCAGCGTCATCAACACGTCCGTACTGGCCGCTTGCCTTTTTCAAGGCCTCGTTAGCGTCCATTCCCTTTTTAATCATGTCCATCATTTTTCCGAGGTGAACAAACGTATAGCCGATTATGGCGCCGTCGCCGTCAACGGCAATTTTGGTAATATAGCCTTCGGCAAGCTCAAGATAGCGCGGCCCCTTAAGCTTTGTGGCGTATGTGGTTCCGCACTGTGAACGCAGACCCTTTCCGAGATCCTCGAGTCCCGCTCCGATAGGCAGTCCGCCCTCGGAAAAAGCGGTCTGAGTGCGTCCGTAAACGATCTGAAGGAACAGCTCGCGCATGGCGGTGTTGATAGCGTCGCAGACGAGGTCGGTATTGAGCGCCTCAAGAATGGTCTTTCCGACAAGGATTTCGGAAGCCATGGCGGCGGAATGCGTCATTCCGGAACATCCTATAGTTTCGACAAGCGCCTCTTCGATAATGCCGTCCTTTACGTTGAGGGTAAGCTTGCAGGTGCCCTGCTGCGGAGCGCACCAGCCGATACCGTGGGTAAGACCGGAAATATCCTTGATTTCTTTAGCCTGAACCCATTTGCCCTCCTCCGGAATAGGAGCAGGACCGTGGTATGCTCCCTTGATTAAGGGACACATGTTTTCTACTTCTTTTGAATAGTTCATATATGTACTCCTTTCGGTGGCGCGGCGGAATACTTGGTCTGCCGTGCCGGTTTAGCCGTATTTTACAAAATTCGACCATACAAATATATTATATCAAAGCAGCCGGAAAAAGACAAGGGTTTGAGGCTTAAAACAGAAAAAATCGTAAAAATGCAAATAACGGGCCGGTATCTTCAGAGAAAATCTATTATAAATTAAAACAGGCAGATTTATATACTGCTTCAAGTCTTCCGCAGTTTTATCTTTTGGTCCGTTCAGACAATCATAAAACAGCGTGAAAT
>CALWUZ010000053.1 GCA_944384845.1 uncultured Clostridia bacterium
ACATGAGAGAGCTGGCGGAGAAATACCGCGGCGAGCTGCTGGAGCATGTTGCTGAGCAGGACGAGGAGCTCATGATGAAGTACCTGGAGGGTGAGGAGATCACCGTCGAGGAGATCAAACGGGTTATCCGTCAGTCCACCATCGACAACAAGATGGTTCCTGTTATCTGCGGAACCTCTTACCGCAATAAGGGCGTACAGAAGCTGCTGGATGCGGTTGTAGACTATATGCCCGCTCCTACTGATATCCCCCACATCAAAGGTATCAACCCTGATACCCAGGAGGAAGAGGAGAGACCCTCCGATGACAATGAGCCCTTTGCAGCTCTTGCCTTCAAGATTGCTACCGACCCCTATGTTGGTAAGCTGTGCTTCTTCCGCGTATATTCCGGTACCATCAACGCCGGTACTACCGTTTACAATGCTAACAAGGATAACAACGAGAGAATCGGTCGTATCCTTCAGATGCATGCCAACCACCGTCAGGATATTGAGACCTGCTATGCGGGTGATATCGCTGCCGCTGTCGGCCTGAAGAATACCACCACTGGTGATACCCTGTGTGATGAGAAACATCCCATCATCCTGGAATCCATGGAGTTCCCGGAACCCGTTATCCGCGTTGCTATCGAGCCCAAGACCAAAGCCGGTCAGGAGAAGATGGGTATCGGCCTTGCCAAGCTGGCTGAGGAAGACCCCACCTTCAGAACCTACACCGACGAGGAGACCGGACAAACCATCATTGCCGGTATGGGCGAGCTGCATCTGGAGATCATCGTTGACCGTCTGCTCCGTGAGTTTAAGGTAGAGGCCAATGTTGGTGCACCTCAGGTTGCTTATAAGGAAACCGTCCGCGGCACTGCCGATGTAGATATGAAGTATGCCCGTCAGTCCGGTGGTAAAGGTCAGTATGGTCACGTTAAGATCATTCTGGAGCCCAACGAGAGCGGCAAGGGGTACGAGTTTATCAACAAGATCGTCGGTGGCGCGATTCCCAAGGAATATATCGAGCCTGTCAACCAAGGTATTCAGGGTGCTATGCAGTCTGGCGTACTGGCCGGTTATCCGGTTGTTGACGTAAAGGTTACCCTGTATGATGGCTCCTTCCATGAGGTTGACTCCTCTGAAATGGCCTTTAAGATTGCCGGTTCTATGGCATTCAAAGAGGCTATGAAGAAGGCTGGCCCTGTGATCCTCGAGCCCATCATGAAGGTTGCTGTTATTGTTCCTGAGGACTATATGGGCGACGTTATCGGCGACCTGAACTCCCGCCGTGGCCAGATCCAGGGTATGGAGCATCGTCCCGGTGCACAGCAGATTAACGCTTTTGTTCCTCTGTCCGAGATGTTCGGCTACGCTACCGACCTGCGTTCCAAAACTCAAGGCCGTGGTCAGTACTCTATGGAGCCTTCCCACTATATCGAGGTTCCCAAGTCTATTGCCGAGGGCATCATGAACACCCGGAACAAACACGAGTAATTTCCTGATCTTTTATGTAACGCAAAACAGCACGGTTGCGCCGTTCTCAATTGTCTGTCGTGGTGAAAAAAGCCTTTTATTTTCAGGGGAAAGTATTGCTTTTTTGCCGATAAATTGATACAATATATGACGTAGCCGTTGCTTTGTGCGTTTATCACATTATATAGGAGGAAAAAATAATGGCTAAAGCTAAATTCGAAAGAACTAAGCCCCATATTAACATTGGTACTATTGGTCACGTTGACCATGGCAAGACCACTTTGACCGCTGCTATCACCAAGACTCTGGGAATGCAGGGCAAAGCCGAGTTCATGGCTTACGACATGATCGATAAGGCTCCCGAGGAAAGAGAGCGCGGCATCACCATCAACACCGCTCACGTTGAGTATGAGACCGAGAAACGTCACTATGCTCACGTTGACTGCCCCGGACATGCCGACTATGTTAAGAACATGATCACCGGTGCTGCTCAGATGGACGGCGCTATCCTCGTTATAGCTGCTACCGACGGCCCGATGGCTCAGACCAAGGAGCACCTTCTCCTTGCCCGTCAGGTTGGCGTTCCGTACATTGTTGTATTCATGAACAAGTGCGACCAGGTTGACGATGAAGAGCTTCTCGAGCTCGTTGAGATGGAAATCCGCGAGACTCTTGACAAGTATGAATTCCCGGGCGACGACACCCCGATCATCAAGGGTTCTGCTCTTGTTGCTCTTGAGAGCACCTCAACCGATCCCAACGCTCCTGAATATGCTCCGATCAAAGAGCTTATGGACGCTGTTGACAGCTATATCCCGACTCCTGATCGTAAGTCAGACCTTCCGTTCCTTATGCCTATCGAGGACGTTATGACCATTTCGGGACGCGGTACCGTTGTTACCGGTCGTGTTGAGCGCGGTCAGCTCAATGCAGGCGATGAGGTTGAGATCATCGGTCTCACGGAAGAAAGAAAGAAGACCGTTGTAACCAGCATGGAAATGTTCCGCAAGACTCTTGATTACTGCGAGGCGGGCGACAATGTCGGCGCACTTCTCCGCGGCGTAGGTCGTGACGAGGTTGAGCGCGGACAGGTTCTCTGCAAACCCGGCTCAATCAATCCGCACACAAAGTTCCACGGACAGGTTTACGTTCTTACTAAGGAAGAGGGCGGCCGTCATACTCCGTTCTTTAACAATTACCGTCCGCAGTTCTATTTCAGAACCACCGACGTTACCGGTGTTATCTCCCTGCCCGAGGGCACTGAGATGTGCATGCCCGGTGACAACGTAGAGATGGATGTTGAGCTTATCACTCCTATCGCTATTGAAGAGGGTCTTCGTTTCGCTATCCGTGAGGGCGGCAGAACCGTAGGTTCGGGCGTTGTTACCAAGATCAACGGCTAATTTTTAAGCTTAGCAGCCGACCGGCTTTCAGCCGGCGGCTGTTTTTTTGCCTCAGCCCCTTGAAAACCGTATAAAATATGGTAAAATCAATATATAGAAAATATAAAGGAGTCATTACAATGACAAAAGAAGTATTGGTTGAAATTTCCGCACGTCACGTGCATGTAACTGACGAGGCTCTTGAGATACTTTTCGGCAAGGGTCATAAGCTTACTCCGAAAAAAAATCTTTCCCAGCCGGGTCAGTTTGCCTGCGAGGAAAAGGTTACGGTAGTGGGACCGAAATCCCAGCTTAAGGCCTCAATCTTAGGACCTACAAGAAAGGAAAACCAGGTTGAGCTTTCGCTTACCGACGCACGTGCAATAGGCGTTACCGCTCCCATAAGGGAATCAGGCGACGTAAAGGAATCGGGCGCCTGCAGGCTTATAGGTCCCGCGGGAGAGCTTGAGCTTAAGGAAGGCGTTATCGCCGCAAAGCGTCACATACACATGACGCCTGAGGATGCTGAGAAATACGGTATAAAGGACAAGCAGATAGTAAGCGTAAAAATTCCGACCGAGGGACGCTCACTTATTTTCGGAGACGTTGTGGCGAGAGTAAGCGAAAAGTACAGCCTTGCTATGCATATTGACACCGATGAGGCAAACGCAGCGTCTGTACCGGGCAGCTGCATAGGTGAAATACTTGACTGACGTTGCGGCGGGCTTAGGGCTTTATCTGCATATTCCTTTCTGCATAAAAAAATGCGCCTACTGCGATTTCTATTCCGGCACCGCGGAGGAAAAAGCGATTGAAGCCTACACTGAAAGACTTTCCGAAGAGATTATGAAATGGGGCGGCAGGCTTTGCCGCCCCTGTGTTGACACGGTATATTTGGGCGGAGGTACGCCCTCGCTTTTAGAGGACAGGCTTGTTCCCTTGCTTGACGCGGCGCGCACCGCCTTTTTGCTTGATGACGGCGCAGAGGTTACTATGGAGCTTAACCCCGCGCCGAATGTAAGCGAAGCGCTTTCTGCCGCGGTGACGGCAGGGATAAACCGCCTTTCGATAGGTGCACAGAGCGGCAATGACAGCGAGCTTGCGCTTTTAGGGCGCAGTCATACCGCGGCGGACACACTGGCGGCGGTAAGGACGGCAAGGCGGTACGGCTTTGACAACATATCGCTCGATTTGATGATCGGACTTCCGGATTCAAGTGTAAAAACGCTTGAAAAAAGCCTTGATTTCATACTTTCGGCACAGCCTGAGCATATTTCAGCCTATATTTTAAAGCTTGAGGAAAATACGCTTTTATATAATAAACGCGGCATCATCAACCTGCCCGAAGACGATGAAACGGCGGAGCAGTATCTTTATATGTGCCGCCGGCTTGAAAGCGCCGGATACGAACATTATGAAATTTCAAATTTCTGCCTTCCGGGCAGGGAAAGCCGGCATAACCTGAAATACTGGCGCTGTGAGGAGTATCTCGGAATCGGACCTTCCGCACATTCATTTATAGACGGCAAAAGGTTTTATTATCCGCGTGATATTAAAGCCTTTAAGGCGGGTGTTTTACCCGTTCAGGACGGCGGCGGAGGCGGCACTGAGGAATACATTATGCTCCGCCTGCGGCTTGCGGAGGGGCTGTGCTTTGAAGTGATGCGCCGCCGTTTCGGCATTTCATCCGAGAATATGGTAAAAGCTGCGCTTCCGCTTAAAGAGGCGGGGCTGCTCAGAGTCACGGATAAAAAAATCAGCCTTACCGATAAGGGTATGCTGGTTTCAAACAGTATTATTACAGAGCTTTTGGAGAATTGCACATGATAACACTAAAAATACATCTCATCCGTCACGGTGCGACCGACGCCAATTATCTGGGGCAGTACATAGGCTGCAGAACAGACCTGCCGCTGTCCCCCGAGGGGCTTAACGAGCTGCGGCTGCTGAGAGACGATATAGAATATCCCGAGATAGAGCGTCTTTATTCAAGCCCGATGCTGCGCTGCCGCCAGACCGGAGCGGTGATTTATCCCGACAAGGAAATAATACCGGTTGAGGATCTGAGGGAATACGATTTCGGCTCCTTTGAGAGGAAAACCGCCGCCGAGCTTGAAAGCGACCCGAGCTTTAAGCCATGGACATCGGGCAGGCTATCCGCACCGCCGGGCGGAGAGGACAATACCGCTTTTATTAAGCGGCTTTGCATAGGTCTCAATAAAATTGTAATCGATATGGCAAACGACGGCGTTAGAGAGTCCTCCGTAATAATGCACGGGGGCGCTATTATGATGCTGCTCGGGACCTGCGCTCTGCCTCACCGCAGACCGGTGGAATGGACCTCCGAAAACGGGCGGGGTTATTCGCTGAGGGTGACACCGTCCCTTTACCACAAAAGCGGTGCGGTAGAGGTGTATGACATCATATAGAACCGGCGGGAAATCTACACTGACTTCCGCAACATCCCTGCGTTAACTAACCACTTTTGACCGAAAGAAGGCTTTAAAATGAACGGAAACGCTCCCGAACTTGACGCCGCCGAAACACCGGAAGAAATCGGATTACCGCTTTATTCCTGTGAATACGCTATGAACGGGGATTTCTTTTCCGAGTTTTCCGCGGTATCGTACATCAAAGCAAAAATATTTATAATTATTTTTACCGTTCTTAATATTCTTTTCTCCCTTTTTAACATAATTGTCGGAAATTATAATACCGCGGCAGGCTACTCTGTAATAATCACTTTCTTAATGTATATAATGTATTTCAGGATAAAAAAGGGAGTACAGCTCAGTTATAAAAGGAGTCTGTTTTCATACGGAAACGATGCCAAGACCACAACAGAGCTTTTTGAGGATAAGATTCTTTCAACATTCAGCAAGAATGAAAAGAAATTTTTTTATTACCAGATAAGCGGTTTATTTGAAACAGGAAATCTTATTCTGCTGCGTTTGCAGTTCAATTTGTATCTGGCAGTAGATAAAAATTCCCTGAATGCAGACCCGCAAGCCGTAAAAGAGTTTCTTATTCAGAAATGCCCTGCGGTAAAAAAGAAAAAATTTACCGATTGCTCAAACAGCCGCAGGCTCTCATTGATATTTCTTATGATTTCCACAGCTGCTTCCGCCGCCGCGCTGCTTGTTTGTCTTTTATTCATTAAAAACAGCATTTAATTCATCGTTACAATATTACGCAAAATCCCTGCTCCGAAAAACGGAACAGGGGTTTTTTAGTATTTATAATATTTCCTTTAATTCCGCAAGTCTTGAAATTTCATACCTTGACGGATAAACAGCTTTTTCACCGTTGGGGTTGTACCAGCAAACATCGATACCGGAATTTATCCCGCCTAAAATATCGGAGCTTTGGCTGTCGCCAACAATCAGCATTTTAGCCCGGTTTTTTTCGGGGATTTTGGATATTACATAATCATAATATGCTTTATCCGGCTTCTGATACCCCGCATCCTCCGATACGAATACCATGTCAAAATATTTATAAAGACCGGAGCCCTCAAGCCGGCGGTACTGAGTTGCGGAGCGGCCGTTGGTGGCGGCGTAAAGCTTATAGTCTCTGCTGCGCAGGTAATCAAGTATATCGAACGCGCCGTCCACGGTAAAATAGCCCTCCGCAAGGTAGTCGCCGTATTCTTCCGAAAGGTTTTTCGGGTCTCCCTGACGTCCGAGAACCTCAAGCAGCTTTTCAAAGCGTCCCGTAAAAATAGTGGCTTTAGGTATCTCGCCGCGCTCAAAGCTTTCCCAGAACGATTTGTTTATATCCGAATAGGTTTTTACCGTTTTATCGTCATACGGCAGACCGTTAAGCTTGAGCACCTTTCTTATTGCGTGTGCCTCCGCCATCGTAAAATCAAGCAGGGTGTTGTCTAAATCTAAAAGAAGTGAGGTATAGTTCACAGTATTTTAGCAAGCTCCTTAATATATTTTCTTAACTGCTCCTTAATTTCCGGATGATTAAGACCAACCTCAATATTGGCTTTCAGTATTCCGAATTTATTGCCCATATCGTAGCGTATGCCGCTGAAATCCACGCCTATCATGCCGTATTTAAGCGCAAGCCCGCGCATAGCGTCGGTAAGCTGAAGTTCGCCGCCCACGCCGATAGGCGTATTCTCGAGTATGCTGAAGATCTCATTGTCCAGCACGCAGCGACCGAGAATTGAGTAATTTGAAAATTTGGTCTTGAGCGTCGGTTTTTCTATCATATCGCTGACGGCGTAGTTTTTATCGTCAAGCTTTTCAACTTTAAGCGAGCTGTATTTTACTATAAACTCATCTGACACTTCTTTTATGCCGACAACGCTTTTACCGTATTTTTCATACGCTTCGCAAAGCTCGCCTATCGCAGGAGGCTCGCCTATTATAACGTCGTCTCCGTAAAGAACCGCAAACGGCTCATCTCCCACAAATTCCTTGGCGCGAAGCACCGCGTCACCCAGTCCTCTTGTGACCTTTTGACGGATATAATAAATATTTGCGAGATTGGCAACATCGTCAAGCGTTTTAAGCATTTCTGTACTGCCGCGTTTTTCGAGCATTTTCTCAAGCTCTATTGAGTGGTCAAAATGGTCCTCTATTACTCCTTTGCCGCGGTTGGTAATTATAAGAATATCGGTTATTCCGGCATTTACCGCCTCCTCCACAATATACTGTATGGCGGGCTTATCCACAATAGGAAGCATTTCCTTCGGAAGCGCCTTGGAGGCAGGCAGCACCCGCGTACCCAGTCCCGCGGCGGGAATAATGGCTTTTTTAATTTTAGTCATAGCTTTAAATTCTCCGTTCTTCTCTTCGGTTAAATATAGGACATCAGCGCGGTTATGACAGACGCAACGTTTCCGACCACAATTATTGAAATAATGCCGACGGCAATCATTCCGCCCGATACCCCGCCAAGCGAGGCGAGTCCAATTCTGTAATAGCGCGGGTCTATTCCCGTGCTTCTGAAATTCCGGATGGACTGCACGCAATGCTCTTTATATGCGTTAAAGCCGAAAAGTCCGGTCAGTATGCACACCGCTAGGGAGGTCGCGCCGTCTATAAGATTGGCAATGCGGGTAAATACGGTTTCGGGCGCGTTGTTCCACAGCTCGTTGAGCAAACGGTCCGAATCACCTTCTATTATTGCGTCCAGAATGCTTTGGGAATCGGCGGCAGAGGGATTGAAGGAGAGCGCGGCGGTAAAGAAGGTAAGCGCCGCGCCTATAACAAGCAGCAGCGCGCCGATTTTATACATTTTACGGTATAAAAACCACAGCGCTGCGCCCATCGGACCGAAGAAGAAGCCGAGTATCGCTGTCGGCCAGCACCAGGAGGTTCTTGAGCCGGAAAGCTCAGACTTTATAAACTTCGGCATTATCTCAGACGCTTTTTTGCCAACAAAAACTGCGACCTCGTCGGCGGGGATACCGCCTATTGCATACGCGCCGTAGGGACCCTGCGCCGCATTATACTGTGTCCCGTAAGAGCTGTCCGGCGCGCCGGCATTAAAGCTGCCCGCGGCGCGGTCCGAAGCGGCGGAACCGCCGGTATTGCTGCTCCGGCTCTGCGTACTGTCGGATGCGTAAAATCCGCCTGCGGCGCTTCTAAAGTCTTCGGCATCAGCGCCGTCTGACTTTTCGCCGCCGGCAAAATGCTGCGCGTAAGAGCTCTGAGCGGAAGTCTGCCGGCTGTCTTCCGCATTTCCGGAATCCGATTTCCGCGACGCCGAAGAGATGAGCGGAGCTCCGCAGTTTTTGCAGTAAACATATCCGTTTTCGTTTTCGGTACCGCATTCAGAACAAATTTTATTTTCCATACTCATAAAGCCCTCCTCCGTTATATAAATGCGGCAATTACGGCGGGAAGATACTGCACCGCCATAAAGCCCAGTATAAACAGGAAGATATTCACTCCTCCCATTCTGCGGTAATCCTGATCCATATCCTCGCTTTCGGCTCTTATTTTCTTTATTGACGCAACGGTGTATTTTTTATACATATAGTCTCCGAAAAGCGCCGAGACCACGCGTATTGCTATGTTAAGAATAAAGCCCAGCATCGAAAAAATTATAACCGCTATTCCTATGTTTGAAAGATTTGAATAAATATTGTTAAAAACATCGGCATATGTCTGCGCGCCGCCTGTGCCCAGATTGTAAATCGCGCTGCTCAGCGGCAGGTAAAAAAGACTTGCAATGACGTTCAAAAGTCCCGTCACAATTCCGTTTTTATACATTTTCCGGGAAAGCATCCATGCGCAGGGGAAGAAAAACGCCAGCCAGTTCCATGAAAGACGGTTTTTGGGGGTTAAAACCGCAAACTTCGGAATATATCTCGGAGTATTAGCCGCGACAAAGCGCTTTGCCTCGTCGGCGGTTATTCCCTCGCCGATGTCATAGTCGGCGGGCACTCCGCCCAGAAAATCAAAGCTTACGAAGCTGCCGCCCGCTTTTGCTACGTTCGGTGCGCCGCATTTCGGGCAGGCGTTCAGTGCGAAATCATATTTTTCGTGGCACATCTGACAGGTTATCAGCCCCTCGGTGCTCTCGGCTGAACGCTTGCTTTCGGTCTCGGCGGCGCGGCGTTCCTCCTCCGCCTTTACCCGGTCGTACTGCCGGTCGGTTCCGTGGAGGGTCTCAAGCGCGCAGTGACCGAGCTGATTGTAGCAATCCCTGTGATGCGGAGCACCGCATATAGGACAGTAAACTATATCGTCCTCAGGAAAAAGATACGCGTGACATCTTACGCAGCTTACGCCCTCTGTTTTAAGACTCATATAACGGCTCCTCTGTAATTTTTGATTTTTTCAAAAACACTGTCGAAATATTCTTTCCCGTAATTATGAAACTCTCCGTTTTTTATCATATTCCGAAGCGTTCCGTCCGATACCCACTTCGCCTCCGCTACCTCCGAGCGCTGGAGAACAAGCCGGTTTTCGGGAACATCGCAGATTATCGCCCAAACGTCCAGCAAAGAATTGCGGCGCTTGAAGCGGGCAATTTTTTTCAGGCTGTCGCGGTCGGAACGGATACCCAGCTCCTCAAAAAGCTCGCGTTTTGCGGCGTTAAAGGAATCCTCGCCCGAAACCGCTGCTCCGCCGGTGGCTGCCCATTCCCCCGGCATAAGTTTTTTATCATCGGCGCGGCGCTGAACCAGAAAGTCTCCGGTGCTTGAAACTATCCATATATGCACCACCAGATGATATTCGCCGGATTTGAGCGTTCCTCTCCCGCGCAGTGTGGTTTTCCCGGTGGGATTGCCCTTTTCGTCAAGTATATCCCATATTTCAACACTCATGGCGTTTTGTTACTACCTCGCCCGAATTTTTGTAAATACTGTTCTCGGGAATTACTCCCCTTACAAACGAAAGCGGATAAACGCTGGTGTTTTTGCCTATGACCGTTCCGGGATTTAGCACCGCTCCGCAGCCGATTTCCGCATAGTCGCCGAGGAACGCGCCGACCTTTTTAAGCCCTGTTTCAAGTCTTTCACTGCCGGATTTTATCACAACAGGGCTTTTGTCTGACTTGACGTTGGAGGTTATAGCCCCCGCGCCCATATGCGAGTGAAAGCCCAGCACCGAATCTCCCACGTAGTTGTAATGCGGCACCTGCACCGATCCTATCAGTATCACGTTTTTAAGCTCGGTCGAGTTGCCTACGACACAGTCGTTTCCCACAAGCGCGCTTCCTCTTATAAACGCGCAGTGGCGCACCTGTGTCCTCTCGCCTATTATGCAGGGGCCGGAAATGCTTGCCGACGGTGAAACCACAGCGGATTTTGCAATCCAGACATTATCGCCTTTCTGTTCATATATGCCGGGATCAAGACGGGGACCTGTTTTTTTTATATATTCGCTTATTCTGCCCAGTATTTCAAACGGACAGCCGGCGCTCTCCAAAAGCGGAGCCGCCAGAGTATCCGTAAGGGCGAATAGCTCCCTGACGGTTATTCCCTTCAAGCCGTTCACACCTTTCATTTCACAATTATACATTGCAATTATATCAACATTATGAATTTTTTTCAACATTTTATGTTTTGGTATTGTAAAAAGATTAAATTTATGATAAAATAATTTCGTCAAAATATACGTTTGCGTATTTAAGTGTGCGAATGGGCGGGTCCTGTGCGACGGAACGCTGCAAACCATGTCAGGCGGGGAACCGAGCAGCATTAAGCAGTTTGTCCCGTGCGCCGCAGCAAATCGGCTCATTTGCACACTTAAATACGCAAGTTTTTTATTGTAAAGGAGGATAAGTCTTGGCTTATCAGGCGCTATACCGAAAATACCGTCCGCAGACCTTTTCGGATGTGGTCGGGCAGGAGCATATAACAGAAACGCTTAAAAACGAGCTTTCCGCCGGAAGAACGGTTCACGCCTATCTTTTTACCGGCTCAAGGGGAACCGGTAAGACGAGCTGCGCCAAAATACTTGCCAAGGCGGTAAACTGCCTGAATCCCGCCGTCGGAGATCCCTGCCTTGAATGTGAAAGCTGTCTTTCAATCGCGGGCGGCGAGAACACCGACATTGTCGAAATAGACGCCGCCTCCAATAACAGCGTTGACAGTATAAGGGAACTGCGGGAGCGCGTGGCATTTGCCCCGTCGGCTTCAAAATACCGCGTTTATATAATCGACGAGGTCCATATGCTCTCTGACAGCGCCTTCAACGCGCTGCTCAAAACGCTTGAGGAGCCGCCTCCGCACGTTATTTTTATACTTGCAACCACTGAGGTGCGCAGGCTTCCCGCCACCATACTTTCCCGCTGTCAGCGCTTTGATTTCAGAAGGATAGATCCGGAGCTAA
Source organism: uncultured Clostridia bacterium (assembly GCA_944384845.1). Taxonomy (GTDB): domain Bacteria; phylum Bacillota; class Clostridia; order Oscillospirales; family Acutalibacteraceae; genus UBA737. Next base: position 11,644 of record CALWUZ010000053.1, read on the forward strand.
TATGCGAGCGTATACGGTACATTGCGCAGCAGGAGGGATTTTCTGTCACTCCGGAGGCGGCGTCGCTCATTGCTGCGGCGGCTGACGGAGGTCTGAGGGATGCTCTTTCAATACTTGACCTTTGCGCCTGCGGCGGCGGGGAGATAGATGAGCACACGGTCGAAAGGGTCTGCGGCATGGCGGGCAGCGACTATCTGACGGAAATGGCGGACTTTATTAAAGAACGCAACACCGAGGGCGCTCTTAAGCTTATCGACAGGCTGTACGCCGGCTCGGTGGATATGCAGCGACTTGTTTCCGAGCTTGCCTCTCACTACCGCGATTTGATGATTATAAAAACCGTAAAGGGCGGCAGCCGCCCGATAGTATGCTCTGCGGCACGGCTTGCCGGGCTTGAAAAGCAGGCGGCGGATTACGATATAGAGGATATAATGCGCTGTCTTTCAGCATTTCAGGCGGCTTCGGCGGCGCAGGGCGGCAGTATGCGCTTTGAGACTGAGATGACCGTGATACGGCTGTGCGATCCGAGGCTTACCGAGGATTACGCCTCTCTTGAAAGGAGAGTGTCGGCGCTTGAGCGCGCCTCTGCGGGATTTTCCGGTGAAAACGCGCCGAAGCCTTCAGCGGCAAATCCGCAGCAAAAAAACGAGCTTAACACGGATTTAGAAAATTCGGAAAACGGCATTAAGCCACAAGCCGCGGAGGTTCCGCCCGAAACGTCTGAGCCTGATGCCGAGGAAGAACCGGCGGCGCCGGCAGCAAAGCCAGACGGCGGCGACGTCACGCCGGTTGAAAACTGGAGCGAGGTGCTGAGCGTGCTTAAATCCGCGTCGCCCTTAATGGCGGGAGTGCTTAAGGATTCAAAAGCATATATAAAGGGACAGTATCTGCTTATCGACGCGCCCAACAGCCAGTTCCGCTCGCTTATAAACAGCGGGGGGCCGTATAAGGAAAGCATAAGGGCGGCGGCGCGCACAGTGCTCGGCGGAATATATAAATTAGGGCCTTACACGGCGGTCAGAAAAGCCGAGGAGCAGGACCCTTTAGCCACGCTTGCGGATAAACTGAAAAATTTTGAGATAAATTAAGGAGAACCGATATGAAAGTAAGAATACCGAACTCCGGCGGACCGGGAAACATGAATCAGATGCTAAAGCAGGCTCAGAAAATGCAGGAGGAGATGGCAGCGCTTCAGAGCGAGCTTGAGCAGCGCGAATATACCGCGGCTTCAGGCGGCGGTTTGGTTGAGGTCACCGTTGACGGCAAGCATCTTATAAAGAGTATTAAAATTAAGCCCGAGGCGGTCGACCCGGATGATGCCGAGATGCTTGAGGATCTTATCACCGTCGCCGTAAACGAGGCGATCGGCAACGCAATAAAGACCTCTGAAGAAGAAATGGGCGCCGTTGCCGGCGGGCTTAATCTGCCCGGAATGTTCTGAAAATGGCGTATAATATAATACCCCTGACAGAACTTATTTCGCAGTTCGAGCGTTTGCCCGGAATAGGCAGGAAAACAGCGCAGCGGCTTGCCTTCAGCATATTGGAGCAGCCGCCCGAAAACGCCGAGAAATTTGCCGAGGCGCTTCTTAACGCAAGAAGAAAAATTCATTTCTGCAAGGTCTGTCAGGGACTTACCGACAGTGAGATCTGCGGCATCTGCGGAGACAACCGCCGTGACCGCGGCGTTATATGCGTTGTGGCGGAGCCGCGGGACGTTATGGCGTTTGAACGCACAAGAGAATATCAGGGGCTTTACCATGTGCTGCACGGCGTTATTTCACCGCTTGACGGCATAACGCCCGACCAGCTGCGCATTAAGGAGCTTATGTCGCGGCTCGGCTCCGATGAAGTGCGTGAAATTATAATGGCCACCAATCCGACCGTGGAGGGGGAGGCCACGGCGAGCTATCTTTCCCGCCTTATAAAGCCTATGGGAATAAAGGTTACCCGCCTTGCTTACGGCATACCGGTGGGCGGCGACCTTGAGTACGCCGACGAGTTCACGCTTGCCCGCGCCCTTGAGGGAAGAAACGAAATTTAAACGGAGGGGCAGTATGACAGAGGAAAAGATCAACCGTATAAACGAGCTTGCCCGCAAGCAGAAAACGCAGGGACTTACCGATGAGGAAAAGGCTGAGCAGCATGCGCTCCGCCGCGAATATATTGAAGCCTATAAGCAGAGTCTTATAGCCCAGCTTGAAAACACGTATATTTTAGAGCCGGACGGCACCAAACGAAAGGTGAAGCGCAGAGATGAAGCTCCTCTCAACTGAATCCGTAATGTGATATATGAGGTTTAAGGAGAAAAAGATGTCTGTCAATATTTCAAAAATATCCGCAGCTTTGTTCTCGGTCTACGCGGCATACTGTTTCTTAACCGGCTGTTTTGCGTATTATATATCCGTGGATTTCAAAATGTTCAGCTTCAGTCTTTGGGTGGAATTTATATACAGTCTTTCAACTGCCGCCTTTGCGGTTTGCCTGATGCTTTATATTTTCAAAGGCATAAAAGCAAATTTTTTTAAAAAAGCTTTGCCTTTATGGCTGTTTATAAACGCCGTTTTAAGCACCGGACTTTCAACATATCCCGCGGAGGGCGGTATTTACGCCTTTTTTTCATACGCCGCGGGCTTCATTATCCGTTACTCGCTGATTTTCCTTATTCTTTGGCTGCTTGATGAAAAAAGCGGGGATGAGCGGATTTTCAGGATTTCGGTCACAGCCGTATTGCTCGGATTCGCCGAATCAGTTATGATATTTCTTAAACAGTACTTTGAAATATTATTATATACACAGCCGCAGGTAAGTATACGGGGAATACTGTACTTCGTTATTTTTTTAGCGCTTTTTATCGCCGCATTGATTTTAAGAAAATCTAAAATCAGAGCGGTATACTGTATTTCAAAAATTTATCTTCTTTTATACTGTTTTTTTGCAGCAGTATTAACGCTGCTGTTAAAAATTTCTTACTTTTTCATACCCGAATATATAAACACTGAAAATTTCTTCAATATTATGAAAAGTGATTTGATTTTGGACGCCGATTTTATCGCCTGTATAGGCTGCGCGATAATTTTTGTTCTGACAATCAAATCTGTTAAGGTGAAAAAATGAAACTTCTCTTAACCGACTGCGCTACGCTGCGCTCGGACGGCGACCTGCCGCTTGATGTGTTCCGCCGCTTCGGCAGCACTGCGGAATACGAAAACATAACGCGCGCCGAGCTTTTGAAGGAGGCGGCTGACGCCGATATAATCCTCTGCAACAAAACGCCGATAGACAAAGCCGTGATGGACGCCGCGCCCCGGCTCCGCTTTATAGGTCTTTTCGCCACCGGCTATAACAATATTGATACAGCATATGCAAAGCGCAGAGGAATTGCGGTCTGCAACGCAGGCAGCTATTCGACCAACGCCGTGGCGCAGCAGGTGATGGGCTATATCCTTATGCACTATACCGCCATACCGGAATATAACGCTTTTGTAAAAAAAGGCGGCTGGAAAAACGCTGAGGTTTTTTCTCCGCTTGTCTTCAGGTCGGATGAGGTTTACGGCAAAAACCTCGGTATAGTCGGCTACGGAAGCATCGGTCAGGCGGTCGAAAAGGCAGCTGAAGGGCTTGGTATGAAGGTTCTGGTTTACACAAGAACGGTGAGGCAGAACGGCAGAACCCGATTTACGGATTTTAAAACCCTGCTGAGAGAAAGCGACGTTGTAACCCTCCACTGTCCGTTAAACCGCGAAAGCGCGGATATGATGAACGCCGCCGCTTTTTCGGAAATGAAGGACGGTGCGTTTTTCATCAATACCTCGCGCGGCGGCACGGTTGACGAGGACGCGCTTTACGCCGCGCTCTGCTCGGGAAAGCTTTCGGGAGCGGCGGTAGATGTTTTAAAGCAGGAGCCGATGAGCAAAGACTGCCGCCTTGCGGACGCGCCGAATATAATTATAACGCCGCATACCTCCTGGGCGCCGCTTGCGACCAGAAAACGGCTTTTAAAGATAGTCGAAAGCAATTTAGAGGATTTTCTGAACGGAGGAAGACAGAACAGGATAGTCTGAAGCCGCGTCACTTCTCTGTTTTGAGCATATATCCCGGATTTAAGATGATTCCGGCTGAATATTTAATCCGAAAGCTCCCTTAGATAAGGGAGTTTTTTCGGCGTTCAGAGCATATATAACTTCATTTACTTGACGGAAATACAAAATATGGTGTATAATATATTTTGAATGATTATGGGAAGAGGTATCGCAGATGGCGAAAATTACTGCCGAATACGGCAACGACAGTATAAAAAAGCTTGAGGGTCCCGACAGGGTGCGGAAGCGCCCCGGCGTTATTTTCGGCTCGGACGGGCTGGACGGCTGCGAGCATTCGGTATTTGAGATAATATCAAACTCCATAGACGAGGCTCGCGAGGGCTTTGGGCAGAAAATTATTGTGACTAAATATGCCGACGGCTCTGTCGAGGTGCAGGACTTCGCCCGCGGCGCTCCGGTTGATTACAATAATAAGGAGCAGTGCTATAATTGGGAACTGCTTTACTGCGAGCTGTACGCCGGCGGAAAATACAATACCAATGAGGGGACAAATTATGAGTATTCGGTAGGGCTTAACGGCTTGGGGCTTTGCTCCACGCAGTATGCTTCGGAGTATATGGATGTTGAGATAAAGCGCGACGGATACAAATACAATCTGCATTTTGAAAAGGGCTATAACGTCGGCGGTCTTAAAAAGGAGCCGTATTCCGGAAAGGACACGGGGACAAAAACACGCTGGAAACCGGATATTGAGGTTTTTACCGATATAAATATACCTACCGAGTATTTTCTTGACACGCTCAAACGGCAGGCGATAGTAAACGACGGTCTGCTTTTCGTTTTCAGGGAGCAGCAGGGCGCAAAATTTGTTCAGCAGGATATAGTGTACGCTAACGGTATAAAGGATTATGTGTCCGAGACCGTAGGTGATGAAGCGCTGACGCCCGTTCAGTTCTGGCAGACCGAGCGCCGAGGCAGGGACCGCGATGACAAGCCGGAATACAAGGTAAAAATCAACGCGGCGCTGGCGTTCAGCAACCGTCATACGCTTAAGGAATACTATCATAATTCAAGCTGGCTTGAATACGGCGGAGTGCCCGAAAAGGCTGCCCGCAGCGCCTTTGTTTCGCAGATTGACGCATATATAAAGCAGAGCGGAAAGTATAAGTCGGGTGAAAGCAAGATAACCTTTTCGGACGTTGAGGAATGCCTTGTTTTGGTAATATCCTCATTTTCCACCGTAACGTCTTATGAGAACCAGACCAAAAAGGCGATTACAAACAGGTTCATATATGAGGCTATGACCGATTTTCTGCGGCATCAGCTTGAGATATATTTTATTGAAAACAAGGCGGACGCCGACAGGATAGCCGATCAGGTGCTTGTAAACAAGCGCAGCCGCGAGCGCAGCGAAAGAGAACGCATAAACCTTAAAAAGACGCTTCAGACCTCAAACTCTATGCTTGACAGGGTGGACAAATTTGTTGACTGCCGCTCCAAGGATATTGAGCGGCGCGAGCTGTTCATAGTCGAGGGAGATTCGGCTCTCGGCTCCTGCAAGCTGGCGAGAAACGCCGAATTTCAGGCTATTATGCCGGTAAGGGGCAAGATTCTGAACTGCTTGAAGGCGGATTACGATAAGGTGTTTAAAAACGAGATTATAACCAACCTTATAAAGGTGCTGGGCTGCGGCGTAGAGGTTAAGTCCAAGGCAAACAAGGGGCTTGCGACCTTTGACCTTGGCTCGCTTCGCTGGAACAAGGTCATAGTCTGCACCGACGCTGATGTTGACGGCTTCCATATCAGAACGCTGGTGCTCACAATGATTTACCGCCTTATACCCACGCTCATAAACGTGGGCAAGGTTTTTATTGCGGAAACGCCCCTTTATGAGATCGGCACGAAGGATATGACCTATTTTGCTTATGACGAAAAGGAAAAGAACGATATTCTGAATAAGATAGGCGGAACTAAATACACTCTGCAGCGCTCGAAGGGACTGGGTGAGAATCAGCCGGATATGATGAACCTGACTACGATGAATCCCGAAACAAGGCGTCTGATAAAGGTTATGCCCGAGGAGGCAGAAAGAACAAGCCGTATTTTTGACTTGATGCTCGGCGACGATCTGGCGGGCAGAAAGGAATTTATTTCCGAAAACGGGTATCTGTATCTTGAGGACGCGGACATTTCCTGATATAATTCCGAACACTTAATCCGGAAGTATCAACAATACAAAAGGAGAGTAAATATTTTGGCTCCGAGAAAGAAAAAAGAAACGGCAAAGCCTGCCGCAAAAAAGATAAACGCATATATCGCCGGAGCGGGTCTTACGGTCGAGCAGCCCATAACCGAAACGGTTGAAACCAACTTTATGACATATGCGATGAGTATTATCGTTTCCCGTGCGATACCCGAAATCGACGGGTTCAAGCCGTCTCACCGAAAGCTTTTGTATACGATGTATACTATGGGTCTTTTAAACGGCGGAACGATAAAGTCGGCGAATATCGTAGGACGGACGATGCAGCTCAATCCGCACGGCGACGCGGCTATTTATGAGACTATGGTACGCTTGTCCGAGGGCTACCAGGCGCTTCTGCACCCTTACGTTCAGTCCAAGGGTTCCTTTGGCAAGGCGTATTCGCGGGATATGGCGTATGCCGCCTCCCGCTATACCGAGGCAAAGTTAGCCCCGATAGCTGCGGAGCTTTTTGCCGATATAGATAAGGATACCGTGGATTTTGTTGACAACTATGACGCGACAATGAAGGAGCCGACTCTTTTTCCGGTCACCTTTCCGTCGATTCTGGTCAACGCCAATACCGGTATAGCCGCCGGTATGGCAAGCTCTATCTGTCCGTTCAATCTGCGCGAGGTCTGCGAAACAGCTATAGCATATATAAGGGACAATGATATAAACGTAGCCGACACGCTTTTGGCTCCGGATTTTCCGATAGGCGGTCAGTTTTTGTATGACCGCGCGGAGCTGGAAAAAATTTACGAAACCGGACGCGGCAGCTTCAGGGTGCGCGGGGTTTTTAGCTTTGATAAAGCCCAGAACTGCGTGGATATTACCGAAATACCTCCCACCACTACCTGCGAGGCGATAATCGAAAAGGTAATAGAGCTTGCAAAGCTTAAAAAAATCACCGAGATTAACGATATACGCGACGAGACGGATTTAAACGGTCTTAAAATCACCATAGACCTCAAAAGAGGCGCCGACCCTGAAAAGCTGATGAAAAAAATAATGAGAATGACCCCGCTTGAGGACAGCTTTTCCTGCAATTTCAATATCCTTATCGCTGGCTCGCCGCGGGTTATGGGCGTAAAGGAAATAATTTCAGAGTGGGTAGCATTCAGGGAGGAATGCGTCCGCCGCAGGGTCTATTTCAAGCTCTCAAAAGCAAAAGACCGGCTGCATCTGCTGAAGGGCCTTGAAAAAATACTGCTGGATATTGACAAGGCGGTAAAAATCGTCCGCGAGACTGATGAGGAGTCGCAGGTTGTCCCCAACCTTATGATAGGCTTCGGTATTGATGAAATTCAGGCGGAATACGTAGCCGAAATAAAGCTGAGACATTTAAACCGCGAATATATTTTAAAGCGCACGGCGGATATCGAGGCGCTTATCAAAGAGATAACAGAGCTTGAGGGAATATTAAACTCAAGACCCAAGCTGCTTAACATTATTGTCAAAGAGCTTTCCGCGGTTGCCGAAAAATACGGTATGGACAGAAAAACCGCTATAATAAGCGCGGCGGACGAGCAAGACGCTGCGGAGGATACCGAAACCGACTCTTCTCCGGTCACGCTGTTCTTTACAAGAGACGGCTATTTCAAAAAAATCACGCCCCAGTCGCTTCGTATGAGCGGTGAGCAGAAGCTCAAGGAGGGCGACGAAATAACCGAGGAAATAGAGTCCACCAACGCCGAAGAGCTGCTGTTCTTTACCAACAGGCAGCAGGTGTATAAATCGAGAACGTCGGATTTTGCCGACTCAAAGGCAAGCATATTAGGCGATTTTGTCGCCTCCAGGCTTGGCTTTGACGAGGCGGAAAACGCGGTATATATGGTGGCGACCTCGGATTATTCCGGCTATATGGTCTTTGTTTTTGACAACGGAAGAATAGCGCGGGTGCCGCTCTCCTCCTATCAGACAAAAACCAACCGTAAAAAGCTTATAAACGCTTACTGCGGAAAATTCGCGCTCCACACCGTTTTTTATGTAAAGGAGGATACCGAGCTGCTGCTTAAATCCACCAACGGGCGCATGCTTATAGTCAACACTGCCTCAGTGCCCTCCAAAACCACCAAGGACAACGGCGGAATAGACGTTATGACACAGAAAAAGGGTCAGCACATTTCCGAGGTTACGGTTTATTCAAAGGGCAGCCTTGAGGGTGACCACCGCTATCGTGCTAAAAATCTGCCTGCAGCGGGCAGCAAAATGCCGGCGGGTTCCGCTAAACAGGAGGAGATGCAGCTTTAATCCGCGTAAAGCGCCTTATTCGGTGTTGAACTGTCGGCTGCAATATTGTATAATAAGAAAAATAAAAAACCGCCCGTGTACTACAGGCGGCTCTGCCGGTATTACTGCAAACGCGGAAAATGAATACCGACAACAATAATATGCTCTAAAAAATTTATTTTATACAACGGAGTTTTTGATATGGCAAGAGAATTGGCAAAGCAATACGACCCCAAAGAGGTAGAGGACCGTATTTACAAAAGCTGGCTTGACGGTAAATATTTTCACGCAAAATGCGAAGAGGGCAAACCGACCTATACAATAGTGATACCCCCGCCGAACATTACGGGTCAGCTCCATATGGGCCACGCGCTGGACAATACGCTTCAGGATATTCTTATCAGATTTAAGCGTATGCAGGGCTATGACACTCTTTGGGTTCCCGGAACCGATCACGCCTCAATAGCGACCGAGGCGAAAATTGTCGAAAAAATGCGTGCAGAGGGACTCACAAAGGAGCAGGTCGGAAGAGAGGGCTTTTTAGAGCGCGCGTGGGACTGGAAAAGACAGTACGGCGGCAGGATAATCGAACAGCTTAAAAAATTAGGCTCCTCCTGTGACTGGGACCGCGAGCGCTTTACCCTTGACGAAGGCTGCAGCCGCGCGGTAAGGGAGGTCTTTGTCAATCTCTACGAAAAAGGACTTATCTACCGCGGCGAAAGGATAATAAACTGGTGCCCTCACTGTATGACCTCTATATCCGACGCTGAGGTTGAGTATGAGGAACAGGCAGGACATTTCTGGCATCTGCGCTATCCCTTTGCGGACGGCAGCGGGTATCTGGAGCTTGCCACGACAAGACCGGAAACCCTGCTGGGCGACACGGCGGTAGCCGTAAACCCGAACGACGAAAGATATGCGGGCTTTGTGGGCAAAACCCTTATACTTCCGCTTGTTCACCGTGAAATTCCGGTTATAGCCGACGATTATGTGGAAATGGATTTCGGCACGGGTGTGGTTAAAATCACTCCTGCGCACGACCCGAACGACTTTGAGGTGGGTCTGCGGCACGGTCTTCCGGTCATAAATGTTCTGACCGACGACGCTAAGATAACCGACGATTATCCTGCCTATGCCGGAATGGACAGGTACGAGGCGCGTAAGGCTGTTGTTGCCGACCTCGAAAAGGAAGGCGTTCTTGTAAAAACCGAAGAGCATGTCCATAACGTAGGTACCTGCTACCGCTGCGGCACAACGGTTGAGCCGCGTGTTTCAAAGCAGTGGTTTGTAAAAATGAAACCGCTGGCGGAGCCTGCTGTTGAGGCGGTTAAAAACGGCGAGACCAAGTTTGTGCCGCAGAGATTTGAAAAGATTTATTTCCACTGGCTTGAAAATATCCGCGACTGGTGCATTTCCCGCCAGCTCTGGTGGGGGCACCGCATACCGGCATGGTACTGCGCCGACTGCGGCGAAATAACCGTTTCCCGCAAGGACGCGGAGGTCTGCGCTCACTGCGGAAGCAAAAATATAACGCAGGACCCCGATACGCTCGACACCTGGTTCTCTTCCGCGCTGTGGCCGTTCTCTACGCTTGGCTGGCCGGATGAGACCGAGGATTTCAAGCACTATTATCCGACGAACACGCTGGTCACGGGATACGATATTATTCCGTTCTGGGTAATGCGTATGATGTTTTCAGGTATAGAGCAGACCGGACAGGTGCCGTTTGATACCGTGCTTATACACGGGCTGGTCAGGGATTCTCAGGGTAGGAAAATGTCAAAATCCCTCGGCAACGGCGTTGATCCGCTTGAGATTATCGATAAATACGGCGCCGACGCTTTGAGATTTTCGCTTGCTACCGGAAACAGTCCCGGCAACGATATGCGCTTCATTGACAGCCGTGTGGAGGCAAGCCGCAATTTTGCCAACAAGATATGGAATGCGGCGCGTTTTATTCTGATGAATCTTGAATCGGACGAAATTTTACCGCTCAATGCAGCTGATTTCGCGCTTGAGGACAAATGGATTTTATCAAAATACGGCAAGCTGGTCGCCGAGGTTACCGACAATCTTGAAAAATACGAGCTCGGTATGGCGGTGCAGAAGCTTTACGACTTTATCTGGGACGTTTTCTGCGACTGGTATATAGAAATATGCAAGTCCCGCTTAAACGGCGGAGACAAAAAGGCGGCAGACACGGCAAGAAGCGTGCTGATATATGTGTTCACCGGAACGCTCAAGCTGCTGCACCCGTTTATGCCCTTTATAACCGAGGAAATCTGGCAGTCGCTGCCTCACTCCGGAGAGGCGCTTATGGTCTCGGAATGGCCTGAGCCGGACAATGCTTTCCGTTATGAAAGCAAGGAATCGGATTTTGAGAAAATAATGGCGGTAATAAAAGCGGTAAGAAACCGCAGAGCCGAAATGAATGTTCCGCCCTCAAAAAAGGCGAGAGTGCAGATTGCAACTCAGTTTAAGGACGTATTTAAAGAAGGCACGGCTTATATCTGCCGTTTGGCGTATGCTTCCGCGGTGGAGACGGGCGACGGCTTTGATAGCGCCGGAGCGGTAAGAATCATAACCGACGCTGCCGATGTTTATATGCCGATGAAGGAGCTTGTAGACCTGTCTGCCGAGCTTGAAAGGCTTAAAAAGGAGCTTAAAAAGGCCGAGGGTGACAGAGAGTTTTTTGAGAAGAAGCTCAGTAACGAGGGCTTTGTGAAAAAGGCGCCCGCCGCAGTTGTCGAACAGCAGCGGGAGCAGCTTGCCCGCGTGCTTGAAAAAATAAAGCTGCTTGAAAACAGCATAAGGGAAACCGAGCAGTCGCTTTGAATATTCATTAAAATACTTTTAAGGCGGAATGCCCGCTTGAAAAAAGCGGCTTTCTCCTTTAAAAAGAAAACGTCCCGTTTTGCGGGACGTTTTTCTTTCAGTGAAACATTGTCTGAACGCCGTCAACAAATTCCCCGACTGCCTTTACCAGCTTGGTCGAGCCCTTTGTAATATTTTTATGGTCCTGAAGCATTACCTTGCCCACTGCAAGCGCCGCCGCTCCGGCTATCATTCCGGCGCCGAGACCTTTTATAAATGACATTGAACTGTTCTGCATAGCTTAAAACCTCCTTCGGGCTTATTATTTCCGTATCAGAGGGATTTTATTTTAATTTTTTGATATTGCCGCGGAATTTTTATATTTTCTTGAAATCGGACGGCGGCGGTGTTATTATTAGTATATACTATTTATAAAGAAAGAATTGAAAAATGAACAAAATCAACTGGCAGAATGAGACTGATAAAATAATACGTGGATTAAACGGAAGAAAGGCGCAGCTTTTGCTGCACGCCTGCTGTGCGCCATGTTCTTCGGCGAGTCTTGAGTATCTGACAGAGCATTTTAAAGTGGATATACTGTTCTATAATCCGAATATAGCGAGCAGTGCGGAATTTCTGAAGCGCCTTTCTGAGCTTGATCGTTTTGTGAAAGAGGCGCCGTTTGCTTCGGGAGTCAGGGTTATGGCTCCGGAATACTGCCATTCGGAATTTCTTGCCGCCGCAAGCGGGCTTGAGGACGCTTTGGAGGGCGGCGTGCGCTGTGAGAAATGCTTTCTGCTGCGGCTTGAGAAAACGGCGCGGACGGCGGAAAGGCTGGGCTATGAGTATTTCGGCACCACCCTTACCATAAGCCCGCTTAAAAACGCGGGGCTTATAAATTCCTGCGGCGAAAGAACGGCAGGGAATGTAATGTATCTTCCGACCGATTTGAAAAAACGCGGCAGGTACCAGCGGTCGATAGAGCTTTCAAGGGAGTACTCGCTTTACCGGCAGAATTACTGCGGCTGCGAATTTTCAGCCTCAATGCTTAACATGACCGCAAAATAAGGTGCCGAAAAAAATAAACCGAAAAAGGAGCGTTTTATATGTCAAACATCTGGCATGATATTAATCCTTCCCGCATCAGGTCTGACGATTTCATCGCGGTAATTGAAATTGAAAAGGGCTCTAAAAACAAATACGAGCTGGACAAGGAGACGGGTCATATTATTCTTGACCGCATTTTATACACTTCGACACATTATCCGGCGAATTACGGATTTATTCCACGCACCTATTCGGAGGACGGCGATCCGCTCGATGTGCTTGTGCTGTGCAGCGAGAAGATTCATTCATTCAGTCTGGTGCGCTGTTATCCGATAGGCATTATCACTATGCTTGATTCAGGCGAGACCGACGAGAAGATAATCGCAATACCCTTTGAGGACCCGACGTATAATAATTACCGCGATATTTCGGAGCTGCCGTCGCATATTTTCAGCGAGATGCAGCATTTTTTCAGGATTTACAAAACCCTTGAGGGTAAGGAAACGGTTGTAAGAGACGTCTGCGGGGCTGAAACCGCGCGCAGCGTTATTGAAAAATGTATAGATAAATACAACGAAAAGTTCAGCGGCTGACAGTATTCCGGAAAAGCCGTAATAAAAAATCTGTACCGAATTAAGCCAACGCCAGATAAGTAATATAGTTAAGCAATGTAATGCGGATTGCTTTTTGAAAAGACTAT
>CALWUZ010000054.1 GCA_944384845.1 uncultured Clostridia bacterium
GTGGGGTGGAAGATGGGACTCGAACCCACGGTCTCCAGTGCCACAAACTGGCGCTTTAACCAACTAAGCTACATCCACCGTAGCGCAAGAACTATTATACCATACGAGCGGATTTTGTCAATAAAAATTTTAAATCCGGATTAAAAAACCGCTCACGGAGCGAAAATCAAAGTGAAAAATCCTCCGGTTTATAGTTGTCCGCGATTTTAGCGCGTATAGGTACGCGCCTTAAGGGGTCGTATTTATAATGCCGGCAGTAATCGCCTGCTGCCGTAACGCCGCGCTTTATGCAGAGCACTTCGTCCGATATAAGCGAATCCTTGCCGAAAATGCAGTATCTGCAGGAGCGCGGAAGATTTTTGTTAAACACAGAAGACATGCCTTATCACCGAAAGCTATTATACAATATCCTCAAGTATATTTCCAGTATTTTTTTTTCGGAAAAGAGATATAAGAAGGACAATTACCATACAGAGCATGGAGAGTGAGAGCACCGCTCCGCTGTATGACGGCGCGAAGCGTATTTTTGAGGATACGGCAAAGGCTATGCCGAAAAGCCTGAGCAGCAGCGCGCAGATACCCGCCGAAAGAAGTCCGTGAAGTATTCTTGAAGCTGCGAACAGGAGAAAGCCGAATTTTATAAGCCTGCCGACGCTAATTACCTGGCACCAGATGGATATGCCGGCAAATCCGAGCAGAAACGAGATGACGATTATATTTCGCTCGCCGTTTACCGCGTTTGTAACCTCCAGCAGTTTTGCAGCGGCTCCGAAAGCCGGTATTTTCTGAGAAAGACTGTCCGTATAAGCCGTTACGGTGGAAAACAGAACAACATAAGCGCATATGGAAAATACGGAGGCGGCGGCTTCTGAAACGGAGTTTACGAAATTTTCCGCTGCTCCGGCTCCGGAGGAGGACGCGGGAGCGGGAAGGTCTTCTTTTTTAATCAGAAAAGCTGAAAGCAGTGATAAAATCAGCGCCGATAAAATATGCGCGGCAAGCAGTATGTAGCCGACTTTTTTCGAGCCTACCGTTCCGGACCCCACCGCGAGAATAACAAAAGCGGGACCTGCATTTACGCAGTAATTAAGCATTATGCCCGCATTTCTCGGAGAAATATGTCCGTCCCTTACAGCTTCGTTCAAAAGCTTGGCGCCGACCGGGTAGCCGCCGGTAAAGCTTAAAAGCATAATAGAAAATGCCTCTCCCGATATGCCCAGTACCTTTTCGGTGAAGCCGCCCGCAAATCTGAATATTTTCAGCGCGCCGCTTTTCATCAGGAAAAGAACGCAGGCGGTGAAGGGGAAAAGCGACGGAATGATTACTCTTCCCGCAAGCAGCAGCCCTTTTGCGGCGCCGGATGTGCATATCTCGGGGCTGGTTATGATAAGCAGCATAAACATTGCGGCGGATAAGGCGGAGAGCAGCCCCGCCGGTTTAATTTTTTTCATTATTTTCACCGCTTTCTTTAAATTAAGTATATGCTTTTACGAATTATTATAATGATTATTTCATAAAATTTATTGCGGAGGAGTTGTAAATCGTGTCGAAAAAATTTAAGTTCAAATCCGAAAAACCAAAGGAAAAGTGGAAAATATTCGGATGCTCTGAGGGCGACAGGGAAGCGAAAAGCCTGAAGGGACCTCACCTGGAGATGTTCGGAAACCGGGAAATAACGGCGGAGGGCTGTATGGGAGTTTTTGAATACAGCGATACATATTTAAAGCTCAAGCTGCCGAAGGGCTCCCTTATTTTATGCGGCTGTAATTTTGACATAATTTCGTTTGAGGGCACTACCATAACCGTCAGGGGCGTTATTACGTCGGTTGAGTTTTGCGTTTAGGAGACTGCTATGCTGTGGCTTTACAGATTTATAACCGGATTTCTTGACGTTGAATTTTCCGGAGACGTTGCGGAGGTAATACTTAATATATGCGCTAAAAACGGTATTTCGCTCTGGAATGTGAAGCGTAAAAATCAAAAAATACGCTGTATGATGACGGTAAGAGACTTTAAAGCTCTTCCGGCAATCACCCGGAAAAGCGGTATACGGGCGCATATATTGAGAAGATACGGGCTGCCGTTTATCACGGTCAGATACAGGCACCGCTGGGGAATACCGGCGGGGGCTCTGATTTTTTTCGCTTTTATTAAATTTATGTCCTGCTTCATATGGACGGTTGAAATAAACGGGAACGAAAAGGTGGCGGCAGAGGATATTATCAGCGCCTGTGAAAAGATAGGGGTTTATGAAGGCGTCCCGAAAAACGGAGTTGATCCGCAGAACGCCAAGCAGAAGCTGCTCCTTGAGCTTGATTCGCTCGCATGGGCTTCCTTCAATATCGAGGGCTGCCGTCTAACGGTCAACGTGAGCGAAATTGTTGAAAAAGCGGAGGACAACAGCGTTCCTACAAATCTTAAATCCACATCGGACGGAATAATAACAAAAATCGACGTTGTGTCGGGCAACTGCGTTGTAAAGGTGGGAGATACCGTAGGCAGCGGCGATTTGCTTGTGTCGGGAGTAATAGAAAGGGCGGACAATACAAAATTTGTTCATTCGTCTGGAAGCATAACGGCAAAAATCGAGAAGGAGATTACCGTAAGCGCCACGTATGAGCGGAAGATTACCGTGAAAACCGGAAAGCGGAAGCGCAAGAGCGTCTTTTCCTTTTTCGGAATAAAAATACCTCTTTATCTCGGGTGCGAAAACGGAAGCTATGAGAGCCGTCTTGAGGTAAAGCAGGCTTCGCTTTTCGGCAGAAGGCTGCCCATAAGGCTCTATAACGGGTATTTTGAAAAAACAGAAGAAAAAACGGTTGTTTTGTCGAAGAATGAGCTTTTGGAGGAGCTTGAAACCCTTCTGCAAAGACAGGCGGAAGTAGAAAATATAAGCGATTTTGAGGTCAAAAATCGTGAATTTGACGAAATTCAGGGGGGTATTTCGCTAAAAGCGGTAATTTCAGCAGAAAAAGACATTGCCGCGCAGGAAATTCTGTTATTTAATGCTGGAAATTAAAAAAAAATATGTTATAATATAGAAGAAAAGCCAAAATTAAGCCTATGCCTCGGTCTTAGGGTTAAGGAGAATTACGCATTGTTTGAACAGACGGTTGATATTGAGCGTATTGAACAAATTGTAAACCTGTTCGGTAATTTTGATGAAAACATAAAACGGATAGAAAAAAGATACAATGTGATTATCACCTCGCACGGAAGCCAGATTAAAATCCGCGGAGAGGCGGCGGATGTGATGAGCGCGGTGCGCACGATTGAGGGACTGCTTGTGATGATAAACAAGGGCGAGCAGCTTACCGAGCAGAGCATAAACTATGTGGCTGCCCTTGTGGAGGACGGAGAGGACGGCAATATCAGCGCGGTTACGGACGCGGACTGTGTCTGCATAACCTCAAAGGGCAAGCCGGTAAGACCGAAAACCATCGGTCAGAGACGTTATGCCGACGCGATAAAGAACAATACGGTAACTATAGGTGTCGGACCCGCCGGAACGGGCAAGACATATCTTGCAGTTGCGTCGGCGGTAAGCGCTTTCAGGGCAAAGGAGATCAACCGTATAATCCTGACCCGCCCTGCGGTCGAGGCAGGGGAAAAGCTCGGCTTTCTTCCGGGTGATCTTCAGCAGAAGGTGGATCCGTACCTGCGGCCGCTTTACGACGCCCTCTTTGATATGATGGGAGCTGAAAATTTTCAGAAATGTCAGGAGCGCGGAGATATAGAGGTGGCGCCGCTTGCGTATATGAGAGGCCGCACGCTGGACGACAGCTTTATAATACTTGACGAAGCGCAGAATACCACGCCTGAGCAGATGAAAATGTTTCTGACAAGGCTGGGCTTCAACTCAAAGGCCGTCGTCACGGGGGATATTACGCAGATAGACCTGCCTGACGGTAAAAAATCCGGTCTTAAGGACGCTGTCAGGATTCTCAAGAATATTGACGGTATTGCAATCCATTACCTGACCGGGCGCGACGTAGTACGTCACAGGCTCGTGCAGGAAATTATAAAAGCTTATGAAAGAAGTGCTGAAAAGAAATGAGTGTAAAGGTAAATATTACGGATAATCAGAAGAAGATAAAGCTTCCCACCGGGACAAGGCTGCTTATCAGAAAGGCGTGCATAGCGACTCTTAAGCTTGACGGTTTTGAGGATTCTGCCGAGGTAAACGTTACTCTGGTAAACGACCAGATGATAAGGGAGATGAACAAGCAGTACCGCAATATTGACGCGTCTACAGACGTTTTGTCCTTCCCGCTCGGCGAAAACGGAAAATATGACGAAAATCCCGAAACCGGCGCCAAAATGCTGGGAGACATTGTTATATCTGTGGAGCATGCGCTTTCCCAGGCGGATATGTACGCGCATGGAATCGAGCGTGAGATAGCTTTCCTTACCGTGCATTCGATGCTCCATCTCATCGGCTATGACCACGAAAAGGGCGGGCTGGAAAAAACCATTATGCGCGAGAAAGAGGAGCAGGTGCTGGACGCCCTCGGTCTTGCCATTAACAAGCTTTGATACATAGAGCTTAATGAAACGGGCAATGACTGAAAAATCGGCTTTTATATCCATTATCGGCAGACCGAACGTCGGCAAATCCTCGCTTATGAACCGGATTTTAGGGCAGAAGGTGGCTATTGTGTCAGACAAGCCGCAGACCACGCGCACTAAAATCATGGGCATATACACAAACGGCGGGGATCAGCTTGTTTTTATCGATACGCCCGGATTTCACAAGCCGCGCAATATGCTGGACAAGAATATGAACAAGGCTGTCGGAGACGGCATGGCGGACGTTGACGCCGCCGTGCTTGTGGTTGAGGCGGCACCGAAATTCGGTCTCGAAAACGGCGTTCCCCCGGCGGAAGCGGAGCTTATAAACGAGCTGCGCCGCAGAAGGCTTGCCGGTGTGCTTGTCATAAATAAAATTGATCTTCTTTCAAAAAAGGAGGATCTGCTAAAGGTTATAGCTCTTTATTCGGGAGCATTTGATTTTTCCGCCGTTGTTCCGCTTTCGGCGAAAACGGGCGACGGCACGGAGATTCTTTTAAGCGAGCTGTATAAGTTTTCAAAGCCTTCTCCGCATTATTTCCCCGACGATGAGATAACCGACCAGCCCGAAAGGGTGATTGCAGCGGAAATTATAAGAGAAAAGCTTCTGCGTTCACTTGATAAAGAGGTGCCGCATGGCATAGCCGTTGACCTTGAACGCTTTGCTGAGCGCGACACGGCGGGCGGCGAGCCGATTATCGAAATTGAGGCTACCGTTATATGCGAAAAAGAGTCTCATAAAGGGATAATAATAGGCAGAGGCGGCATTATGCTGAAAAAAATCGGAACGCTGGCGCGGCAGGATATCGAGAGATTTTTCGGCGTGAGGGCATCTGTAAAATTATGGGTAAAGGTCAGAGAGGACTGGCGCAACCGTCAGGGACTTATACACACGCTGGGGCTTGACTGAAAGCCGTTTTTTGAATTTTTCACTTGTTTTCCAAACGGATTTTTTCAGAGCTGAGATTTGGTTTAAGCCCGTTTACTTTTATTTCCTATCATAAAAAATACAGTAAAGCAAACACTTTTAATGTTATCTTTTATGACGGGCGGAAAAGAAAATGGAAATTGAAAAATCATGGGAAAAATTTTTGAAATCCGGCAGTGTAAACGATTATTTAACTTTTGTCAATTCGCGCAAGGAGCACGAAATAAGTGAAGGAAGCAGAGACGCGTTTTACAACAG
>CALWUZ010000055.1 GCA_944384845.1 uncultured Clostridia bacterium
TCTGCTCTTGACATCCACTTTTAGAACTGTTATATATAAACCAAGGCTTAAGACCCACTCAGGAACCTCAAGCCCTTAATCATTATCATAGAAGATCTGAATTTACAGAAATTTCCTCACAAACTCACAGCACAAAACAAAATGCGGCTGAACGCCGCAAAAAAATCCTATTTCAGGTTTATCGACAGTCTGATATAATATATATAATATAAAAAACCGGAAACCTTCGGGCGCGTTCCCAAAAGGTTTCCGGTTTTTTAATAATTTATCTGTCAGTTCTTGTTATTATAGTGCTTGTAGCCCGGATGCCTGCCGGTGACATGATAGTAGTTTTCCCTTAAATATAAAAGCTTATCTATCTGCGGCTTATCTATCTCCCTTGCCCCGCCGAGCAGATGCGCCGTAAGCGAAATTTTCGCAAACAGTTCAAGGGTTTCCATACGGTAATACGCGGTTATAAGGTCGCAGCCGACCGTAAGCGCCCCGTGATTCTGCAAAAGCAGCACGTCATGCTCGGCGAGATAGGGCGCGATAGCCTCCGGAACCTCGTCAGTGCTGGGGGTTCCGTAGGGAGTCAGCGGTATTGAGCCTATGGCTATGACCGTTTCTATCATAGAATATTCATCAAGGCTCTTTCCCGCGACTGCATAGCCGGTGGCGGTCGGAGGATGGGCGTGTACCACGGCTCCCACGTCCTCTCTCTCGGTATAGCAGCGCATATGCATCTTGATTTCACTGGACGGCTTATAAGCCCCTTCAGCGGATAATACATTCATACCGCTGTCAATAATAACCAGCTTTTCCGGCGTTATAAAGCTTTTGCTGATACCGGTGGGGGTCACCAGAAAATTGCCGTCCGGCAGCTTTACCGAAACGTTGCCGTCGTTTGCCGCGACCCAGCCGAGCTGCCACATTTTATGGCAGACGTCACATATTTGCTCTCTTATTTCCATATAATCCATTGCCGTGTCTCCTTAAATCACTTGAATAACGGACCGTAGGCGGCGCAGGCTCTGTAGTCCTGCCCCTCCTTATCGGAGCCGAAGGCGTTCCACGCCGCGGGGCGGAAAATCTTATCCTCCGGAACATTGTGCATGCAAACCGGTATTCTGAGTATGGAGCAGAGCGTGATAAGGTCCGCGCCGATATGTCCGTAGGAAATCGCGCCGTGATTGGCGCCCCAGTTGTTCATCACATCGTAAGCCGATTTAAAGGGGCTTCCCTCTTCGCCGTCACAGCGCGGCGTGAACCATGTGCAGGGCCAGGTGTAATCGGTGCGCTTCCAGAGCTTGTCGGTCACCTCGTCGGGCAGTCTGACAGTCCAGCCCTCGGCAATCTGGAGAACCGGTCCCAGCCCCTTTACAAGGTTAAGCCTTATCATAGTGGTGGGCATCTCGTACCTTGTCACAAAGCGTGAAGAATATCCGCCGCCCCTGAAATATCCGAGGTCGGCATAGTTCCAGGTGGTGTTTTCCATAATTTTTTCCCGGTCCTCCTCGGTGACCTCGTACCACGGCTTTATAAGGTGATTTCCGTTTTGGTCCGCAGCCTCGCCGTTCGCGTCAAGACAGCAGGCTCCGGAGTTTATAAGATGGATAAAGCCGTCCGCCTCCTTGGCGCGCCCCTCTATCTCATAGCCGGTGACCCGCTTTACGGCGTCGCCGCTCCAGTAGGTGCGGACGTCGGCAAACATCTGCGCACGGTTGGTAAGCAGCTTCATAAACAGCATTCCGATGCCGTTGAGAGTATCGTTTTCGGTCGCGAGTATGTACGGCTCGCGCGCGCCGTTCCAGTCAAACGAGGTATTGAGCATAGCCTCGGGAAAATCGCAGTTGGGATAAAAATCGGTCCACTGCCGCTGACCCTGGAAGCCGGCGGCGATAGCGTTGTGACCTACCGCCTCCTCCTTGCAGCCCTCAGGCAGGTTTTTGTTGCCGTTCATAAGGTCCTTTATTATAACCATCATTTTGACAACAAACTCCCAGTCCGCGTCCTTCTGCTCCCTTGATTTCTGCAGATTCTCGGGATTTTTGTCGAAGCCCTCTTTGCAGTGCTTCCTTGTCCATTCAAGCGCTCTGCGGTATTCCTCCTCATCATATATGCCCTCGGTCATTCTGCGGATAATCTCAACCTCATCTACCGACTCGACCCGCATACCGAGATACTCCTCAATAAACTCCGGACTGATAATCGATCCGCCTATTCCCATTGTGATAGAGCCTATCTGAAGATAGGATTTGCCGCGCATAGTCGCCGCGGCGACCGCCGCCCTGCCGAAGCGGAGAAGCTTTTCCCTTACGTCGGCGGGTATTTCGGTATCGTCGCAGTCCTGAACCTCGTGACCGTATATTCCGAACGCCGGAAGTCCCTTCTGCGCATGAGTTGCAAGCACCGACGCCAGATAAACCGCTCCGGGTCTTTCGGTGCCGTTAAAGCCCCACACGCCTTTTATGGTCATCGGGTCCATATCCATAGTCTCAGCGCCGTAGCACCAGCAGGGAGTTACGGTAAGGGTAATATCCACACCGTTTTTCTTGAACTTATCAGCACATGCGGCGGCCTCCGCGACGCGTCCGATCGTGGTGTCGGCTATGATAACCTTCACCGGCTCGCCGTTTGAGTAGCGGAGATTTTCCTCGAACAGCTTAGCCGCAGACTTAGCCATATTCATGGTCTGCTCCTCAAGCGATTCGCGCACGCCTAAAGCCCCGCGCCTGCCGTCGATCGTCGGTCTGATTCCTATTACCGGGTAATCGCCGATTAATCTTGATTCTGCCATGTAAAAAACTCCTTTATTTTAAATTTATTAAGAACAAAATTGCAACCGCCGCGGATGTTTTTACGGCTTTGCGAATTTTACCGTTTTAATCTCAAAGGGGCGGAATTTCAGGGTTACGGAGCCGCCGTCCCCCGCAAGCTCGGTCACCTCGCGCTCCAGCATATCCGTTTCAAAGGCTCTGCCGAAAGCGCCGCGGCAGGCGAGCCTTGCCGCCGCATGGGTGCCCTCCGCCTCGTAAAGGCGGACGATAACACCGTCTTTGTCCTCGGCGTTCTTGACTGTTTCTATGATAACATTATCGCAGTCTACCGTAAACAGCGGCAGCTCGGACAGCAGTGTTTTTCCGGCTGCCGTCATAACCGGATAATTCAGCTCATAAGCGGGACGGATAACCGAGACCGCGGAAAACGCCGAATTGTGGATCAGCAGAGAATAGGTAAAGCTGTGCCTGCCCTTATCGCCCCGGACGTCGGGACGGCAGCCTCCTTTAAGCAATGTCAGGCGCATATCCGAGCCCCTTACCGAAATGCCGTATTTGCAGTCGTTGAGCACCGCGGCGCCGAACCGGCTGTCCGAAAGGTCCGCCCACTTGTGGCAGCAGACCTCAAACTGACTTTTGTCGGTCCCGTAATTTTCGTGGGTCGGGCGCTTTAAATTGCCGAACTGGGTCTCAAACCGCGCCGTGTCGGACAGCACATTTACGTCAAAGCCGGCTTTGAGCAGGGTGTGCTTCTCGTTCCAGTCGACCGTGGTTTCAAAATCGATACGCGGCGTGTCTGAATAAAAGACAATGTCCTGCGTAAGAAGCGAGCCGGCGCCGAAGCGCTTTTTCACCCTTATACGCAGCTGCAGGGCTCCTGCTGAAACTATTTCGCTTGAAACGGTTTCTGTCACCGGCTTCATTTTAACGCTCTGGTCGTAATCGATATCCCAGTTGTCCCAGACTGCGGGAATATCCTCGCCGCAGTAAAGGGTGTTAAAGGGGCTGGCGCCGTCCCTCACCGCCTCAAAGCCGTCCGGTGTGATATAGGAGGTAATAGTTCCGTCCTTAAGCGTAACCTCGGCAAACGGGGTGACGATACGTTCCCCCTCTATTGAAAAAGGACATTCCGCCGTTTTTTCTTTTCCTGCGGCTAAGGTCTTTACCGACATGGGCTCCAGCACGGCGCCGGAAAATGCCATTTTTTTATTACCGTCAATATCGGTGTAGCGCTGTATCACACAGCCGTCGGGGACAAAGCCGCTGTCCTCGGCGGTTATCTGACCCGAACGCTCCCAGGAGAGGGAGTTAAACAGCGTCATACCGCTCCCCTCGCCGGCGAGAAGCCTTTCCGACTCGGCTCTGACCCTGTCCGCCGCCCTGTAATTCTGATAAATTGCCACCTTGTGCGCGTCTTCTATGCAGGTGCCGGGAAGTATATCGTGGAACTGATTGACAAGCAGGGTGTCAAGCGCTTCCCTTCCCGTATCGGAATGCTCCCTGCCTGCCATAACCTCAAGCAGCTCGAGCTGTCTTATCCCCTTTTCAAGCAGACGGTTGGATTTTTTGATGTCGTGCATCTGCGTAAGTGTTCCGCGGTGCAGTTCAAGGTAAAGCTCGCCCGAAAATACCGGCGGATTTTTCGCCGTTTTTTCGAGGCGGCGCATAAAACCGCTAACCGTAGTGACCCGCGCCTCAGGCAGGCACGCCATATCCTTTACGCGCTCGGCGTATTCCTGCATAGAGAAGCTCGGACCGCCTCCGCCGTCCCCGAAGCCGTAGGACAGCAGCTTCATATCGGTAACGTCCTTATGGCAGATTGATTTTTCGGCGTTTATCAAAGCCGCCGCGTCGGCATAGGAATGGGTTATGTTAAAATGGATAAGCACCTCGGTGCCGTCTATGCCGCGCCATAAAAAGGTGTCGTGCGGAAATTTATTGGACTCATTCCAGGAAAGCTTTGTGGTAAGGAAATATTTAATTCCGCAGCCCTTTAATATCTGGGGCAGAGCCGCGCTGTAGCCAAAGGTGTCCGGCTCCCAGAAGCAGTCGGCGGTGTAGCCGAGGTTTTCCTTAGTATAACGCTGACCCCGCAGAAACTGGCGGATTATAAACTCGCCGCCCGGGATATTATTGTCAAATTCGACCCACGCGCCGCCGTTCGGCTCCCAGCGTCCCTCCGCCGTGCGCTGCTTTATACCTTCGTAAATATCGGGATAATATTTCCTCATCCAGTCGATATAAAGCACCGAGCTCTGAATAAACTTATAGTCCGGATAGTATTCCATAAGGCGCAGTGCATTTGAAAAAGTCCTCGCCGCCTTGTGCAGGGTCTCGCGCACGGGCCACTGCCACGCCGTGTCAAGATGGGAATGCCCTATAAGTCCTATGTATCCTATCCTGCCGCCCTCGGACCAGCGCCTTTCGGTGATTTTTTTAATTATTTCGGTCGCCTGATTCAGCGCCGCGTGAAAGTCGCCGTCTGTTTCCCACGGCCTCTGCGGCAGAACGGCAAAAACGTCGCACATAGCGTTTACCGTTTCGGCATATGCGCGGCTGTCCTCCGGCAGATTTTCAAAAAGCTGGCACAAAAGCCTGTGGCTGATTATAAACTCCGCCACCGCCTTATCGCAGCATACTATTTTAACGCCGCCGAAAACGCGGACTGTATCCCGCGGATAAAAATTGTTGTTATCATTGTCAAAATCCTCATACGGCATCGTGCCGGGCGAGGGATGGCCGGCATAGCCCTCGATCAGAATTTCAAACCTGTCTCCAGCCCTTATGCCGCGGCATAAGGGCTGGACCTCGTGAAGGCGCGGAGAATTTCCTATAATGCCGCCGCAAACATCAAATATTCCGGAGGGCTTTCCGTTTATGAAGAGAAGGCTTTCCGCCGCTCCCGTATCCGGCAGGATAAGAAGCTCTCTTTTTTCGTCACCCTCAGAGGCGGTATACTCCGTGCGGAACCACGCGTAGCAGAAATCGCCGCCCCATTTTTCCCCCGCGGATATGCCCCTCCATCCGCCCTCAGGCGCCGCGGCGGAAAATTTTTCGCGGCTTTCGGGGTCGTCCGGCGGCGCGGGAATTTCGCTTATTTCGCATTTAAGCTCAGCTATACTGCGGTAGAGGTATCTTTTATACGCCTCGCCGAAGCCCTTGAATTTTTCGATTGTTTTATATGTATTCCTATCTATCAAGACGATTCACCCGAACCTTTTTAATCCCGCACTGTTATTTTGATCACGGTATCCCTTTCATAATATTTACGCGGCGCGCGAAGCGTCCGCGCTGTGCCAAAATCATCTTACCATTCGGCAAAAGTTTTGTCAATTATTAAATACGCCGAATTAATCTATAAGATAATATACGGTTTTCCCCCCTCAAAGTACCGCGCCGCGGAGTGCAATATCCATATCTGGAAATAAAGCCCGCAAAATAAAAATTCCCGGATTTCTCCGGGACTTTTTTATTTCCTTACTGCGCTGTATCTGCCGGCTTTAAGCGGCTTTTCGCTTTCCCCGTCAATGAAGGCATAGCCGTCCGGTAAAGCAATAACGCCATGAAGCGCCTTTGCCGGGTTTATTTCAAGCGTGATTTCCCCGCCGCTTCTGCGCCAGGAGACCTCTATTCTGCCGTTCGGGGTATCATGCCACGCCTTAACCTCCGACAGCTTTTCAATAAACAGAGGCTTTATATCTATATTCGCGCAGTCTCTTCCGGTCGGATTTACCCGGATACCCGCGAGGTATATGTAAAACCACGCTGAAACGTCTCCCCAGAAATGGTGATTAAGGGAGATTACGCGCCCGCCCTCGGGATAAAACGCCTCCCAGAGCGTTGTGGCGCCGCGCTTTACCCAGTTGCCGTAGGACGGATAATCTGGTCTTGTTATCATATCATACGCGAGCTCTCCCATTCCGTTGTCGGCAAGCAGGCGGTATATCACCCTGCCGCCTATAACTCCGGTATCGAAATGTCCGCCCGCCTTATCGATATATTCAAGCAAAACGCCGAGCGCCTTTTGCTTCTCATCCTCCTCAAACATTCCGTAATAGAGCGCCGCCGCCTGCGCGGTCTGGGTATTGCCCTCGACCGCAAGCGTGCCGCGGTCGATCAGATTTTCCCTGAAGGCTCTGCGGACGGTATCCGCGAGGGTCAGCGCGAACTGTCTCTGCGGCTCCCTGCCCAGCACCTCATATACAAAAGCCGCCTTTTTGGCGATGTCATAGGTGACCGCCGTATCTGTGACGGCAAGCGGAGTATCGTAATTATCCTCCTTTCGCCCTGGCTGGCACCAGTCGCCCAAGCCTACCGCAATAAGTCCCTTTTGGTCAAGCCTCGAGAAAAGATAATTGAGATACCGCATAAGCGGAGCGGAAAGCTCTTCCAAAATTTCTTTGTCGCCGCGGTAAATATATGTATAATAAGGCAGGTTTACAATCACATTGTCCCACGCGGGACCATTGCCCCAGTGATAGCCCCAGCCCGCCGTCGGAATAATGCCCGGAAGCTGTCCCTTATCGCTTATCGCCTTGTAAATATTGCGCATCCATTCCCTATAGCTGTTTTCGGGAGTCATATTTAAAAGCATCTGCTCGGCGGAAAGCGACGCATCCGCCGTCCATCCGTTTTTCTCACGCTGCGGGCAGTCGGTCGGAAAATAATAAAAATTGGAAAAATCGGAGCGGACGGTTATTTCCTGAATTTTGTTTACAATTTCGTCGCTGGTCGAAAAACCGCCCGCCCTTTTTATATCCGAGCTGAGTTCAAGATACGTAAGCAGCTCTTTTGTCGCCTGCTCCTTTGTAATTCCGCTTACAAGGACGTATCGGAAGCCGTGATAGGTAAAGCGTGGCGTGTATTCCTCTGAGCCCTGTCCGCTTAAATAATACTCGTCCTCCTGGAACCTGTCCTCCTTATTAAAGCGGATATTATCGAAACACGGTCTGCCGTCAACAAGCGTCTCAAAAAAACGCATAAGCACCTTCTGACCCGCTTCTCCCCTGATTTTCAGGGTGCATACCCCCGCCGTGTTCACACCGAAGTCGTATATGTATGAGCCGCCGTATTCGGTAACCGATACCGGCTTTATCTCGCTTCTCAGCCTTATCGGCTCGGCGGTGCAGAGCCGCGCCTCGCCGCGCGGCGCTTCCGCCTTTACTGCCTGCACCCAGCCGCTGTCGTCAAATTCGGGAAGATTCCAGCCCGGTATTTCAAGCCTTGCATCATAATATTCGCCGAAATGCAGATCGTCAAATATTATCGGAGAGGGCGCGGTTAGGACGTTGGTATCGGATATTACCGTCTCCTTTTTCCCACCGGCATAGCTTATCTCAAGCGAAAACGCCGTCTGCGGAGCGCCTCTGAAGCGGGCTTTTTCAAAATCCCAGGTAAACGCGCCGGAAGCGTTTTTCATTCCGTTGCCCAGAATTATGCCGAGCGTGTTTTTTCCTTTTTTCAGCTTATCCTTTACATCATATCTGTCATAGTAAATTATATCGTCAATATTGCTGCGGTAGGGGGCAAAAAAGCCCTTTGTGATATTTTCGCCGTTTATATACACCTCGTAAAATCCAAGCCCCGTAATAATAAGCTCCGCACTCCGGGGAAGTTCGGAAACCTCAAAGGAGCGCCTGAAATACGGCGCGGGAACATGCTTTTCAAGTGTGGAAAAATTCTCTCCCGCCTTGACAAAGCTTAACGGAAACTGCATAAAATAACCTCCGGTAATGTCATTGATAAAAAAATTATAGCATACAAATACCGGTTGTCAATATCCTTTATTAACCTTAAAATATCCAGATTTAATTTAAAGACAAAATTTCAAAAAAAAATAAAACTTTTTTACGAACTTCAGCATCTAATATTCAAAAGATATACCGGCGCGCTGTTATTCACCGTTTAAAAGCTTTGACGGAAAGGAAGTATTTTTATGAAAAATTACAGAAGAACCGAAAAAATTTCTGATACGCCTTGCCGCGAAACGCATATTCCGGCTCAGCTGCGCCGCAGACGGCGCCGCTACAAATTAATACGCGCTTTATTTCCGATGAGCCTTACGGTTCTGATTATTGTGCTTACGGTTATTTGTTCAGCGTTTATCCTGCAGGGCACCGGATTTTCACCGTCGGCAAGCCGCAAGCCGCCGACCTCCGATTCAGACAGCGCCGAAACGACGTCTCCCGCGGCGCCTGACAGCGGCGATTTCCCTGCTTCAAAAGAACCGGAGACCTCGGAGGAAAGCGCCGTCAGCCCTCCGGTCATCAAAGATACAAACGTACCCGCCTCCGCGGCGGCGGATAACTCATACTTTGACGACGCGGCGTTTATAGGCGATTCGCGTACCGAGGGCTTTATGCTGTATACAGATATAAAAAACGCCTCGTTCTATACCTCCAAAGGTCTTATGGTAAACACCTTTTTCACCAAGCCGGTAATCCGGCAGGGCGATAAAAAGCTTACTATACCGCAGGCATTGGAGGAAAAAAGCTTCGGCAAGGTGTATATTATGCTCGGTATCAACGAACTGGGCTGGTCATACAGCTCGGTATTCAAAAAAACCTACGGCGACCTTATCGACAAGGTGCGCGAGCTTGAGCCGGGCGCGGTAATCTATATTCAGTCCATACTGCCTGTTACAAAAGAAAAATCAGACTCCGATCCCATATATAATAACGCTAAAATCCGCGAATACAATTCCCTGCTTGCTAAGCTTGCAGAGGAAAAGGGAGTCTGCTATCTCAACGTGCAGGAAAGCGTAGGTCTTGACGGCGGCGCGCTTCCTAAAGAAGCCAGCACCGACGGAATACACCTGAATAAAGCCTACTGCGAAAAATGGCTGAATTATCTGAAGACGCATACAGTAAAATAATACCGGCAAAAAAGGCGGAGAATAAATTGAAAGCATTAAAAAAAATATGGAAAATTATATTTATAAGCTGTATACTGATTTCGGCGGCTGCCGGCTGCGGCGGAAAAGAGCTGCAGCTTGACCCGAAGGACGCCGCAGAACAGCTAAAGGCAGAGCTCACCTTTGAAGACACCCTGTCAGAGCTTGAAGAATCACGCTTTGAAGTGCTGTATTCCGCAGACCCGGAAGACATATCCGATTGGGCGGTATATGTCAGTACGGGGGCTACGGCTGAGGAAATAGCCGTGGTACAGGCCACCGGCGAAGCAGCGGCGGAAAGGGTAAAGGAAGCTTTGCTCGGCCGCATAGAGGATCAGCGGGAAAGCTTTGAGGATTACGTTCCCAAGGAGCTGGTCAAGCTTGAAAACCCCGTGCTCGAAGTACACGGCAAATACGTTTTCCTGTGTATCTGCAGCGATCCCGCAGACGCCGAGAAAGTCATTGACGGACTGCTCCGGTAAATCAGACACGGAAATAATTTTTCATATTCCGCAAAACGCAGGACGTACCGTACAAGCCGCGGCAAAATTTCATTGTAAAGGAGGCGCGCCCTTGCAGACCCTTGAAGAATATATAGAAACGCATCAGGAGGGGTTTTACCGCCTTGCCTTTACCTACGTAAAAAACCGGGACGCGGCAATGGACGTGGTTCAGAACGCGGTCGTGCACGCCCTGACGCACGCGGACTCCCTGCGCCGTGCAGAGTACATGCGCACCTGGTTTACACGCATCCTAATCAATGAAAGCCTTCAGTATCTCCGCAAAAACCGTAGATTTCTCCCCGCGGATTTTTATCCTGACGATTTTGCCTGCGAGGACAGGGACATTGCCCAGAAGCTGGACATATACAGAGCGGTCGGACGGCTCAAGCCCAAGCTTCGCACAGTGGTTATTCTCCGATTTTTTGAGGATATGCAGCTTAATGAAATTTCAGCCGTTACCGGAGTAAATCTGAGCACTGTCAAAACACGCTTATATAAAGCGTTATCCGAGCTTAAAGCAGAAATTTCCGAAGAAAGCCTGCCCGGACAGCCTGACAGACTTCATATTTTAGACAGGAAAGGCGAGTGAAGTAAATTGATGAAACTGAAAGATGCTAAATCCGTTTACGAATCCGTAAAAGTGCCTGAAAATCTTGAAAGCCGCGTTAAAAAGACGCTACTTGAATACGGCGGAAAAACCGTCCGGAAAAAGCATATGGCGCTTCGCTGGGCGGTGTGCGCGGCGGCAAGCGTGTGCGTGGTGTTTATCGCTTCCGTAAACGCGCTTCCGGTTTTCGCCCATGAGCTGTACGACATACCGGTGATCGGCAGCATGGCTAGGATTTTTACGCTTAACCGCTTTGAGGAAGCCGATGAAACCGCGTATATCCACGTTGAAATTCCGGCGCTGTCAGACACCGGAAACGACGAGCTGGAGCGGCGTGTCAATTATGAAATAGCCCTGCAAATCGACAGCGTAGTAGACGCCGCCAAAGAGCGAGCGCGGGAATATTACGAGGCGTTTATTGCCACGGGAGGAAAAAAAGAGGAGTTCCATCCCTTTGAAATTGGTGTTGATTACGAGGTCAAATGCAACAACGGGAAATGGGTCTCCTTTGTAATAACGGAATATGAAACTCACGCCAGCTTTTACAGCGAAGCCTATTATTACAATATTGATCTTGAAACCGGCAAGGAGCTGACTCTTGCCAACCTTCTCGGAGAAGACTACATTGAAATTGTAAACAAGGCGGTAAGAGAGGGTATCGCGGCGCGCGAGGCCGAAGACCCCGACGCGGTATTTTTCCATGACGAGCTTGGCTTCAAGACTATCGGCGCCGATCAAAGCTTTTATATAAATGAAAACGGCAATCCCGTGGCAGTATTTGAAAAATACGACATTGCGCCGGGTTATATGGGTGCGGTTGAATTTGAAATACCGATAAGCCCCGCCGATTAAATAATTTTTGCCGACGGAGGGAACGGTATGGTCTTCAGCAGCCTGCTTTTCTTGTTCTATTTCCTGCCGGCAGTGCTGCTTGTTTATTTTCTGACGCCGCATAAATACAGAAACAGTGTACTGCTGGTATTCAGTCTTTTCTTTTACGCCTGGGGAGAGCCTCTGTATATTCTGCTGATGCTCTTCGCAATCGGCGCGGACTTCGCGTTCGGGCGGTGCATTCACGCCAACTTAAGCCGCGGCAGCCGTATCGGAGCCAAAAAAGTCCTGATTCTATCGGTAATTCTGAATTTAAGCCTGCTCGGCTTTTTCAAATACGCCGACTTTCTGATCGAAGCTCTTAATCTTCTGCCCGGCATATCGCTTCCTCTGCCGGGGCTTCCTCTGCCGATAGGTATTTCCTTTTATACCTTTCAGGCGCTCTCCTACCTGATTGATTTGTACCGCGGCGAGGTTGAGCTGCAGGACAGCATCGTTGACTTTGCCGCCTACGTTTCGCTTTTTCCACAGCTTATTGCCGGACCGATAGTGCGTATGTCGGACGTTTCGGCAGAGCTTAAGCAGCGGCGGGAATCAGCCGCTCTATTTGCCTCCGGTGTGCGCCGGTTTGTAACCGGTCTCGGAAAAAAGGTGCTGCTGGCCAACAATATCGGGGCGGTGTGGGAGCTGATTTCCGGGCAAAACCCGCGCGAACTGTCCGTGCTGAGCGCATGGATAGGGCTTTTGGCTTTTACCTTTCAGATATATTTCGATTTTTCCGGCTATTCCGATATGGCGATAGGACTGGGAAGAATGTTCGGCTTTCATTTTATGGAAAACTTCAACTATCCGTATACGGCGCTCAGTGTAACCGATTTCTGGCGCCGCTGGCATATTTCACTGAGCACCTGGTTCCGTGAGTATGTATACATCCCCCTAGGCGGAAACCGCTGCGGCAGGATAAAGCAGCTGCGCAACCTTATGACGGTCTGGCTGCTTACCGGAATATGGCACGGTGCAAGCTGGAATTTCGTGGTATGGGGGCTGTACTTCGGCATACTGCTGACCGTGGAAAAGCTGTTTTTACTGCGGCTGCTTGATAAGGCGCCTAAAATAATCCGCCGCGCATATACTATGCTTACGGTTATGGCAGGCTGGGCGGTCTTCGCTTTTGATTCCCTGGGAAGCGGACTGTCATACCTGCGCGCGCTGACCGGCGGCTTCGGTCAGGCGTTCACGGATTCGTCCGGCATTTACCTGCTTTATACCAACGCTATTCTTATTCTCCTGCTGACGGCGGCGTCCTCCACCCTGCCGATGCGGCTGTACCGCTCGGTGAAGCAGCGTCTTTCCTCCGCTCCCGCTCTGCTCGGGGCGGCGGAGACAATCCCACTGCTGCTGATTTTCATTTGCAGCGTGGCATATCTTGTTGACGCCAGCTATAACCCGTTTTTATACTTTCGTTTCTGACAGGGAGGAATAACAGTGAAAATCAGAGCCTTTTTAGTGTGCGGCTCATTTCTTGCCATGCTCGGGGCGGGAGCCGCCGTTAATCTGCTCACCCCCGACCGGACTTTTTCCGAAACGGAAAACCGTTATTTGCAGCAGCTTCCTTCCATTAGCGCAAAGGAGGTCTTTTCCGGCGGCTTTTCCTCAGACTTTGAGACCTATATCAACGACCAGTTCTGGAACAGGGACGGCTGGACCGGGCTTAAAACCCTGACCGAACTTGCTTTGCTTAAAAAGGATAACGGACGCGTTTACTTCGGAAGGGACGGCTGCCTGTTTGAGAAGACCGAAGCCTATGACCAAAAGCTTCTTGACAGAAATATCGAGGCTGTAAAAAATTTTATCCGGCGCACCGAAAGCTCATATCCGTCCTTACGCTGCGCTGTGATGCTGATTCCGACAGCGTCGGAAATATATCCCGAAAAGCTTCCGCCGTATGCTCCCGTGCCTGATCAGCGTAATGTGATCGGCAAAATAGAAAAAGCCGCCGGCAAGGAGACTGTGATCGATCCGACAGACGAACTTGCCGCGCGTAAGGATAAACAACTGTATTACCGTACAGATCATCACTGGACTTCCGACGGAGCCTACGCCGCTTATATCGCATGGTCTGAGCATATGGGGCTTACTCCGGTGCCGCCTGACGGCTGGCTTGATAAAACGGTTTCGGATAATTTCAGGGGCACGCTCTATTCAAAAGCCGGTCTGCGCAGCCTTCCGCCCGACAGCATTAAGATTTATATACCGACTGAGTCTAACCCCTGCACCGTATCCTGGGAGGGAGGCGGATTAGACGGGCTTTACGACCCCTCCTATCTTAAGAAAAAGGATAAATATTCGTATTTTATCGGAGGCAACCATCCTCTCGCAGCGGTCACCACAGGTATAAAAAACGGCAAAACATTGCTCCTGATAAAAGATTCCTACGCAAATTCAATGGTGCCTTTTTTAGCGGAGCATTATGAAAAAATAATCTTAGTCGATCCAAGGTATTATAAAAAATCGATTTCCGAACTGCTTGAAGCCGAAAAAACCGACGATCTTCTGATACTTTATAACGTTACAGGCTTTGCGGAGGATAAATCCGTCGCCGCGGGTCTGACACAATAAAATAAGGCGGTTATTCAAATAACCGCCTTATTTTATGAAAATATCCGATAAAACCGTATTAAAAGCAACCGCCCTGTTTTACGATACCGCAAAACATATAATCCGCCATTTTGAAGGCTTCCTCTTCGATACTGCCGAATATCTGAATATCCGCCGCATAGTTTCCCTTAAGGCGCAGTTCCGCTTCTTTTTCGGTCATTTTCAGATGACTGTACAGCATATCCTTCCATTTTGATTCCTGCCAGCAGCGGTTTACCGAAGCCAAAAATGCGGCGATTTCATCGGCATTGCGGTACCACTGCCCGCGCAGGGAATCGGCTCTGCCGGTTTCTCCGTTTTTTGCCGCGCCCACCAGCTCTCCCCCAATCTGAAGATGCTCGGTTAAAAGCTCCTTAAAGCGGCAGGCTGTTTTCGCGCCGTAAACCGGTGCGAGCAGCTTTGCAAAATCCTCCGGATTCTCAAGCAGCCGATCGGTAACCGGCTTTAAATCCGCCAGACCCTCCGCCGTACTTATAATAAAGAAGCGCGTCCAGTATACATGCTGCCCCCACAATTTACGAAGCTGATTCATCAGACAAATCTGCCTGTGCGTATATCCGTTACACATAATTTCCGACCTTTCTCATAATTTAGGCTTTATTATCACTGTATGACAGAAAGGAAGGAATGTTGAATTTTTCCGGTCAGGATATAAATCCTCATATACCGTTTTCTGCGCCGCAAGCCCTGTCAGTCCGGTAAATATCAATAACCGCCGGCTTTATTCTGCATTTTCTTATTCGGCGGGAAGCGGCGTGGATTTTTCATTATTTTCTTTGCCTTTATGAAATTCTCCCGCCCATTCAAAGCCCTTCTTGGCAGCAA
The DNA here is from genome assembly GCA_944384845.1 of uncultured Clostridia bacterium. Classification (GTDB taxonomy): domain Bacteria; phylum Bacillota; class Clostridia; order Oscillospirales; family Acutalibacteraceae; genus UBA737. The sequence continues at coordinate 15,076 of CALWUZ010000055.1, forward strand.
TAACCGCGATTATTTCATTGATAACCGCCGCCGCCGCAATGGTACCCTGTATAATCCGGGCGCATTCCGGAGCGGAACCGGTCAGCACCGATACGGCAATTCCGGTAAAAACAAGAGATACTCCCGAATGCGGAAGCAAGGTAAGCCCCAAAAAATTGCGGACTGTCTTCGGAGACTTCGTAATTACAGCACCGAAAAAGGCGCCGAAATATTTTCCTAAAGCGCGGGATATAATATAGACCGCCGTAAATACACCGGCTCCCAGAATCAAATGATAATCAAGCGGCGCAGCAAGATTCAGAATAACAACGATCATCGACACGCTCAGAACAGGATTGAAGCCTTTCATAATCTGCTCCAGCCGCTGCTCCGGCACCATATTTGAAAACGTCGCGGAAAAAGCCATACCGATAAGCATAAAGTTGAGCACCGGGCTCGGCAGAAGACTGTTGCACAGGAAGCCCCCGCCCGAAGCGACGAGAATAGTAAAAATCAGCAGGATAAGCGTTGCCGGCGTACTCCGCTCCTTCTTTAAAAGCAGACCTGCCGGCAATCCGGTAATCACACCGATCACCAGCGGCATCAGTACAACCAGAGCAATCATATAAACCGGCAATTCTCCCGCCGACAGGTTTCCCGCAATAACGGCAATCATACAAAAAAAGACAATACAGCCCACAATATCATCCAGCGCGGCCATAGGAATCAGGGTGGCGGTAACAGGTCCTCTGGTTTTAAATTCTCTTACAATAGACAGCGCCGGAGCGGGCGCAGTTGCGAGCGCGATTCCGCCGAAAATAAAAGCCAGATACAACGGTACGCTGGAAAAATAGAATACTATGCAAAACACCGCGGATACCAGCAGAAACGTTCCTAAAGACTGGGTAACGGTAGTGATAATAATGGAGCGTCCGTATTGCCTTATTTTACGCCATACCAATTCCGTACCGATCATCAGTCCCACCGCGCATTCAAGGACATGAACACTGTTCTGGTACCATGCCGCGTCCAGTATTTCATTATTAATTAACGAAAAGGCGTGCGGTCCCAGAATCATCCCCGCGATGAGCCAGCCTAAAATAGAAGGCAGCTTCAGCTTTGAAATAAGCTTTCCCGCTAAAAAAGCCAATCCAACAGTGAGCAATAGACGCAATATTGATATAATCATAACGATTTCTCCTTTTCCGCAAGCCCGTAAAGCAAAATATCAAGCATCTGAGCAAGCTTTTTTTCGTGGTCGGCAACCTTTTCCGTAAGATTTTTACCTGCATACGCCGGACTGCTGAAATATCCGTTGAACATCTCCTGCATAATTGAATAATACTCCAGAGCAGCCGCTTCGGTGATGCCCTTACGCAGCGTCAGCGAAGATATAGCCCTCTGATATATGCTTTTATTGAAGAGATCGAAATCTTTCTTCAGCTTTTTAATTTCCGCCTCCAGCCCCTGAGGAGGCTGCAGAATCGCTTCAAAAAAAATTCCCGCATAAAGCGGACGTTCTGAAAAATATTGTATACGCCGATTCATATACTGCTTTAAATCTACGCCTGCCTCCTGCGATTTCAAAAATTGCGTCAAATCATTGAAAACACGCGCCGCACAGGTCAGATACAGTTCATCCTTACCTGCAAAATTATGATAAATCAAGCCTTTGGCAATACCATGTCTGCCGCAGACGGCTCCTATGGTGGCCGCCGCATATCCGTTTTCACCAAACTCTTTGACAGCCGCCTCAATAATGCGCTCTTTTGTCCTTTCCGTTTTTTCTTTCTGTTTCATAATATCTATCCCGTATCGATCCGTTTTTCAAATATTGACCAATCGGTCTATTTTATTATAGCGGTTCCCGTCCCATAAATCAATAATTATTTGTAAATTTTCTTTAACAGTTAAATAAAAGGCACCTTAAAAGCAAAGTCTGCGCAGGCATAAAGAAGCGGCAAAAAAATTCCGCGTCCGAAGGATGAAACGGACGACTGTTTCTAAAGAAGCAAAATCCGACTCCTGCGCCGGCATGCACAGAAATCGGATTTAACTGCTTATCAAGATGACAAAATAAAGATATTTCCGGCGGTAATCCGCTCTGCTTCAAGCGCGGCGGAATCAGCCCCGTAACTGAGCCTTAGTGATTTAGTCATTGAATATTAAAGCTTTGGAGGGTATAATAAGGATATAAAACGATGTCTGTATTTATTATAAATAATCCGGTCTATGTTTGCTGCGGAATAAAATCAAAGAAACCTGCCAATAAAAGTCAAGAGTAAATTTCGAGCAAAAAAATTTTTGTTGGTAGAGAAATTTAGGCACGACGAAAAAACGGAGAGTGAGAGTTTTTTTTGAAACTCTCCGCTTGAAAGTCT
>CALWUZ010000056.1 GCA_944384845.1 uncultured Clostridia bacterium
TCTGCAGGAAAAACATATCGTTTAAAATAGGTCGAAGCATAAAAGACCGAGTGCTTTTATAGGATATTCAGATCCTATAAAAACACTCGGTATGGTGCGGGTGACAGGACTTGAACCTGCACGCTAAAGCGCCAGCTCCTAAGGCTGGTGCGTCTGCCAATTCCGCCACACCCGCGTATTGACAAATGCTATTTTACTTTAATTCGGCTTAAAAGTCAAGGATTTAATTGAATAAATAAAAAAAAAATGGTATAATCTATTAACACCTGTATGAAAATTTCCGTAATATGGTATTGTGGAAAGCAGGTGCGACTATGAAAATTAAAAAACGCAGACGCAGAACCGGAGAAAGGTATACTCTGCTTAAGGTAACGGCAGTTCTCCTCATAATCTCGGTTTTGCTTACGGTTTGTTTTTACAAGATGCGGCCTCTGATAATTACTTATGCCGAAAGCGCGGCGGAAACTATCATTCTTAAATCCGCGAACGACGCGATTCTGGAAGTTTTAAGCGAGCAGAATGTATCCTACGGGGATATGGTAAGCCTTTCGCGGGATGAGACGGGTCAGGTTACAAGCCTTGAGACGGATATTGTAAAGATAAATATGTTAAAAAGCCTGGTCGCGAACCGCGTATCGGATATTATTACCGAAAAGGAATATTACGATTTGCAGATACCGATAGGCACCTTTCTGTCAAACGTTTATACAAACGGCTTGGGTCCCGAGCTGAATTTCAAAATGCAGCTTACCGCAACCGCAAGGGTGAATTTTTCGCATGATTTCAAATCGGCGGGGATAAACCAGGTGCTTCATATAATTACGGTGGATATGGACATCAGGGGAAGCCTGATTGTCGCGGGATATAAGGACGGCTTGTCGGTGTCCACCTCAGCTATGGCAGCGCAGACCGTGATCGTCGGCGTAACTCCAGATGCGTTCACGCAGGTTATCGAAAGCGAGACCGACAATACCGCCGGGCTTATCAACGATTACGGCGCCGTCTCCGGGAAATAGCAGGGAGCCGTCATCTGCCGAAAAATACAAAAACACGTCTTTAAAACCGTGAGAGGATATGGTGAATGAAAATGGAAATTAAAGCGGCGGAAGAAAGAATCAGGTACTTAACCGAAACAATCAGATACCATAATAAAAAATATTATGTAGATGATTCGCCTGAAATTGAGGATTTTGAGTACGACGCGCTGCTGCGCGAGCTTGAGGAGCTTGAGGAGCGGTATCCGGAGTTCAGACGCGAGGATTCTCCCACGCAGACGGTCGGCGGAGCGGCGCTTAAGCTGTTTGAGCCGGTTGAGCATGCCGTTAAAATGGAAAGCCTGCAGGACGTTTTCAGCTTTGACGAGCTGCGCGCCTTCGCCGAAAAAATAGATTTGAGCCGCACTGCTCTTTCGGTCGAGCCGAAGATAGACGGTCTTTCGGTTTCGCTGGAGTACAGCGACGGTCTCTTTTTCCGCGGCTCAACGCGCGGAGACGGCGTGACCGGCGAGGACGTGACGGCAAATCTGCTGCAGATAAAAAGCATACCGAAGGTAATAGACTTTGAGGGCGAGCTTGAGGTGCGCGGCGAGGTCTATATGCCGCGCGAAAGCTTTGAAAGGCTGGTCGAGCGTCAGGAGCTTACCGGTCAGACCCCAGCGAAAAACCCGCGCAACGCTGCGGCAGGCTCGCTCAGGCAGAAAAATACAAAAATCACTGCCGAACGGGAGCTTGATATTTTTATTTTCAATATCCAGCGCGTCTCCGGCAGGGAGTTTTCGTCTCATATAGAAACGCTTGATTTTTTAAAGGCACTGGGATTTCATACCCTGCCTACCTACAAAAGATGTGCCGGAGCAGAGGACGCGGTCGGGGAAATAAAGCGTATAGGAAGCTCGCGCGGCAGTTTGCCGTACGATATTGACGGCGCCGTGGTCAAGGTGGATAATCTTGCTTACAGGCGGGAGCTTGGCAGCACCTCGAAGTATCCTAAATGGGCGGTCGCCTTCAAGTTTCCGCCCGAGGAAAAGGAAACGGTACTTAAAAGTATTGAAATAAACGTCGGCAGGACCGGAGCTCTCACGCCCACCGCCGTGTTCGACCCGATACAGCTCGCGGGAACCACCGTAAGCCGGGCTACGCTTCATAATGAGGATTTCATAGCCTCAAAAGGAATATGCGTGGGGGATACCATCGTGGTAAGAAAGGCGGGCGATATAATACCCGAGGTTCTGTCTGTCTCAAAGCACGGAAAGGGAGCTGTTCCTTATAAAATGCCGGAAAAATGCCCTTCCTGCGGATCTCCGGTGACAAGGGAGGAGGGCGAGGCTGTCGTCCGCTGCACCAACGCCGACTGCCCCGCACAGCTTCTGCGGCATCTTATACATTTTACCTCGCGCGATGCTATGGATATAGAGGGACTGGGACCTGCCGTGCTTGAGCAGCTGCTCGGCGCGGGACTTGTGCGGAATATCGACGATCTTTACGCTCTTGATTACGGCAGGGTGGCGGAGCTTGAGAGAACGGGCGAGAAAAGCGTGGAAAATCTCAGAAATGCCATTGAAAATTCCAAATCAAATGACCTGTCAAGGCTTATTTTCGCGCTTGGAATACGCAATATCGGAAGCAAGGCGGCTTCGCTTATAGCTGAGCGCTTCGGCTCTATGGACGAAATACTGAGGGCATCCCAAGAGGATTTCGAGGCGATAGACGGCTTCGGGGAAATACTTGCCGGCTCCGCGTTTGAGTTTTTTTCCCTGCCGGAAACACGGGCGATGCTCGGGCGGCTTGAGGCGCGCGGGGTAAATATGAAATCCTTAAAGGAGGTAAAGGATTCGCGCTTTGCCGGAATGACCTTCGTGCTTACCGGAACGCTGCCCACATATACGCGCGGCGAGGCGTCCGGAATAATCGAATCGTTCGGCGGGAAAACCTCCTCCTCGGTTTCAAAAAAAACTACCTATGTGCTGGCGGGCGAGGAGGCAGGAAGCAAGCTTGAGAAAGCGCGTTCTCTCGGCGTGACCGTAATAGACGAGGAGCGCTTCAGGGAAATGATCAAAAATCCGGAATGATTTTAAGAGCCCGCGGCTTTTTCCGCGGGTTTTTAAGCCGCTGTTTACATAAAGGGAAAAATATGGTACAATTTTTCCTGCCGGCGGCAGTGGGTATAAGCCGCGCCGCCGGAAAAAACAATACCTATCAAGGGGATTACGATGTTTAAATTGCTCAGATTTCTGAAATGCTACAAAAATGAAAGCATACTCGCTCCTCTTTTCAAGCTTACAGAGGCGGCGTTTGAGCTTATAGTTCCGCTGGTTGTCGCCGCTATCATAGACAACGGCATCAACGGCGGGGACAAGCCGTATATTCTCAAAATGTGTGGCTTGCTGGCGCTTTTCGCGGCTCTGGGGCTTTTGTGTGCGCTGGCGGCTCAGTATTTTGCCGCGAAGGCGGCGGTGGGCTTTTCGGCAAGGGTCAGGCACGAGCTGTTCTGCCGCGTGGGCAGGCTGTCCTTTTCCCAGCTTGACGAAATCGGAGCCCCGACCCTCATAACAAGACTTACCGGAGACATAAATCAGGTGCAGTCGGGTATCAATCTTACCTTCAGGCTTGTGCTCCGTTCACCTATAGTAGTCTTCGGGGCGGTAATAATGGCGTTTACCGTTGATGTGCAAACGGCGCTTGTTTTCGCTGTGGCGGTACCGGTGCTGGCGGCTGTGATTTTTGCGGTTATGCTAGTTTGTGTTCCGCTTTACCGCAGGGTACAGCAGAAGCTGGACTCGGTGCTGGCGAAAACCCGCGAGAATCTTCTCGGAACAAGGGTCATAAGGGCTTTCTGCAAGGAAAAGGAGGAGGCGGCGGATTTTGATGAGAAAAACCGCGCGCTTACCGATATGCAGACGGCTGCGGGCAAAATATCCGCTATTATGAATCCGGCAACATTTGTGATAATTAACGCCGCCGTAATCGTTCTGATATATACCGGCGCCCTGAGGGTTGATTCAGGCGCCCTGTCGAGCGGGGACGTTGTTGCGCAGTACAATTATATGTCCCAGATTTTGGTCGAGCTTATAAAGCTCGCGGGTCTTATTATCAGCATAACCAAGGCGATAGCCAGCGGAAACCGCATACAGTCGGTGCTGGAGATTGAGCCTGCGGCGGTCTCCGGAACGGTGACCGAGGGGAGGAAGGACAGCGCATACGCGGTTGAATTTGAGAACGTATCTCTTTCCTACGGCGGCGGGGAAAACGCACTTGACAATATAAGCATTAAAATCAGGCGCGGCTCGTCCGTCGGCATAATCGGCTCAACCGGCTCGGGCAAAAGCTCGCTTATAAATCTTATACCCAGATTTTACGACGCGACCGGCGGGAGAGTGCTTGTGGACGGCGTTGACGTAAGGAATTACGGGCTTAACGCCCTGCGCGGCAGAATAGGAGTCGTTTCGCAGAAAAAAGCACTTTTCAAGGGTACCGTAAGGGACAATATCAGGTTTGCGAAGCCCGATGCCGGCGACGATGAAATCTGGCAGGCGCTTGAAACTGCTCAGGCGAAGCAGACGGTGCTCGATAAGGCTGGTCAGCTTGACTTTATGCTTGAGCAGGACGGCAAAAATCTTTCGGGCGGTCAGCGCCAGAGATTGACGATCGCGCGGGCGCTTGTGCGGAAGCCGGAAATACTGATACTTGACGACGCCTCAAGCGCGCTTGACTACGCTACTGCCTCGGCGCTTGACAAAGCGCTTAAAAACACCGATTTTTCACCCACCGTGATAACCGTTTCACAGCGCGTTTCCGCAATAAGGAACGCAGACGTCATAGTCGTACTCGACGAGGGCGCGGTGGCGGGTGTCGGCACTCACAGCCGGCTGCTCGAAAACTGCGGTGTATACCGTGAAATCTGCGATTCCCAGCTTGAAAAGGAGGCGTAACGGATGAAAAACAAATCTGTTTTAAAACGGGTTTTAGCCGCGATAGGGCGCTTTAAGGCGCTGCTTCTTGTTTCTCTGCCGCTTTCGGTGATAAGCGTTGTGCTTACCCTTTATATACCGGTGCTGGCGGGACGCGCCATAGACGGTATAGTCTCGGCGGGAAAGGTCGATTTCGGCGCCGTTAAAGGCGCGCTCGCGGGCATTCTTGTCTGCGCCGCCGGCGGAGGAGTTCTTCAGTGGCTTATGAATGTTATAAACAACCGCATCGCCTACAGTACGGTAAGGGATATAAGGAGCCGCGCCTTTTCAAACCTCCAGCGGCTGCCGGTCGCTTATCCCGACGGTCACCCTTACGGCGATATAGTCAGCCGAGTGACAGCCGACGCGGAGCAGTTTGCCGACGGGCTTATCTTGGGTTTTTCTCAGCTTTTTACGGGCGTTGTCACGATACTTGTTACACTTGTTTTTATGCTTATGCTGTCTCCGGTGATAGCTCTCGCGGTGGTGATTTTAACGCCGCTCTCGCTTTTTACCGCGCGTTTTATCGCGAAAAGCAGTTATAATATGTTTAAAAAGCAGTCGGAAACCAGAGGCGAGCAGACCGCCTTTATAAACGAAATGATACAGAATCAGAAAACCGTTCAGGCGTTTTCTCAGGAGGAGAGGACCGCCGGCGGTTTCGATGAAATAAACGAGAGGCTGCGCGTATATTCCCTCAAGGCGATTTTCTTTTCCTCGCTTACAAATCCGGTAACAAGATTTATAAATAATATCATTTACGCCGTGGTGGGGCTTATCGGCGGTATTTCCGCGATTGCCGGAATGATAACCGTGGGCGGCTTTGTCAGCTTTCTCGCCTATTCCAACCAGTACACCAAGCCCTTTAATGAAATCTCCGGCGTTGTGACCGAGCTTCAGAACGCGCTCGCCTGCGCCGCCCGTATATTTGAGCTTATCGACGAGCCGCCCGAGACCTCTGACGATGGCGCGGCGGAGCTTGAAAAGCCCGAGGGAAGCGTCAGGTTCAGCGGTGTGAGCTTTTCCTACGATAAAAGCAAAAAGCTTATAGAGGACTTTGAGTTTTTTGCCGCTCCGGGTCAGAAGATCGCCATAGTCGGTCCTACCGGGTGCGGAAAAACCACGCTTATAAATCTGCTTATGCGGTTTTACGACGTCGATTCGGGCGGCATAGAGGTCGACGGCGCCGATATCAGAAGCGTTACGAGAAAAAGCCTGCGCAGGAATTTCGGTATGGTGCTTCAGGACACATGGATAAAGAACGGCACCGTCAGGGAAAACATCGCCTTTGCGAGACCTGACGCCTCAGAGGAGGAGATTGTCGCCGCGGCTAAGGCGGCGAGGGCGCACGGCTTTATCAAGAGGCTTAAAAACGGCTACGACACCGTTTTAGAGGACGGCGGGGGATTGTCAGAGGGTGAGCGCCAGCTTTTGTGTATCGCCCGGGTGATGCTTTTAAAGCCGCCTATGCTTATACTTGACGAGGCGACGTCGTCTATCGACACCAGAACCGAAATAAAGGTTCAGGACGCCTTCAGCCGGCTTATGGAGGGAAGAACCTCCTTTGTCGTGGCGCACAGGCTTTCGACCGTCCGCGACGCCGACTGCATACTTGTAATGCGCGGCGGCAGGGTAGAGGAGAGCGGCACCCACGGGGAGCTGCTGGCGAAAAACGGCTTTTATACCGAGCTTTACAACAGCCAGTTCGCACAGCGCTGAAAAGCCGCGGATTTATTTATCCGCGCGGTTTTTGACAAAAATACAGCTTCCGGCTTTGCCGGAAGCCCGCTGAATAACCGGATGTGACAGCAAGTGGGCGGAAGAACCGCCCACTCATTTTGCAGATACGCTTATTTATATTGTATCAATACATCGCATACGCTGCGGTCTGGCGGAGAAGCAAGCATACCTTTTTCCTTTGCAATATCGCAGATATGGTTTGCGTAAATTGTTAAAAACATATAATTGCAGGCTCTGGCTACGTCGTCCTTCAAATGCTCCGGAAACAGCTTTTGATAACCGTTTACATACTTGAGGGCAGCGGCAGAGTATGCTTCAATCGAGGGGCTAAAGGCCTTATCCGCCAGCAGGTCAAACTGCCGCTTCTGCTCTTTAGTAAACGCCGGAACCGTAACAAATAATTTGCCGTTTTCCTTTTTTAAAACAAATCCTTTTGCAATCGCCGCCGCCGCTGAGTCTGTATCCTCGATTTTTCTTCCGAGCAGTATATCCTCACAAATATTTATTTCGTTATCAAACATCATTTTACGATATGAAAAACCGCCGAAATGGTACGAAATATGCTTATAATTGCCTCTGCTTCCGAGATTTGACGATTCTTCACGACCAAGTCCCCGTACAGGGTTTTGCTTATCGCTTGTCAAATGGGCATGGTAGCTCCAACGGCAGCCGTCATACCGCACAGGGCGCTCAACCCATTTAACAGGATTATACCTTTTGCTTAAATGCTCCATTGCCGTAATTCCGTAGAGATAGATAAGCTCCTCTTTCGGTTTTCCGGCGGTATATATCCCGAGATTATCAGCGGCGCCGGCAAGCTCTTTCATTGACGAAACAAAGCCGTTGGTGACAGGCTCAAAAATACATTTCGTCTTTTTATTGTACTCACCTGTCTTTTCTGAATAGATTATAAAATCTGTTCGGTATTTTCCTTTTGATACTTCCGACATCGCTTCCCGCCTTACAAGATTTTCCAGACTGTCCTCGATGTAATAAGCATGAACACCGCACAATTTTGCAAGCTCTTCTACTGTTTTGGGGGCTTCATAGCAATAATACAGAATATTTTGCGACAGTGCGTCATTGATATAAACATGCGGAAAGGGGCTTATCGGGTCTTTATAATTTCCCTCGCCGTTGATACGGATAATAAGTTTTACCGGCTTCAATGCTGTTTCATTCATTTCTGTACACTCCTTTTTCAGTTTTTTACGAGCCTCTGAAAGCCGCCAGGTGACCGTTCCCTCCGGAATACGCAGGCTTTCGGAAATCTGTTTTGTTGAAAGACCGTCATAATAATAAAGAATAATAATGCTGCGATATATTTCTGAAAGCATAGCAATTTTGGTTCTGAGTGAATCGTAAAGCTCCTCGTTCTCGTTACCGTATTCATCTTGATAGAATAAATTTTCAAGGGTATCATAGGAATATACCGCGCGCTGTTTTCCCCGGTAACGTCTGAAAGCTTTTGTGGTATTATTTGCAATGCTCCAAAGCCATGGCTCGAATTTGCCGTCGTCTCTTAGCTTCGGCAGCTCCCGCACAGCCGTAAGTAAAATTTCCTGTGAAAGCTCGTCGGCTTCTTCTCTTGAAAAGGTGTGGTTTACGGCATATCCGTACACTTTTTCAATATAGCCTTCAATTTTGTCCGCATTCATTATTTTCACCTGTCTTTCGACTGTAAAGTGTCATAATCCGCCGGTTCATTGGGTGAATTATAAGTTTTTTAAATTTTGCCTTGCTTGCCGGTATAAGGGAACCGGTAAATATTTCAATAAAAAAAGAGGGCATTTCCCATACCCTCTTTGTGCCGTGGAAAATTAAAAAAGGTGACCACGTTTTTAAAAGCCGCAAAATGTCAGGAAAACCTTCGTCTGTGATTTTAATCGCCTGTGTCAGCCGGTTGTCTTATAAACTCAAGAATATCCTTTATGACCTCTTCCCTGCAGGAATCGTTGTGTATTTCGTGGCGGCAGCCTTTGTATAGCTTTAAGGTGACGTCCTGCTGCCCGGCGGCTTTAAGCCTGTCGTACACCGCGGTCACGCCTTTGCCGTAGCCGCCGACGGGGTCGTCGGAGCCGGAAATGATAAGCACCGGCAGGTCTTTTCTCAGATTTTTAAACCAAAGCCTGCGGTTGGCGAGCTGATTAAGCTTGACAAGGTCATGCATAGCCGAAGCCGTAAATTTAAAATTGCAGTATTTATCCTGGCCGTATTTTTCGATTATCTCGCGGTCGGAGGTTATCCATTCATACTCCGAAAGCGGCTCGAAGCGCTTGTTGTAGGCTCCGAAGGCGACCGAGTTTATAAGCCCCGAGCGGTGCTTCTCGCCGCCGAAGAGCTTAATCAGGTCGGTCAGCAGCAGCCCGAACGCCGACGCTGCCTGCTTCGGCCCGCCGGTGCCGCAGATTATAAGCCTGTCCGCCGCGCCGCCGTAATTTTCGGCGGCAAGCCGCGCGATAAATGAGCCCATTGAATGCCCCATAAGGAAAAGCGGCTTTCCCGGATACATTTTCTTTACCGCCTCCTCAAAGGCGGCGACATCCTTTACAAGATATTTCCAGCCGTTGCGTCTGGAAATAAAGCCCAGCTCCTCCTCGCTCTTGGCGGTTTTGCCGTGACCCAGATTGTCATACCCGCAGCAGACATATCCTTTTTCGGCAAGAGCCGCGAATACGTGAGCGTACCGCCCTATATATTCGCACATACCGTGCACAAGGTGGAATATCCCCTTTATTTCACCGTCGGGAATATATATGATTCCTTTAAGCGTGTGAATATTGTCGGTGCTTGAAACCTCTATCGCTTTTATCTTATGGGTCATAATGTCCCTTCCTTCAGATTATTCAGCAAAGACCTTTGCGCTTTTTACCGCCTTTTTCCAGCCGTTTAAAAGCTTCTGACGTTCATCTCCGGATAATTCGGGAGTAAACTCGGTCTGTCCGGCGGGGGGAGCTGAAAGCTCCGCCGTGCTTTTCCAGAAGCCGACGGCAAGCCCCGCTAAAAACGCGGCTCCGAGAGCGGTCGCCTCTATTCCTGCCGGACGGACGATTTTAATTCCGGAAATGTCTGCCTGAAACTGCATTAAAAATCCGTTTGCCGCGGCGCCTCCGTCCGCCTTCAGGGCGCAGATATTTATTCCTGTGTCGGTCCGCATAGCCTCTAACAGGTCGTTGGTCTGATAGGCTATTGATTCAAGCGCCGCCCGTATTATATGATTTCTTCCGCTTCCGCGCGTAAGACCGCAGACCGTGCCGCGCGCGTACATATCCCAGTATGGCGCCCCGAGACCTGCAAAGGCGGGTACGATATAGACCCCTCCGCTGCCGCTTACGCTTTCAGCCGCCGCTTCGCTTTCCGCTGCCGAGGAAATCAGCTTAAGCTCGTCCCTCAGCCACTGAACGACGGCTCCGCCCGCGAAGACGCTGCCCTCAAGTGCGTAGCGGACGCCGTCGCCGGCAGAGGCGGCGACGGTGGTTATAAGCCCGTTTTTGCTTTCAAACGCCCTGTCTCCTGTATTCATCAGCAGAAAACAGCCGGTGCCGTAGGTGTTTTTAATATCGCCCGCATTAAAGCATTTCTGACCGAACAGCGCAGCCTGCTGGTCTCCGGCGATTCCGCAGACCGGAATTTCCTCGCCGAGGATATTTACATATCCGTAAATCTCGCTGCTTGAGCGAACCTCCGGCAGCATCTGCGGCGGAATGCCGAACCTTTTTAAAAGGGTCTCGTCCCAGCAAAGGCGGTGAATGTCGTAAAGCATTGTGCGCGAGGCGTTGGTGCGGTCGGTAATGTGGATTTTTCCGCCTGACAGCTTCCATATAAGCCAGGTATCGACCGTTCCGAAAAGAAGACCGCCATTTTCCGCCTTTCGGCGGGCGCCTGGTATATTGTCAAGTATCCATTTAATTTTGGTGGCGCTGAAATACGCGTCAATGCGAAGTCCCGTGACGCTTCTGATATAATCCTCAAGCCCCTCCGCCTTGAGCCGTCCGCACATTTCTGCGGTGCGGCGGCACTGCCAGACAACAGCATTGCATACCGGCTCGCCGGTGTGCCTATCCCACACTATGACCGTTTCACGCTGGTTGGTCACTCCCACCGCTGCGATTTGGGAGGCGTCCGCTCCTATCTGGGTGACAGCCTCGGCTATCGCGGAATACTGGCTTGAAAAAATCTCCATAGGGTCGTGCTCTACATATCCGGGCTCCGGATAAATCTGGGTGAACTCGCGCTGCGCCGCGGATACGGCGTTTGAGTTTCTGTCAAAAAGTATCGCGCGGGCGCTGGTAGTCCCCTCGTCAAGAGCGAGTATATATTTTTTCATACCGACCCGTCCTTTACTGTTATGCGCGGCACTCTCGGCGCAATGCCGCAGATTATCTCGTAATTTATGGTTCCGCACATATCGGCAAGCTCTTCCACCGGAAGCTCCTTGCCGAAAAGGATGACCTCGTCGCCCTGCTTTACATCATCTATGCCGGTGACATCCACCGACATCTGATCCATGCATACCCTGCCTATGATTTTGGCTTTTCTGCCGTTAATAAGCACAAAGCCCCTGTTTGAAAGCAGGCGGGGGTATCCGTCCGCGTATCCCGCGGTAACCGTGGCGACCTTCATCGGACCTGCGGCGGAAAAGGTTCTGCCGTAGCTTACGGTATCGCCCTTTCTGATTTCCTTTACCATTGAAACGACCGATTTTACGGTCATTACCGGAATGAAATTTTCTTTGAGCTTAAGACCTGAGGAGGGAGTAAGCCCGTACAGAATAATTCCGGGGCGGCACATATCGGCGTGCTTGTCAGAATCAAGGCAGAACGCGGCAGAGTTGCAGCAATGGCAGAATTTGGGATCAAGCCTCTCCGCCCTGAATCGCTCTACGCCTTTAAGAAAACGTGAGTACTGGGCGGCGGTAAAGCCGTCCTCGGTCTCGGCGGTGCGGTCCGAGGCGGCAAAGTGGGTGAAAATGCCCTCAAATATAAGTCCGGGAAGCTTCGCGGCGGCTACCGCCTGATCCAGACCCGCGAGCGAATCGTCGCGGCAGTCAAAGCCTATGCGGCTCATTCCGGTGTCAAGCTTTATGTGTATTTTAAGCCTGACGCCGTATTCGCAGGCTTTTTCCGAAAGCGCTTTAGCATACTCAGGAGAATAAACGCACTGAATTATATCGTTGAGGTAAAGCTGCGGCGCCATGCTGACCGGAGTATACCCGAGAATAAGCACCGGACGGGTAATGCCGCAGCCGCGGAGCGTTATAGCTTCCTCGATATTGGAAACCGCGAAGGCGTCTGCGCCTTGCTCCTCAAGCACGGGAGCCGTGATACGCGCCGAATGACCGTAGGCGTTCGCCTTGACCACCGCCATAAGCTTCGCCCCGCCTGCTTCCTTTTTGATTATCTTAAAATTATGTATAAGGGCGTCGATATCTATCTCGGCCCATGTTCTGTGCAAAAATTCCAAAAGCTTCTCCACCTTATCTGTTTGTCTGTTATTATTATACCATTTATTTTTTGATTTGCAATCGCTTGTTTATAACTCCGGCAAACGGTATGCACACAAGGCTTAAAAGCACCCAGAGACAGGAGTAGGGCATACAGACCTGTCCTATTATGTTAAGCGGCATTTTGCTGTAATCCCAGACGTTTTTCTTTAATATTATATTGAACACCACGCCGAAAATGAACTCCACCGCCGTAATAAAGCCGCTGCCGATAAGACCCTTTACAAAAAGTCCGGTTTTTTTAAGCTTTTCGCTGACCGTTCCGAAGAACATAAAGCAGATTCCTCCGGCGCCCAGCATTGACCAGTGAGTATAGCCGCGCCAGACGATCTCGATAAGACCGTAGCCTATCGCTCCTATTGAAAAAAGCATAAATCTGATTTTACCCTTCTGCAATTTTATCACCCTTGAATATTATCGGTGAAAAAACGCGAAGCTATACAAAAGAAAAAGCAGGAAAAATCCTGCTTTTTATTTTTTTATGCTTTCAGTCTGATTTCAGCGCT
>CALWUZ010000057.1 GCA_944384845.1 uncultured Clostridia bacterium
TGATAACCGAGCGGCACACCTGCGTTTTCCGCGCAATGATACCGATAAAACCCGCGGGGACAAAATCGGCAAAAGCCTCGCGGAAGGCGGAAGAACCGGCTGAAAGCGGCCGTTTTGTGCTGAAAGCTTGACAGATATGATATAATAAACTTATAATAATCTTATTGTCGGTTTCTGAAATTATCAGATTATCGGAGGGAATTTATGTTAGATACCGAAAGATTGTGCCCAGGCTGTATGAACGATATGGGCGGCGAAAGGGTCTGCCCTGTATGCGGATACGACTTGTCGCGCCGCAATGGGGAGGATTGCCTTCCGGCAGGCCAGATTATCGCCGACCGGTATACGGTAGGGGAGGCTAAAAAAAGAAACGGAGAGGGTATAACCTATATAGGATGGGATAATTCCGCCGATTCCGTTGTAACCGTGAGGGAGTATTTTCCGCACGGCTTCGCGGTTAGGAATCCGGACAAAACAGTCGGAATGGTAAAAGGCGGAGAATACACCTTCAATGAGGGACTTATGGAATTTCTGGACGTGAACCGCCAGATAAAGGCGTCTGAGCTTCCGTCTCTCATACCTGTAATTGATGTTTTTGAGGAAAACGGCACAGTTTATTCCGTTTCCCAAAGTATTTCTTCAATACCTCTGAGCAGCTTTCTGAAGAAAAACGGCGGCGTGCTTAAATGGGAGCAGGCAAGACCGCTTTTTCTGCCGCTCATAGATACCGTAAAGGGTATGAACGATCTAGGGATAATTCACGGCGGCATATCCACCGAGACTGTTATAGTGGGGCGCGACGGTAAGCTGCGCATTACCGGATACGGCATAAAAAAGCTCCGCTATGCCGATAATGAGATCAAATGCGAGCTTTTTCCCGGCTTTGCCGCTATAGAGCAGTACGATACAAATAATCTGCATATTGACTCTTATACCGATGTCTATGCTCTCTGCGCCGTGCTTTTTACCGTGCTTATAGGCAGCGTGCCGGCCGCGGCGCCCGAAAGGCTCGAGAACGACTCTATGACAGTTCCGGCTAAATTCGCAGAGGAGCTTCCGCGTCATGTCTTGGCGGCGCTTGCGAACGGTCTTCAGGTACTGCCGGAAAACCGCACACCGGATATGGAAGCATTCAAAAACGAGCTGGTATATGCCGAAACGTCTTTTGTGCCCGCTAAAAAAAGCAGTGCAAAGGCGGAACCTGTGTCTGAAAAGCCCCAAAAAAGCGGGGGCACCGCTAAATATGTGGTGATATCCTCGGCCTGTACGGCGGCGGTATTCGTCGCGATTGTAGCGGTACTCATATTTACGGTTTTCAGGGAAGACTTTTTCGGCGGCGAGTCTTCAAATCTCAGCAGCGAAAGCTCGGTCAGCGCTCCGTCGGTTGACGCCATCGGAACGATTGACAGCGGTGCCGAGGAATCGGCGGTGCTTTTTAATGTGCCTCAGCTTACCGGAAAATATTACTCCGAAATTATAGAAAATGAAGACTATGAAATGTTTGACTTTGTTATAAAGGGCAAGGAATACAGCGATAAATTCCAGCGCGGTCAGATATGCGCTCAGTCGGTTTCGGAGGGTACCGGCGTTGTACGGGATACTAAAATTGAAGTTACGATAAGCCTTGGCTCCAAGGAAATTAAAATTGCAAACGTGCTGGGGCTTGATGAGACCAATGCCAAGTTAGAGCTTCTTAAGCAGGGCTTCCTTTACGATAATATAGAGGTGCTTGAAAAGTATGATGAGGATCACGAGCCGGGTACGGTTCTTGAACAGGAGCCGGCATACGGAACTCAGGTAAGCACCGATACTGCGGTGACGATTTATATCAATTCATATGAGGGAAACACTGATTCAAGCTCTTCGGAAACGGGAACGGACGTTAATTGAACTGACATAAAAAAGCACCGCCTTTTTTCATTATACAGCAAAAGATAGGAGACACGAAAAACTGTGTCTCCTATCTTTATACCACTCCTAAATTATCAGCGGCGGTTTTTTATAAAAAGCATTTAAAAGATTTATAATAACATTATTTTTTCCGCAGTCTATTCGGCTGATATGATATTATGAGCTAAAAGCTTGCCTTTAAGCTTGTTTTGGTATATAATATTGGCTGTAACGGAGGTAATTTATGGACATCAGAGTGGGCGAGAGACTTTTAATGAAAAAAAAGCACCCGTGCGGCGCCGATACATTTACGGTGCTCAGAATAGGAATGGATTTCCGTCTCCGCTGCGACGGCTGCGGCAGAGAGGTCATGGTCCCCCGCAGCAAGGCGGAAAAAAGCCTTAAAAAAGTAATCAGAGCAGACGGAGAATAAAAATGTTTGATAAGCTTGAAGCGGTTGAGAGCCGCTATGAACAGATAGCCATAGAGCTGTCAAGACCCGAGACCGCGGCTGACGGCGCGCTTTTCACAAAGCTGATGAAGGAGCACGCCGAGCTGAGTCAAATAGTGGAAAAATACAGGGAGTATAAAAGCGCAAAGGCTTCCGAAAATGAGGCGCTTGAGATCCTCTCGGAAAGCGGACTTGAAAAGGATTTCAAGGAGCTTGCGGAGGAGGAATTAAAGGAAGCGCGGGCGGCTCTTGAAAAAATTTCGGACGAGCTTAAATTGCTGCTGCTTCCTAAAGACCCGAATGATGAAAAAAATGTAATTGTAGAAATTCGCGGCGGCGCGGGCGGCGAGGAAGCGGCGCTTTTTGCCGGCTCGATTTACAGAATGTACAATATGTATTCAGAGTCAAAGCGCTGGAACGTAGAGGTAATAAGCGCCAACGAGACCGAGCTTGGCGGATACAAGGAAATCGTGTTTATGATAGAGGGCGCGGGAGCCTATTCAAAACTCAAATACGAAAGCGGAGTTCACCGAGTGCAGCGCGTTCCGGATACCGAAACGCAGGGACGCATACACACCTCTACCGTAACGGTGGCGGTGCTGCCTGAGGCTGAGGACGTGGAGCTTGAGATAA
>CALWUZ010000058.1 GCA_944384845.1 uncultured Clostridia bacterium
CGGTTTTGAAATGATTTGTCAGGGTAAATTTACAACCGCTCAGATAGACAGAAACACCTGGACTGAGGAAATGCTTGATATGCTGATAGACTGGATAAATACCGATCCGCGCGGAGAGGAATACCGCAGTCTTGACTGGTCGAAGGAATATGACCTCGCAAGAAACGGCGACCCGAACGATACTCAGACGGTGCCGTAAAAGATTTAAAAGGAGGAAAAGCTAATGAAATACAAAGCGGTAAAGCCGCCGGAATGGTTCGCGAAGGGTTCAATTTATCAGATAAACCCGCGCACCTTTTCAAGAGAAGGAACCCTGCGGGCAATAATCGAAGCCCTTCCCGAATTGGCGGAGCTCGGCTTTAAAGTCGTTTATCTTTGTCCGATATTTGAAGAAGACGATTCAGCTGATCCTGCTTTCTGGAGCAGCCGTCAGAAAAAATCAAACACCGGCAATCCGAAAAATCCCTACAGAATCAATAATTTTTTTAAAATTGACCCGGAATACGGAAGCGCGGACGATTTGCGGGAACTGATAAGCAAATCTCACGAATTGGATATGAGGGTAATGTTGGACCTAGTATATTTGCATACCGGACCTAATTCCCCTATACTTAAAACGCATCCGGAATTTGCCTGCCAGGATAAAAACGGAAAAATAAAATGCAGCGAATGGAATTTTCCGCATCTTGATTTTAACTGCGGCGGACTTAAAGAATATTTATGGAGCAATATGGTTTATTATATCTCCGAATTTGACGCCGACGGCTTCCGCTGTGACTCCGGAGATCAAGTACCGCTGGATTTCTGGGAAGAAGGCAAAAGGCGCATAAGGTTAGTAAAGCCCGACGCGGTAATGCTGAACGAGGGAAGCCGTTGGAATTATCTGCTTCAGGCTTTTGACGCCACCTATTGTTTTGACTGGCATGAAACGCTGTACGGCATTTTTTCCGGCAAATATACTGCTGAAAAGCTCCGCGAGGGTCATGAAAGCGTCGCGCTGAAAGCTCCGTACGGTATGACCGCCGTACGCGATATAGACAATCACGATACCGTTACCGACTGGTCTGTACGCACCGAGCTTGCCGCCGGACATGACGGTATGGAAATGATAGAGGTCATCAACTACTTGATAGACGGCATACCAATGGTATACGCCGGAAACGAAATCGCGGACGCCGCGAAATTAAGCCTCTTTGCCAATCGCTTTTATCCGGGCGAATATGAATTTACCGACCGTTCGGCACTGACCGGCAAGGAAAGCCTGCGCCGAAGGGAAATCATAAAAAAGCTCAACCAAATGAAAAAAAGCAGCGATATTCTTTGCTCCGGCGAAACGGTATGGCTGGACACCACGTCTCCGGAAAGCGTAATCGCATTTAAACGCACGCTTGGAGCGCGGCAAATTCTTTTTATCGGCAACACGGCCGCTTCCCGGCTTTCCTGCACAGTCTGTTCCGATTTTCCGCTTAGGGAAGCGTCGGCGGTTTTTGAAAGCAGGGAGAAAACCGAAATTCTGCCCGGTGGGAGCCTCGTCCTTCCGCCTCACGGATATTTTGTTATGGAAATTTAATATTTCAGACGGCAATGACGAAGGCAAAGGAATTAAATATGTTTAAGCTTAACAATGTTCTGTCTATTATGGCAGACCAATCTTACAAGACTGGAAATTACTGAGTTGCCGGCGCCCCAATACCGCGGAGTAACTATACAGCTATAAGTATAGTATTTACTGGTATAGGTGTTCTGATTGAGATCTTTACTTTTTAAGGTATAGTGACTTGCCTTATGTTAGCTATAACTCAATAAATTCTTATGATTATGAAATGAAAACAATACCGGCAAGTTTTAAATGGATAGCGAAGCCAAATGGCGGGATGCTGCTTGCAAAATTGAGAACAACTGAAGATTTGGTATTTGATATTGAAAGTCAACGTTTTTTACAGGGTGGAGTACAGTTTGGAATTATTAAAGTTTTTCATCATAAAAAAACAAATGGCTCAATTTTAATTCCTGCTGACAGCGAGTTCACGAATACATTTTACTTAATACATAAAGGCAAAAAAGCGGCGCTTTGTAAAAAGCTGTGAATGCTTTATATTTGTCAGCTATAAATTTAGGAATGGAGCATTATGCTCAATTCCGTGGTTTATGATATTGATGTTCCCGAAATTCGTCAATCATTTTCGCCGTTATAACTTTTCCTTTCATCAAAATTTACCTCCGAGTATTTTTTAATATTTTACCCGAAAAGTTTGAAAACAGAAATTGTCACCCTAAAGGGTTGTGGTATGTTACCTTGGAAGAGACGGTATTGCAAGCGTTATTTTATTTTTATTGAAAAATAATATGATGCGTTGATATAATAAAAATATCCTTTTTGGTCACAACGGCGAAAGCCGGGTGATAAATAAAATTTATATGCCGATGAGGTCACAACTGAGTGGCCTCAGATTTTACCGAAGCTCCTAAGGCAAAAAGCTGAAGTTAGGACAAGCCTTGAAGTCAACAGTTTAATGGTGCTGTTTCGGCAGACCCGTGACCTTTCCCTCGGCGGAAAGGAACTTTATTGGGAGATACCATTGTTAAGTACGGCGGAAGTGAGATTTCGGTTTCAGAAGAGG
>CALWUZ010000059.1 GCA_944384845.1 uncultured Clostridia bacterium
ACTTTGACGTAAATCTCCGCCGCTTTTTCTATTGTATGCATAAGACCGAAGGTGGTGTCGAAATCCGGTCCCGAGCAGAAAAGCCCGTGGTGCGCCCAGACGGCGGCGTCATATTTTTTCATAAGCCCGCTCGTCGCGACGGCTATATCGGCACCGCCCGGCACCATCCACTGCACCACCCCGACGCCGTCGGGGAATACCACCGGACATTCGGTGGCGCTCTGCCAGAGCGCGCGTGTTATATCTTTAGCGGTAAGCGGCATCACATAGGTCAGCGCTATTATATTTGCGGGGTGAGCATGGTAAATCACCCTGTATCCGCCGTCTGTCGCGGCTTTTTTAACGCTGTGATTAAGAAAATGGCTCGGAAACTCGCTTGTGGGCCTGCCGCCTTTTTCAAGCCCCCATACTATGCGGTAGCTGTCGCCCGCATCGTTTATTTCGACTATGCATATATTGTCCTGCGGCGCGAGCGGTACGTTCCGGAAAAATTTTCCGGAGCCGGTGGCAATAAAATATTCGCCCTTTAAATTGTCTGCCTGAACGCCCATATTGACCCACGGGCGGTCAAAGCTGAAATACCTGCGGCATTCCTCCGTCTCCTCGGGCTTCATACGGTATGTAAGGTTGCCGCCGTTGCGCTCATGCCAGCCTTGCTCCCAGCCGTCGGAACACATGCGGATATAGTTTTTTATTATCTGAATATCAAGGATACCCATATGCTTTAACCTCTTTTGCTTAAAACGTCATTTTCATATTTCTTAACTTCCTTGAGCCATTCGGCGCCTGCCGGAACGCCCTCCTCCTCGCAGTAGCGCTCCCATACGGCGGCAAAGGGCAGCATTTTAGCCTCCTCCTGCATGACCATAAGCTCGGTGAAGCGTCCCTCGTCCTGAAGCTTTTTCAACTGCGCGTTCGGCAGGCACAGGGCGTTTAACAGAGCCTTCTGCCAGCTGCTGAAGCCTACGGTCCAGGCGGAGATGCGGTTGATGCTCGCGTCAAAAAAGTCGAGCGCCATATATATCCTGTCAAGAGCACCGTTTCTGACGACCTCCTTTGCCATTTCCCTAGTTTCGTCTTCAAACAGCACGACATGGTCGGAATCCCAGCGCACGCCCCTTGTAATATGCAGGGCAAGCTCGGGGAAGAAGCAGAGCAGAGCGGATATTTTATCCGACACAAACTCCTGCGGATGATAATGCCCGTTGTCCATA
Source organism: uncultured Clostridia bacterium (assembly GCA_944384845.1). GTDB lineage: Bacteria > Bacillota > Clostridia > Oscillospirales > Acutalibacteraceae > UBA737. The sequence continues at coordinate 1,215 of CALWUZ010000059.1, forward strand.
AGCGGGAGACAGCCCGGGTGGGACGCGGCAAAGCTGAGCGTAAACTCGGAGCTGCCCGCGGTAAAGGATTCTACCCCTATTCCGAATACCTTTGACTCGACGCACGGCTTTACAAGCGCGGGGTCGTGCGGTTCGCTTAAAATTTCCTCAAAGGCTTCCTTGTAGCGCATTCTCGGACCCAAGCGGTCGGCGGGCACGTCCTTGAAGCCGTCTCCCGCCCAGATGTTCATAACGCAGGGGATGCCGGTTTCTTCCGCAAAGTACTGCGAAATGCGGATACACGCCCTTCCGTGGTCAATCCAGAAGCGGCGCACTTTTTCGTCGGGGCTTGAAAGGGTAAGACCGTCCTTTACCATTGGGTGAGAGAAAAAGGTAGGATTGAAATCTATACCCATTTTTCTTTCCTTGGCGTATTCAGCCCATTTTTTAAAATGCTTTGATTCCAGCTTATCACGGTCGGCAAATTCGCCCGGCTCAAAAATCGCATAGCTTGCGTGAAGATTCAGCTTCTTTTTGCCGGGGCATAGCGACATTGCCTTGTCAATGTCCTGCATAAGCTGCTGAGGAGTCGTCGCTTTTCCGGGATAGTTGCCGGTAGTCAAAATTCCTCCGCTTAGTGCGTCCTTGCTGTCAAAGCCGCCGACGTCGTCGCCCTGCCAGCAGTGCAGAGAGACCGGAACTGTCTTGAGCCGCGCTATGGCGGCGTCGGTATCGATTCCTGCGGCGGCGTAGCGTTTTTTTGCTTCCTCGTATCCTGACATATGTAAAACCTCCGTTTTTTGTTTTTCATTCACATTATACCGCCGCCGGACAAAAAAATTAAGGACATTACTTTTTAAAATAACGTCCTTATTTAATGATTAAGCTGTCAAATCGCGGCATAAAATCAGCCGGAATACTGTTTTCGGTAGGTTTTCGGGCTCATACCGTATTTAGCGGTAAAAATCCTGTAAAAATAGCTTGTGTTTTCATAACCTACTGTGATTATTATGTCTCCTACGGGAAGGGAGGTGGTTTTAAGCAGCGTTTCCGCCTTTGAAAGGCGTTTTTCCATAAGATGCTCTTTAAAGGTTTTGCCGGTGGCCTCCTTTACGGTGCTGCTGACATATGCCGCCGAGACGCTGCAGCGCTTTGCGACGTTGTTAAGGGAGGCGCGCGCGTAGTTTTGCTCGATTTCGGTCATAGCCGACATCACTATCGTGTTTGCGGCGCTGTCCGGCTCGCCGGTAACAAGACGGTCGCTTAAGCCGAGAAGCTGAAGAAACAGAAGACCCATTGTAATCTGGTTGATATTCCGTCGGTTTGGCTGCCTGTTTACAACGCTCCAAATCAGGTTTTCCATAAGATTCTGAACCGGAAGCACGTCTGCCACGTCAAAATGCATGTAATTTATTTCATAGCCCTTTCCGGCAAGACCGGAGAAAAGAAACTGGCTTATTTTATTATCGGAGCCTATCATTTCTATAGCGGTGTCGAAAAACTGAGGCAGAACGATAAGGTTTATCGCGATGTCATCAATTCCGGTAATATCCGTCTGATGGCTGGCGTGTTGGTTGAGCAGCAGTATTTCTCCCTTTTTAAGGATGATTTCGGAAGTGCCGTTTATTATATGGCGCTGCTGTCCCGAACACATATAAATTATTTCCACATAGTTATGGCTGTGCTTCGGAAAGGCAATAAAGCGGGTGTTGGGGCGTATTGTAAACAGCTTTCCCGCTTCAAGCAGCTTGCGGCTGTCCACAAGCGACGGCATATTATCGGAGTAAACGCTCATATCGAGCCTTCCGCTGTTTAATATGTTCTTTTCTTCGTCGGTGATTTTTGAAAGCTGCTTTAAAAGCAGTTGGTTCATATGCTTCACCCCAACCGTCAGTTTAGTATCCCTTTCAGATTTTCGCGTTCGGCGGCAAGCGCGCCGCTGAAAAAGAAATCATATCTGAACATAATGAATCCGCCGTAATTTGAAGCGCTTCGGGCGTCGAGTACCTGCCTTTTTAAAATATCTCCTGTTGCCCAGCCGCCCGTGCCGATTTCGACCACCCTGTAGGCGGCGTGGCCGGTTATAAGCCTGGCCTTGGGGCTGGTAACCGTTTTTTTCCAGTCTGAAAGTGCTTTTTGATAGGGGAGCGGTTTCTGATCGTAGTCCCAGTAAATCTGGGGAGCAAGATAATCCACATATCCGGGAGTGCTTCCCCAGAGCTTTACGTCGGCAAAGCTTTTGTTAAGGCAGTTGTCTATATTTCCCTCGGGAGAAATGCCGAAGGTTATGTTTTTTCTGTTTTTTATTTCCCTGTATACCGATGAGACAAGCTTGTTGACGCAGTCTGTCCTGAAGACCTTGAGCGTTTTGCCGCCGCCGTATTTATTATAGGTCGATTTGTCTATAGAGCTGTCCGCCGTGGGATAAAAATAATCGTCGAAGTGTATGCCGTCAATATCATAGTTCTCAACTAGTTCGATTATTCCGTTGAGTATAAGCTGTCTGACCTCCGGTTCGCCCGGATTAAGATAGTAGTATTCTCCGAAAGCGAATACCTTCTCTGTTCCGAGCCACTTTTTAACGGGATCGTCCGCCGCAAGCGTTTCGCTTATATGACTGCCGCGGTAGGGATTTACCCACGCCTCTATTTTAAGCCCTCTTTTATGCGCCTCCGCCACCATTATTTTCAGCGGGTCAAACGGGAAGCTGTTCTGGCGCTTTCCGGTGAAATGAACCGACGCGGGATAATATCTGCTTTTATAAAACGCGTCGGAGTGGCTCCGCGCATGGACTATAACCGTATTGAGTCCGTAGGAAACACATTTGTCAAAATAACTGGCTATCGCTTTTTTGAAGCTGCTCTCGGATTTGCCTCTTAGTATGCTCTGGTATTCAAGAAAGGATATCCATACCGCGCGTATTTCGGTTTTACTTTGCGGAGGCGTCTGCTGCGGAGACGATGGCGTGGAAGAGGACGGCTTTTCGACCGCGCTCTGAGGCTTGCTTTGAGAGCTGCTTCCGGAGCTGCTCTGAGGCCTGCTTCCCGACAATACGGAGGACGACGCGGACTGACCGTTTTGAGAGCTTCCGCTCTGAGCCGAACCGGAGGATGACGGGGAATCTGGCACAGCAGAGTCCGCATCTGTTTCGCTTTGAGTTTCGGTTTCCGGTGAGGATACGGCGGTACTCTGCGAAGACCCGTCTATACCGGATACACTTTGGTGCTGACCGGTTCCCGCTTCGATATTGTCCGAAACAGACTGTATCGAGGAGGGAATCCGGCTGCCTGCCGTAAGTAAAAAACAAAGAATTATGCAGAAAAATATTTTTAAATTTTTAAGTATTTTCATATATACGGTTTCATTTGCCCCTTAAAGATATTGTGTTTTTTTATAATCATATAAAACGGTATTCCGAGCACATAGCATACCGCCAGCTCGCCGAGACCTACCTGAAGTGCGGAAATCACAAATCCCATAAACGAATAGCCCTCCGGCAGAAAGAAAAAGGCGATTTCAAGCCCTACCACCACCGCGTTGATTATTACCGGAGGCAGCATCGCAAGCAGCGGAAGACCCTTGAATTTGATATTTCTGAGAAAATATGTAAGTATCGCGGCTATAAGCGTCGCGGCTGTTCCGAACAGCATATCAAGCAGATTGAAGGACGCTATATTGGCTATAAAGCAGCCGACGGTAACGCCCGGTATCGCCGCGGCAGTGAATACAGGCAGCAGCGTCAGCACCTCGGATATTCTGAACTGTACCGGTCCGTAAGCCAGTGAAAAAACATTGCTTAAAAATGTAAGCCCCACATACGCGGCGGCTATAAGCGCGCCGGTTACTATAAATTCGATTTTCTTTTTGCTGTCCGCCATTTTTATACCTGCTTTATCAGATTAAATTATTATTCGCCAGAAAGCTTTTTATAGAAAGCGACGGCGAGCCTGTCGCAGCGCTCGTTTTCACTGTGACCCGCATGACCCTTTACCCACTCGATTTCAACGTCGTGAATATTGAGCAGCTCAAGCAGACGCTCCCACAAATCGGCGTTAAGCGCGGGCTTTTTGTCCGCTTTTCGCCAGTTATTTTTCTGCCATGAGCGCGCCCAGCCCTTTGAAATGCCGTCGGAAACATACTTTGAATCGGTTACGAGCCGCACGGAGCAGGGCTCCTTGAGCGCCTCAAGTCCCTTTATTGCGGCGGTAAGCTCCATACGGTTGTTTGTGGTCGCCGCTTCACCGCCGGAAAGCTCCTTTTCATATCCGCAGAAACGCAGTATAACCCCCCAGCCGCCCGGTCCCGGGTTTCCCGAACAGGCGCCGTCGGTAAAAATATCAATATGCTTTTTCATCCGTCAATACCTTCTGAAGCATCCGATAACCTTGCCGATAACGTGCGGCTCTTCGGGGTAAATCGGTGAAAAGTCCGGATTTTCGGGCATAAAGATAATCTGCCCGTCTTTTATCAGAAGGCGCTTTACGGTGGCATCGTCGCCGTCCATGCCTATGACTATGTCTCCGCTGCGGCAGGAGGCGTTTTTGTCGGCAATTATAATATCCCCGTCGAGTATTCCCGCGTCCCGCATGCTGAGTCCCGATACGCGCAGAGCGAATAGTCCGTCGGAATCCTTTGAGGGGTAGGGTATATAGTCTTCTATCTCCTCGATTGCCAGAATAGGCTTTCCGGCGGTGATTTTTCCGACAAGCGGCACCATCGCCGAATCAAAATCGGTTCCGAGACGGATTGCCCTTGAAAATTTTGCGTCGCGGATTATGTAGCTTTCCTCCTCGAGGACATTAAGGATTGCGTGAACGGTAGAGGTGGATCTGATTCCGGTTTCGGCGCAGATTTCCCTTACCGTCGGCGGCAGTCCCGAGTTCAGACGGCTTACGAGAAAGCGGTAAACCTTAAGCTGTTTTTCTGTCAGCGGAGCTTTTGACATATTGAGTGCCCTCCAACGAACATTTATTCT
>CALWUZ010000060.1 GCA_944384845.1 uncultured Clostridia bacterium
AACATCTTTAAAATCTATTCAATTTTAGGCTTTTTCTAACTCAATGTCAATCACTTTTCCTCAAAAGGCGGTCGTTATAACATATTCTTAGGAGGCGGATGCTCTATCCAGCTGAGCTACGGGCGCATATTTGATTTTAATATCTAAAGTATCAATGCGGCGAAAAAAACGCCGCGAACACAGGCGTTGTCCGCGGCGGGAGTGGAGCGGGTGATGGGAATCGAACCCACACGACCAGCTTGGAAGGCTGGGATTCTAGCCATTGAACTACACCCGCGCAACAGCAGAAATTATAATACCATAAAAGACGCGATTAGTCAAGACCCTTTGCGGCTTTTTTCATACTTATTTTTTTATTCCGCCGAACATTACCCCCGGCACCTCATCAGGTGTTATGCCGAGCGCTGCGGCAAGCTCCCCGAAAAGGAGCTCCTCGGCGCGGCCAAGATATTTTTCGTCAATAAATCCTATCTTTTTATGGACGCTTCTTGCCGCCTGCTTTTTGGCGTATATGCATACCGCAAGCTCCAAAAGCTCCTCACAGCTGTGACTTTCAAGGCATGCCCTGTAATCGTTTTCGCAGGTAAGCTCAAGCGATTTTTCGCGTATGCTTGGTATTTCCCGCATAAGCTCCTCCGCCGCCTGCCTGGAGATAAGCTCACGCATATACACCTTTCCGTTTTCCACCGGCGCGTATATCACGCAGTTTTGGCGGTATAGCGGGCGGAGCGTATAGTAAAGCCGCTTCAAATGCTTTGTAAGCTCCTTTTCCGAAATATCCTCCACCACGCATACGCCGGTTTGACCGTAAAATATTTTATCTCCTCTTTTGTACAATTTTTACCTCTCTTTCTCAAAATACATAACAAAAAAGGCTCCGGCAACCGTTTATGTCTGCCGGAGCAACAAGCTGCATTATTATTTTAGCACATTTTGGCGCAAAATGTAAGAGTTTTTTATCTTTCCTCTCTGAAATAGGAAAGTCCCAGATGCGCAGGAGGCTGATTTTCGCGCTTCTTGCGCATGCTGACTATCACAAGCACGAAAATTGTAACAATATAAGGCAGCATCTTGAAAATTTCCTGCGTGCTGACCGCCAAATTCGGAATATAGTTGTAAACTATAAACAGCCCGCCGAAAAGCACCGAACCCAAAATGCTGACATGCGGCTTCCATACCGCAAAAATGACAAGAGCTATGGCAAGCCATCCGCGGTCACCGAAAGCGTCGTTCGACCAGACACCGTTGGCATAGTCCATAACGTAGTAAAGACCGCCCAGCCCCGCTATTACGCTGCCGATGCAGGTGGCGCAATATTTATATCTGCCGACGCTTATGCCGGCGGCGTCTGCCGTGGCGGGATTTTCACCCACGGCGCGCAGATGAAGTCCGACTTTAGTGCGGTTAAGCACAAAAGCGGCTATAAGCGCGATAGCTATCGAAGCGTAGGCAAGAAAGCTGTAGGAAAGGAAAATCTCGCCGAACCAGCCTAAATCGTCGGCGAAAGGAAGCGATGTCCTGAAACAGTTGCTGGTTTCCGTAAGGGTAATTGAGGGCAGGCTGCTGCCGGTCAGCTTAATAAGCGAACCGCCGAAAAAATTTCCGAAGCCGACTCCGAAGGTGGTGAGCGCAAGACCGGTGACGTTCTGATTGGCTCTGAGGGTAGTGGTCAGAAAGGCGTAAATAAGCCCCATCAGGAACGAGCCTAAAATACAGGAGAGCAGCGGCACAATAACCGCTAAAAACGGGTTTATCTCCTGTCCGGACGGAACCGACTGCTCATAAAGGAAAGCGCCGATAACGCCGCTTATGCCGCCGACATACATAATGCCGGGAATCCCTAAGTTGAGGTTTCCGCTTTTTTCGGTGATAATCTCGCCGGTCGAGCCGAAGAGAAGGGGAACGCCCTGCATAACGGCGCGGTGAATAAACGAAGCTAACATTATGCCTTACCCCCTTTTTCCGCGCCGCGGAATTTAATAGTATAATTAATAAAAAACTCGCTTCCGATAATGAAGAAGATTATTATTCCGGTAATTATTTCCGAAAAAGAGGCATTCAAGCCGAAAATTGTCGAAATCTCAATGGCGCCCTTTTGGAGAAATACTATAAGCAGCGAGGTCAGCACCATGAAAAGCGGATCGAATTTGGCAAGCCAAGAAACCATAATGGCGGTAAAGCCGCGTCCCGCCGCGGTATCGCGGGTTATGGTATGGTCTGTACCGCTTACAAGCAGCAGACCGGCAAGCCCGCAGATGGCTCCCGAAACCAGCATGGTGCGGATAATGACCTTTTTAACGTTTATGCCTATGTAGCGGGCTGTGTTTTCGCTTTCGCCTACTACGGATATTTCATAGCCGTGCTTGCTGTATTTAAGATAGATATACATTACAGCGGTGAGAGCCGCCACAATGATGATGTTGAGCAGGTAGTCATGTCCGCCGATAGACGGGAACCAGCCGGCGTGTGAAGCGCTGTTTATAACGCCTATCTGACCCGAGCCTTTCGGCACAGACCACTGCAGGGTAAAGTATGATACGAGCTGAATCGCAATATAGTTCATCATCAGCGTAAAGAGGGTTTCGTTTGTGCCCCATTTAGCCTTGAAAAAGGCAGGAATAACTCCCCATATTGCACCCGCAGCAATGCTGGCAATTATTATTACCGGCATAAGCAGAAGGGTTGGCAGCTTGTCTCCTAAAAGTATCATGCAGGCGGCTGTAGCCATCCCGCCCACCAGAACCTGTCCTTCGGCGCCGATGTTCCAGAACCGCATTTTAAAAGCGGGCGTAACGCCGAGAGAAACGCACAGCAGCATAGCAACGCCCTGCATAAGACTCCATATGCGGCGTTCAGTTCCTATAGCTCCGTCGATCATAGTTATGTAAACGCTTATCGGGTTTTCTCCGGTCAGCAGCACCGTTACCACGGCGCAGACAACGAGGGCTGCCGCCACCGACGCTATTCTTATAAGCCAAGCTGTCCACCATGGCATGCCTTCGCGCTTGGCAATGTGAAAAAGAGGCTCGTGTATGTGCCTTTCTGCCGGTTTCATCATTCTGTTTCTCCTTTTGCAGCGCCGACCTCAGCCGAGCTTGCCGTCATCAGATAGCCTATCTGCTCTTTTGTGGCTTTTCTGCCGTCGAGCATTCCGGTTACCCTGCCCGAGCCGATGACCATTATTCGGTCGCACAGCTCGGTAAGCACGTCAAGATCCTCGCCGACAAATATTACCGCCACGCCGCTTTCCTTCTGCCTGTTCAGAAGATTGTAAATAGTGTATGAGGAGTTAATATCCAGTCCGCGCACAGGATACGCTGCCATAAGCACTGTCGGCGACGAGGCGATTTCTCTGCCTACCAGCACTTTCTGAACATTGCCTCCCGAAAGCTGTCTTACCGGTGTAGATGCGCTCGGAGTTACGACCTCGAGCTGATCTATTATTTCGTCCGCAAGCTGCTTCGGACTCTGGCGCTGAAGAAAAGGCGATCTGCCCCTGCGGTAGCTTCTGAGCATCATATTGTCGATAATGTCCATATTGCCCACAAGTCCCATTCCGAGCCTGTCCTCCGGCACGAAAGAAAGACGCACGCCCAGTTCTCTTATCTGAAGCGGGGTTTTGTCCCGCAGATCGTCCTGCGAGCCGGTCTTGGGGTTGTTGTACAGAATTTCACCGCCCTCAAGGTGCTGAAGCCCCGCGATAGCCTCAAGCAGCTCTCTCTGACCGCTTCCGGCAATTCCGGCTATGCCGAGGATCTCGCCAGATCTTGCGGTAAACGAAACGCCGTCAAGAACCTTTACGCCCTCGCGGTTCATACAGCTCACGTTTTTCACCGTAAGCCTGTCGGTCGGATTTTTGGGCTCGCTGCGTTCGATATCAAGCGAAATTTTCTTGCCGACCATCATTTCGGTAAGCTCTGTCTCGTCGGTTTCGGAGGTGTTAACCGAGCCTATGTACTCGCCCTTGCGCAGCACGGCGACGCGGTCGGAAAGAGCAAGCACCTCATACAGCTTATGGGTGATTATGATTATCGCCTTGCCGTCGTCCCGCATGCGGCGCAGCACGGCGAAAAGCCTGCCCGTTTCCTGCGGTGTGAGCACAGCGGTCGGCTCATCAAGAATGAGAATGTCCGCCCCGCGGTAGAGCACCTTAATGATTTCCACCGTCTGCTTTTCGGAAACTGACATCTCGTAGATCTTTTTATCCGGATCAAGCTCAAAGCCGTACTGCTCGCTGATTTCCTTTATCCTCGCGGCAGAACGGCGTATGTTGTAGCGCTGCTTTTCCTTAAGTCCCAGCACTATGTTTTCCGCCGCGCTGAAAACGTCGATAAGCTTGAAATGCTGATGTATCATTCCTATGCCGTGGGAAAACGCGTCTCGCGGGGAGCGGATAACGACCTCCTCGCCGTCAATGAATATCTGA
>CALWUZ010000061.1 GCA_944384845.1 uncultured Clostridia bacterium
TAGGGGACTGAAAAGTACAAATACGGGGTGCAAAAGTCAACGAGGCAAAGGATAAATTGCTGCGTTTTTTGGCATTGAAAGATTGCAAGATAAGAAAAAGGCCGGACAGGAGAACCTGTCCGGCTGATAGTAAAGAGGTATATTTTAAGCTGCAATTTATCCGCCCGTTGACTTTTGCGAGGCGCTATGCTACGATAGTCGAAACGAAAAAAGCAAAAGACGGAGCCCTTTTATAATTATTTAAAAAAGTATTGACAAAACGTTTTAAATCAAATATAATAAAAGTGAATTAAAATGAATTAAAACAAGTTGAAATGAATTGAAATAACAAATATATAAAAAAGGAAACAATATGCAGGAAAATAAATTTACCGAGTTAAAACGAGAATTCACACCTGATCTGAACAAAGAAGTAGTTGCGTTTGCCAATACAGATGGAGGGAAAATATATATAGGTATCGGAGATGGCGGAACGGTATACGGAGTTCCCGAAACGGATGCCGTCATTTTGGCTTGCACAAACCATATCCGTAATACAGTACGTCCTGACGTCATGGGGTTCATTCAGTGTTCCGCGGTTATAATGGACGGAAAATCGGTGATAGAGATAGAAGTGGAAAAGGGTTCTGCTTGCCCATATTATATTGCGGGCAAAGGTATTCGACCGGAAGGGGTATATATTCGTGTCGGAAGTGCTTCCATACCGGCAACAGAGTCGATGATTTTAAAGATGATACGCGATACTGACGGAGAGAGATACGAGGATATTCGTTCTTTGAATCAGAATTTGACGTTTGAAGAGGCGAAAAAGTTTTTTGAAGATAAAGGAGTAGAATTTGGAACCGTTCAACAAAAAACGCTCGGATTGACTAACCGGGACGGATTATATACAAATTTGGCATTGCTGTTGTCCGATGAATGTGAGCACACGGTCAAGGTTGCTGTTTTCGAAGGTATTGAAAAAGAAATATTTAAAGATCGCCATGAGTTTACAGGTTCTTTACTCAAACAAATGGCGGATTGTTATGCGTTTATCGATCGTTATAATCGTACGCAATCGACATTTCAGGGACTTGACCGCATAGACGAGCGGGATTATCCTGTAGAGGCACTTCGTGAAGCATTGATGAATAGTCTTGTTCATCGCGAATACGCTTTAAGCGGTAGTACGTTGATCAATATATTTGATGACAGAATAGAATTTGTTTCGATTGGCGGACTCCCCAAAGGGATCGAGTATGACGATATAATGCTGGGAGTTTCCATGCCTCGAAATAAAAAATTGGCGAATGTTTTTTATAGGTTGCGGTTGATAGAGGCATATGGCACGGGCATTTCCAAAATCATGCGCTCGTACAAGGGTGGGACAGATAAGCCGTTTATTGAAGTATCAAGCAATGCTTTTAAAATTACACTGCCGAATATGAAAGTAATTGCGGAAAAAGTCGCGGATGATTATGATCAATATGATTCTGTATTAAAATTGTTCGATTGCAACAAGCAACTTACGCGTGCAGACGTGGAGAAGAAACTTGGGGTTTCTTATGCAACTGCGGTGCGGATTCTTGCAAAGTTAGTAGAACAAAAACGCATTATCCGCATCGGAAATACACGTAATACAAAATATATACGAGTCGAATAATTTTTAACTTAATATTGACGAAAGAGAAATTTTTATTGGGGAATCGATTCCTATTACTATGAAGAAAATGACGAAGAATAAGCGCCTTTACAGATGTTCAGGTGGATTACAAAAGCGCAGAATCTTTTTTTCAAAAAATGGAATACAGGGTTTAAATTTGTATGGTTTTTTTTACCATAACGGAAGTATCCGAATTAAAACAGTAAAGCAAATCCCGAGGACTGTCGTCCCCGGGATTTGTTTCGTCCGTGTAATTGTAATAGATTTCAATTTTGTTTTCGTAGACTATGATTGTAAGTTTTTTTTAATGAAATTTAAAGTAATTTTTTAATATGGTTTATTTTCTTATCGTATAGCATTGTAAGATTCTACTAATAAATAAGCGATATATCCCGAAAAGCCATGATTGCAACTTGCAACAGTGGTGAGGTTTTCCCATAAAGTTCCCGTGCGTTCTGCCATGGGGAGGTAATAGGTTTTGGCTTCTTTCAAAACAGTTTCATATTCTTTTTGTGAGAGGAAATAATCCATGCGGATAAGCCTTCCGATAAATGCGTTAGAAGGGTAAACGTTCGGGTATTTTTTTTCCGCATCTCTGTTTGAAAAATGTTCGAGCAAAGTTTTGTAGAGTTCGGAGTATGTATTTTTGTCAGCAATTCCCGTCCAGAACGCATAATATTGACAGGTTTCACTGATGTTATTAGTCAATACAAGTTTGTTGTCTTTGTCACGCAAAGCTTGATCTACAAAAAATTCTCCGTTAAAGGAAAGTTTACAGATTGTTTGTTTCGTTTTTTCATAGAGAATAGCAAGTTTTTTGTCGTTATATATTTCGGCGGCACATTTGACGGCGAGTGCGTACATCATGTTGCTGAGAAAATTGACGCCTTGAATAAATTCGTTGGCTTTGCTCCATTCCAAGAAAACCCAGCTTTCCAGATTTTCCAAAAGTCCGTATAGTAAAATTAATGTTTACTTGCCTTAGGCTTTTTAGGTCAGTAATTATATACTGATGTTGAATATATACTCACTACAATAAAAAGCCATAAAAAAGCCATAGAATAAAATTTTAATATACAGATTCCGGCGGTGGAGTATGGAAGCATCCTGTGTTATCAGACGACGGAGGAGAGCGGACGGGAGATTATGCGGGATATGCTGAAAAATCACCCGGAGGTGACAGCTGTCATTTGCACGAACGATTTAATGGCGATGGGTGCGATCAAAGAGATAAAAAAACACGGGTTGCGCGTTCCGGAGGATATTTCCGTGATCGGCGTGGACGATATTAAGGCGAGTGCGACTTTCAATCCGCCGCTGACGACCATCGCGCAGGACGGCAAATCTTACGGTAACTTTGCATTTGGCGCTCTGTATGAAGATATCAAGACGGGGAAGACGGGAAAATATATTGTTCCGATGAATTTGGTCGTGCGTCAGTCGACGGGGCAGGTAAGGAAGTAATTCGAACAACATGGGGGTCTGCCGCTTGTTTTATGAAACAGGCAACGATACAATGGCAGGTATCCTATGGAAAATATCAGGAGGGATTTTATGAGAGCAAAACTTGTGACAATACTTGCCGTATTGTTGCTGGCCGCAATGTGCTTCGGTTTTGGCGTAGCGTTTGCGGCTGAGGGAGAGAGTGCGCAAAAGAGCGAAGTAGGTATTTCGTCTGTT
>CALWUZ010000062.1 GCA_944384845.1 uncultured Clostridia bacterium
TATTGCCTGTTTCGTTTTAAATTATAATAGTATTATTTAATTTTGGACGTGTTTATATGGTATTCGCAAGTCTGCCGTTTTTGTTTTTATTTCTGCCGCTTAATCTGCTGGCTTATTTTTTTGCTAAAAACATAAAGGCGAAAAACACGGTAATGCTGGTTTTTTCGCTGATTTTTTACGCTTGGGGCGAACCGGTATATATCCTGCTTCTGGTGGCGATGACCTTTCTCGACTGGTTTTTAACGATTCTTATAGCCAAGCAGGAGCGGCGCTCGAAAAAAGCGCGGCTTTATTTGGCGGCGGTGGTATCTGCCGACCTTTTGCTTCTCGGTATTTTTAAATACGGAAGCTTTATACTCTCAAATCTCAGCTTTCTCACCGGCTTTCCTAAAAGTGTTCCGAACATACTGCTTCCGATAGGAATTTCCTTTTACACCTTTCAGCTTATCACCTACTGTGCCGACGTTTACCGCGGTGACGCGCCGGTCCAGAAAAGCTTTAAAATGCTTCTTTTATACGTAAGTATGTTCCATCAGTGCATTGCCGGTCCCATTGTGCGTTACAGGGATATAAATGAAGAGCTTGAAAGCCGGCACGCGAATTATACCGATGTTGCGGAGGGAATCAACCGCTTCTGCGTAGGGCTTGCAAAAAAGGCGCTTATCGCCAATACCTGCGCGGTAATTGCGGACAGACTGCTTATCCCCGACGGCGGCGATTCCTCGCTGCTCGCTTCAAGAAGCGTTCTGGCGCTCTGGGTCGGCGTGCTTGCCTTTTCGATTCAGATTTATACCGATTTCTCCGCCTATTCCGACATGGCGATAGGCATGGGGCGGATGATAGGGATTCATTATACCGAAAATTTCAATTACCCTTATATTTCCTGCTCGGTAAGCGAATTCTGGCGCAGGTGGCATATAACCCTGGGCAGCTTTTTCAGAGATTATCTGTATATACCGCTGGGCGGCAGCAGAAAAGGCAGGCTGCGCACCGTGCTTAATCTTTTTATAGTATGGTTCCTTACCGGACTCTGGCATGGAGCCTCATGGAATTTTGTGCTTTGGGGGCTTTATTTTTTCGTTTTTATCGCCGCCGAAAAGCTTTTTCTCGGCAGGCTGCTGGAAAAAAGCCGCACGCTTTCCCATATTTATCTTCTGATAGTCGTGTTCTTTGGCTGGATACTCTTTAAATTTGAAAGCCTTTCAGATGTATGGACGGTTTTCAAGGGAATGTTCGGCTTAAACGGCAACGCTCTGTCCGACTTTGAAAGCCGGACTACCGCGGCAAGCTACATAGTAATGCTTGTCATAGCCGTTTTAGCCTGCACTCCGGCAGCAAAAAATATAGCTCAGCGCGTAAAATACAGCGCGCTTAAATCCAACGGAGCATTTGCACTGTATTCCGCAGCACAGTTTATAATACCGGCGCTTCTGCTTATTTTATCGGCGGCGTCGCTTGTGGGCAACAGCTACAATCCTTTCCTGTATTTCAGATTTTAGAAGGTAATCAGAATGACAGATAAACCGATACTTGAAGAAAACACAGACCGAACTCCAAACGCCGCAGACGACAAGCAGAGAATACTTACAGGAATGCGAAGGACGAGAATACTCAATATTCTTTTTGTCCGCTTTTTCCTGTTGCTGTTTTTCGGATTTTTTGTGCTTTCACTTATAATCCCCCTGCGTCCGACATACTCTGAAAGCGAAAAACGCGAGCTTGCCAAATTTCCGAAGTTTTCTTTTGCCGCACTCTTTTCCGGCGATTATTTTGACGGTATAAACGAATGGTATTCCGATACCTTTCCCTTAAGAGAAACGCTTACGGGACTTAACGCCCGCCTTACTGCGCTTTACGGCAAAACCGACATTCAGATACACGGAACGGTCGAGCAGGGCGACGAAATCCCCTCCGAGGCTACAGACAGCACCGGCAGCTCTTCCACGGAAACCGCCTCTGATCAAAGTTCTGAAAGCTCCGGCGTTTCATCGGAAAGCCCTTCTTCCTCATCCGAGGCGCCGTCCTCCTCACAGCAGACTCCCTCAGAACCTGCCGCACCGCCCTCGCAGACGCTTGGCGCGCTGCTGATAAGCGGGGATTCCGCGTATGAATACTATAATTTCGTCAGATCCACCGCCGACAGCTACATTGCCGCCATAAACAGCGCCGCAAGCCTGCTTAAGGACAAGGCTACGGTTTACGATATGATAGTACCGAACAGTATGGGCATCTGCGCTCCGGAATCAATAGTGGCAAACATCAATACCTCAGATCAGAATAAAGCCATTAACTATATGTATTCCGGAATGAACGGCGTTAAGACTGTATCGGTATTCGATACCCTGAAGCAGCATAAGAACGAGTATATTTATTTCCGAACCGACCACCACTGGACAGCGCTCGGCGCCTACTACGCTTACTGTGAGTTTGCAAAGCTTAAAGGTCTTACGCCCACTCCGCTTGACAGCTTTACGGTGCGCGAATTTCCGAATTACCTCGGTTCCTTTTACACCTCAAGCGGCAAGCTGCCGCAGCTGGCAGCCAATCCGGATACAGTTTACGCATACCAGCCGAAGGAAACCAATTCAATAGACGTGCTTTATGAAAACGGCGAATGGAAATACGGTCAGGAGATTATTTCGGATATGTCCGCCGCGTCGCAGGGCTCAAAATATCTGACCTTTATAAAGGGCGACAGACCGTTAAGCATAATAAGAAATCCCGAGCTTTCGGACAATTCAGCCTGCATAGTTATAAAGGAATCATACGGCAACGCGTTTGTTCCGTTCCTTGTCGCGCATTATCAGACGGTGTATATAGTAGACTACCGCTATTTCTCATCGGTAGACGGGAGAGGTCTTTTACAGCTATGCACTGATACCGGCGCAAAAGACGTTCTCTTCCTCAACAATATTTCGGCTACGAGAAGCAAAAGTCTCGTACAGTCCATAGCCTCTTTAGCAAGATAAAACACGCGCCTGTAAAATAAGCTATAAAATTATCATATATTTAAGCTGCATCAAATTGAAAAGCGGCGTTAAATATGCTATAATACGGTTACAAATGGTATTGCGAGGTAAGGTTATGAATAAAGACATTACTTTAGTGGTTATGGCAGCCGGAATGGGCAGCCGTTTCGGCGGGCTTAAGCAGATTGAGCCTATCGGAAAAAACGGCGAGGTACTGCTTGACTATTCGGTTTACGACGCGGTAACCGCCGGATTTAATAAGGTGGTTTTTGTAATCAAGCACTCGATAGAGGCTGATTTCAGAGCCGTAGCCGGAAAACGAATAGAAAAAATGGTTAAAACGGAATATGTTTATCAGGAAACCGACGCTTTGCCGGACGGGTTTGTCTGCCCTGCCGACCGCGTAAAGCCATGGGGCACAGCGCACGCGGTGCTGTGCTGCAAGGATAAGGTAAAGGAGCCCTTTGCGGTTATCAACGCCGACGATTACTACGGTAAATCGGCATTCGCCAAGATGGCCGGCTTTTTGAAAAGCAATACGGAAGACTACTGCATGGTAGGTTTCCGTCTCGCAAACACGCTCACCGAAAACGGATATGTTTCGCGCGGCATCTGCGAGATTGAGAACGGAGAGCTTAAATCAGTCACCGAACGCACCAAAATTTCGGACTGCAAATATACTGAGGATGACGGCGCAAGCTGGACAGCCCTGCCGCCCGATACGGTGGTATCGATGAACCTCTGGGGCTTTATGCCCGACCTGTTCGGCTATGCTGAAGAGGGCTTTACTGAATTTCTAAAGGAAAAAATCAACGTTCCGAAATCAGAATATTTTCTTCCCACGGTTGTATCCGGGCTTATTTCATCGGGTAAAAAGCGAGTAAAGGTGCTTATCGCGGAAGATAAATGGTACGGCGTAACTTATAAGGAAGACAAGCAGAAGGTTGCCGACGCGATAAACAGGATGTCGGCGGACGGACTGTACAGCGGACTATAATCAGGGAGGATGCTTATGAAATTCATCACCGCAGATACATATGAAAAACTCAGCCGCCAGGCGGCGAACATCATTTCGGCGCAGGTCATAATAAAGCCGGACAGCGTTTTAGGTCTCGCCACTGGCTCCTCGCCTTTAGGAGCCTATAAGCAGCTTATCGAATGGTATAAAAAGGGCGATATCGATTTCAGCGGCGTAACCTCAGTAAATCTTGACGAATACGTCGGACTTAACGGCTCAAACGAGCAGAGCTACCGCTATTTTATGAATAAAAATTTCTTTGAGCACATCAATATCAATATCGACAATACCTATGTTCCCGACGGCTGCGCTTCCGACCTTAAGGCTGAGGGCGAAAGCTATGACAGGCGAATCGAAATGCTCGGCGGCATAGATTTACAGCTTTTAGGCATAGGACTTGACGGTCATATAGGCTTTAATGAGCCTGACAGATATTTTGTAAAAAGCACACATGTGGTAGATCTGCACGAAAGCACTATAAAGGCTAATTCGCGCTTCTTTAAGAATATCGGGGAGGTGCCCAAGCAAGCGATAACTATGGGAATGGTTTCAATAATGCAGGCGAAAAAAATACTTCTCATAGCCTCCGGCAAGCTTAAGCGGGAAATTCTTGAAAAAGCCTTCTACGGACCTATAACCCCCGAAATACCCGCCTCGATACTTCAGCTTCATCCCGATATCACGGTTATTTACAGCGAAAATTAAGAGGCATGCCGAAATGATAATATACAATGCCGAAATTCAAGGAAAACTCAGCTCAGTTACGGTATCCGACGGAGTAATTGCCTCTGTAGGCGAA